>JANOBJ010000089.1:0-3100 GCA_031411575.1 Betaproteobacteria bacterium | reverse complement strand
CCTGTGCGGCCAGCTGGCGGGTTACCGGGGCATGGGGCCGGTGCGCATCGGCAACCAGGCGCAGGAGCATTTCCAGCACGATGTGTATGGCAATGTGGTGCTGGGCGCCGCCCAGGCGTTTCATGACAAACGCCTGCTGCGCCAGGGAGGCGATGCCGAGTTCGAGCGACTGGAGGCGGTGGGCGAGCAGGCTGTGCTGCACTACGACAAGCCTGATGCCGGCATGTGGGAGCTGCGCACGCGGGCACGCATCCACACCTCGTCAGCTCTCATGTGCTGGGCTGCCTGCGATCGGCTGGCCAAGATCGCCCACGCACTCGGGCGGGCGGACCGCGAGCTGTACTGGCAGGCTCACGCGCTCACCATGCGCACGCGCATCCTGCGCGAGTCGTGGTGCGAGGCGCGCGGTGCGTTTGCCGAAAGTTTTGGCGGCAACGAACTCGATGCCAGCGTGCTGCTGATGGCCGAAGTCGGCTTCATCGAGCCGCACGACCCGCGCTTCGTCTCGACGGTGGAAGCACTGGAGCGCCACCTGTGCGACGGCCCCTACATGCGCCGTTACGAGGCCGCTGACGACTTCGGCAAACCCGAGACAGCGTTCAACATCTGTACCTTCTGGCGGATCGACGCGCTGGCGCGCATTGGCCGCCTGCAGGAGGCGCGGGCGATCTTCGAAACCATGCTGGCAGCGCGCAACCCGCTGGGCATGCTGTCTGAAGACACCCATCCCGTCACCGGAGAGATGTGGGGCAACTACCCGCAGACCTATTCCATGGTGGGCATCATCAACGCAGCGGTCCGCCTGTCCGCCGGCTGGGACACGGTGATCTGAGGCCGCATGCCACGTCTGGTCGTCGTCTCCAACCGCGTGGCCGATCCGCGCAAGACCGCCTCGTCCGGCGGGCTGGCGGTGGCGTTGGGCCAAGCGCTGGAAGCCTCTGGCGGCCTGTGGTTCGGCTGGAGCGGCCAGATCGTCGAGGACGGCACGCCAGGCGAAACCAAGGTCCAGCTGCAGACGGTTGGCGGCGTGCAGGTCGCCACGGTGGACCTGACCCGCGAGGACCACGACAGCTACTACCTGGGCTACAGCAACGGCGTGCTGTGGCCGGTGTTCCACTACCGGCTTGACCTGGCCGATTTCGACGCCGGCTTCATCGGCGGCTACCGCCGCGTCAACCAGATGTTCGCGCGCCAGCTGGCGGCGCTGCTGCTGCCCGACGACGTGGTGTGGGTGCACGACTACCACCTGATCCCCCTGGCCGCCGAGCTGCGGGCCATTGGCTGCCGGCAGCGCATGGGCTTCTTCTTGCACATTCCCCTGCCGCCGCCACCGCTGCTGGCGGCGATTCCCCAACACGAATGGTTGATGCGCTCGCTGTTTTCATACGACCTGGTGGGTTTCCAGAGCCAGACCGACGTGGCGCATTTTTCGCGTTACGTGGGCACCGAAACACCGGCCGAAACCCTCGGCGAGCACCAGTTCCGGGCCTTTGGCAAGACGCTGCACGCGCAGGCCTTTCCGATCGGCATTGACGTGGACGAGTTCGCGGCGCTGACCCACGCGCGCGAAGGGCGCGACATGTACGAGAAGCTGCGCAATGAGTACTCCCGGCGGCGCCTGCTGATCGGCGTCGAGCGGCTGGATTACTCCAAGGGCCTGCCGCAGCGCCTGCGCGCCTTCCGCTTGCTGCTGCAGAAGTACCCGGAGAACCTGGGCAGCGCCACGCTGATCCAGATCGCGTCGCCCAGCCGCGAGGACGTGCGAGCCTATTCGTCGCTGCGCCGCGAGCTGGAGAACCTGTGCGGCGCCATCAACGGCAACCATGGCGAACTGGACTGGATGCCGGTGCGCTACATGCACCGCAACCTGTCGCGCCGCCGCGTGCCGGGCCTGTACCGGGCGGCGCGCGTGGCGCTGGTGACGCCGTTGCGCGACGGCATGAACCTCGTCGCCAAGGAGTTCGTCGTGGCACAAGACCCGGCGGATCCCGGCGTACTGGTGCTGTCGCGGTTTGCCGGGGCAGCCGAGCAGCTGACCGATGCGCTGCTGGTCAATCCGTACGACACCGACGGCATGGCCGAGGCCATCCAGCGCGCGCTACAGATGCCGCTGGCCGAACGGCAGCAACGCCACCAGGCCTTGCTGACCGGCATCCGCCAGCAGGACGTGCACTGGTGGCGCAACCGCTTCCTTGAGACGCTGGAGCGCACGGCGACGGACTGAAACAACCCACTGCCGGCAGGTGCTGGCGAACTGTGCCACGATGTAGACAGGAACTTGACACGATGGCCGCACGCAACCTGCTCAACCGCCCGCTGGCCGATGGGGTACGGCGTGTGGGTTTTCGCAAGTGGTATGAGCGCGAACTGCTGTCCAGCCACGCGCACATGCTGCTGGCGTTTCTGTGCACCATCGCGCTGATGGCCAGCCTGGAGATCTTCAAGGGCGGTACGCTGGGCGAAAAGCTGATGGACGCGGCGTTCGTGCTGGTCAGTGCCGCGATCGGGCTCTGGGCGCTGCGCCGCTACCTCTATCTGCTCATGCACGCCGAAGCCGTTGCCAACCAGGCCGTCTGTGCGCATTGCCAGGCCTATGGGCTGTTCAATGTGACCCGGGATGACCCGGCCAACGAGCAGACCGCGGTGCAGTGCCGCAAGTGCAGCCACAGCTGGACCATCTCCTCCTGATCGGTTGCGTGCACCGCCGGTGCCGGTGCGGAGCCGGTCAGACCAGCTTGCTCACCAGGCTGGCCACGGCGCTGAGCAGCAGCGTGGTGGTCAGCGGAATAAACCACTCGCGCCCGAACAGCTTGAAACGGAAATCGCCCGGCAGCTTGCCAAAGCCCAGCTTCTGCAGCAGCGGGGTGAACCAGCTGATCAACATCAGGGCGAGAAAGATGACGATGAGCCAGCGAATCATGGGGCGCAAAAACAGAGGAGGAACCTGGCCAGTGTAGGCGCAGACCGCCCAAGGGCTGGCGGATGGCGAGCGCTCAGGCCACCAGCGCCAGCGCGGCGTAGTCGCCCACATCCAAGCCCAGCCCGGCTTCCACCAGTTGCACCCCGTCGGTCAGCGCGGGCAGGCCGGCCGTGGCTTGGG
>JANOBJ010000088.1:0-10090 GCA_031411575.1 Betaproteobacteria bacterium | reverse complement strand
ACAAGGAATACCTATCGACCAAGCCGCTTGACTACGTGGGAAGTCCCTGTAAAGGGTTAGGCGTCGAAGTTGACGGGACAAGCCGTTGCACGCCCGACTTTAGCTGCAGCCCTCGGGGAAGGACAGCCGAAGCCTTGCGAGCAGTGACGGGCTTCCGTGCCCGGCAGGGCTGCGGCCCAACTGACTGACCAACATTTGTTCGTGCTCGCGCCTCGGCGCGAGCACTGGATTTGCATTCTTTCAAGGCGAGTCGGAGCGCCGTGGGCTTCCAAATGCTGGACACCAGTTGCAAGTTCGCTCGAGGATTCGTGTGTGGTGTATTGAGCTCAATAGCTTGCAGCCGGGACTTTGGCTCGGTTCGGCACATGTGATTGCTTACGACGCCTAACGGTTGAGTTGAGCGGCGCGCGCGCCGACGTATGAGCTTGGCACTTTATCCCGCACGCGTCCGCTCGAACGATTTGTTAGGCGTCTTGACGGAGACGTTCATATTCGTCTTTTGCGTCGTCATCTACGACTACCGACGTTGATTCGTTGGCATGGGCGTTTGAGCCTCGCTTCTTAATACCCGAAACCCAGAATTCCTCGCCACTTTGCTCGTCGATGAAGTTGCCGCGAACGCCACGACCGCCTATGGCTTTAAGTGACCGCCCGGCGTAGTAGACCGTGCGCCCAGTCTTTGAAAAGGTGACCCAGCCAATACGTGCCTGCGCACCTTCTAGGAGCCCGTCCTTGTTCTCAAGGTACATGACTCGACGCTCGTGTCCTTGAGTGAGCTGGTTAGCTTTCATGACGCCTAACGTAATTTCGACCGCAAAACTTGCGGGATAAAAAAGCGCTTGCGGTCTAATCTGGGCATCCAAAACCTCCAAGACTGGCTTGTACATTGGGTTTGCGGTGAGTATACTGTATAAAAATGCAGTTATAAATTAACCCATGAAACCCCGCACGCCACCCCTGCGGCAAGTCCGCCTGTTGGATCAGGTTCGGGAGCGCGCGCGGTAGTTGCACTATAGCCACAGCAGGTCGGCACAGTAGCGGCGTAGGGCCAAGTCTTGCGTTGCCACATGCCATCGCGCAGTGAATCTCACGCCGCCGCCGCCCTCTCCAGCCGATCCCGCACCCCGTCCCACTCCGGCGCATCGGGCGGGTTTTCGATCCAGATCAGGCGGGCGCCCTGGGTGTCGAACTCGCGCAGCACGCCGAACAGTTGTTGCGCGGTGGCGGCGGCGTCGTCGGGCATGCGGCGGCGCAGGATCTGGGCCGAGCGTGAGCGCAGGATGGCGCGTGAATAGACGGCGATGTGCGCGGCGTCGGCGCCCAGCAGGTCGAGCGCGGTTTGCAGGGCGCGCGCGTCCATCAGGCGCACCTTGGCGTGCGGCGCGTAGTGCGCCTGCAGGGTGCCGGGGGCGCGCGGGTCGGGCGTGGCCAGCTCATCCCGGTCGCGCAGCGGCAGGCCGCAGGCGGCCTCGATCTGCGCGCGGGTAAGCACGCCGGGGCGTAGCAGCACGGGCGCGCCGCGCGTGCAATCGACAATGGCCGATTCAATGCCGACGGCGCACGGCCCGCCGTCCAGCACCAGCAAATCAGCCCCCAACTCGGCCTGCACGTGGGCGGCAGTAGTGGGGCTGACGCGGCCAAAGCGGTTGGCGCTGGGCGCGGCCAGGCCGTGCACGCCAGCCGCCGCGCAGGCCTGCAGCAGCGTCTGCGCGACCGGGTGCGAGGGGCAGCGCAGACCAATCGAATCTTGCCCGGCGGCGGCGGCGCGGCCCATGCTGGCGCGGCGCGGCAAGATCAGCGTCAAGGGGCCGGGCCAGAAGGCGCGGATGAGCTTGTCGGCAAAGGCCGGCACGTTGTCAGCGAAGTGCGCCACGCCGGCCGCGTCGGCCACGTGCACGATCAGCGGGTGGTCGGCGGGGCGGCCCTTGGCCGTAAAGATCCTGGCCACGGCGGCGTCGCTGGCGGCGTCGGCGGCCAGGCCATAGACCGTTTCGGTGGGCAGGCCCACCAGGTCGCCGGCCTGCAGCGCGCGCACAGCAGCGGCGATGGATTCAGGCTGGCTGCCGTTGAGGATCATCGGGGTGGGCGGGAAGGCGGGCGGCTTCAGAACGGCGCGATGCCCAGCAGCTGCGCGGCTTGCAGCGCGGTGGCGCGCACGGCGTCGATGCTGTCGCCGGTGATGTTCAGGGGCCCCATCTTGCGGCCGCGCCGCGCCTCGGCCTTGCCGTACAGGTGCAGCTGGGTGCCGGGCAGGGCCAGCACGGCGGGCCAGGGGGGGGGTTGGGGTTGGGCGGCCGCGTCAAACCACAAGTCACCCAGCAAATTGAGCATGATCGCGGGGCTGTGCTGGCGCGGCTGGGGCAGCGGCAGGCCGGCCATGGCGCGCACCTGCAGGTCAAACTGCGACACGTCGCAGGCGTCCAGCGTGTAGTGGCCGCTGTTGTGGGGGCGCGGTGCCATCTCGTTGACGACCAGACTGCCATCGGCCAGCACAAAAAACTCGACGCACAGCACGCCCACGTACTGCAGGCCATGTGCTATTGATTTTGTAGCGTCGATTGACCGCTGAACAAGCACCGGCGGCAGATTTCCCTCAAAAACCTCGGTCACGGCCAGGATGCCGTCGCGGTGCAAATTGAGCTGCGGCGGGAAGTGGACGCAGGTGCCGTTGGCGCCGCGCGCCACGATCACCGAGCATTCGGCCGCCAGCGGCAGCATTTTCTCCAGCACGCAGGGCACTTGGCGCAGCTGCTGCCAGGCGTCGGCCAGCTCATCGCGCGTGCGCACGCGGATCTGGCCCTTGCCGTCGTAGCCGAGCCGCGTGGTCTTGACGATGCCGGGCAGCAGGTCGTCGGCCACGGCCGCCAGCTGCTCGGGCGTCTCGATCACCGCATACGGCGCGCAGGCCACGCCGCAGCGCGTGAAGTGCGCTTTTTCCAGCGCGCGGTCCTGGGCGATGGCCACTGCCTCGGCGCCGGGCGACACCGGGCAGGTTTCGGCCAGGGTGCGCAGTGCGGGCGCCGGCACGTTCTCGAATTCGGTGGTGATGGCCGCGCACAGCGCCGCCAGCCGCGCCAGGCCTTTCGGGTCAAGGTAATCGGCGTGCACATGGTGGTGGCTGACCTGGCCGGCCGGGCTGGCGGCGTCGGGGTCGAGCACGGCGGTCTCAAAGCCCAGTTGCTGCGCTGCGTGCACGAACATGCGGCCGAGCTGGCCGCCACCCATGACGCCGAGCGTCTGGCCCGGTGCGATGGCGACAGGCGTCATGCGGCCGCCGGGGGGAGGGTCATGGCCCTCGCCGCTTCAGTTTGCGCGGTGCGAAAGGCTTCGAGCTTCACACGCAGTCCGGGGTCTTCATTGGCCAGCATGGCCACGGCAAACAGTGCGGCGTTGGCGGCACCGGCGTTGCCGATGGCAAAGGTGGCCACCGGCACGCCCTTGGGCATCTGCACGATGCTGTGCAGCGAATCGACGCCCTGCAGGTGGCGGCTGGCCACCGGCACGCCGAGCACCGGCACGCAGGTTTTGGCGGCCAGCATGCCCGGCAGGTGGGCCGCGCCACCCGCGCCAGGGAGGCTGGCATTGAGCCCGCGGCCGGCCGCGGCCTCGGCGTCGGCAAACATGTCGTCGGGCATGCGGTGGGCCGAAACCACCCGCGCTTCGTGACCGATTCCGAATTGTTGGAGAATCTGCACGGCGTGCTGCAGGGTGTCCCAGTCGGAGCTGGAACCCATCACGATGCCGATGTGAATTGGTGTCATCCTTGAATTTTACGTTTTCACCCCGAGCCCCTTCCCATGATTGACGTCACCATCGCCAACTTTGAAACCGAAGTCATCGCCGCGTCGATGACGACACCGGTGCTTGTCGACTTCTGGGCGCCCTGGTGCGCGCCCTGCAAGACCCTCGGGCCGATCCTGGAGCAGCTGGAAACCGAGTACGCGGGCCGCTTCAAGCTGGTCAAGATCGACTCTGACCAGGAGCAGGAGCTGGCGCAGGCCTTTGGCATCAAGAGCATCCCCACCTGCGTGCTGCTGCTGGGCGGCAAGCCGGTCGATGGCTTCATGGGCGCCGTGCCCGCCGGCAAGGTGCGCGAGTTTTTGGACAAGCATGTGCCCAGCGAGGCCGCGCTGGAAGCCGAAGCCGACACCGACGCCGCCACCCAGCTGCTGCAGGCCGGCGACACCGCTGCCGCGCTGGAGCTGCTGCGCGAGGCGCTGGCCACCGACCCGACCAATGACGACGCGCGCTTTGACTACGCGCGGCTGTTGATTGGCACCGGCGCGCTGGACGAAGCCCAAGGAATCATCGCGCCGGCGCTCGCGCGCATCCCGGCGGCACTGCGCTTCGTGGCGCTGGCGCAATGGCGGGATGCTATGGATTTTGTAGCTAAAGATGACCGCGGGAACTGGACCATCGAGCAATTTGACTCAAAAATCGCGGAAAACAAGCGTGATTTCGACACCCGCTACGCCAAGGCCCGCGCGCTGATGGCCGAGGGCCAGTGGACGGCCTCGCTCGATGAACTGCTCGAGATCATCATGCGCGACAAGAAATGGGGCGACGAAGCGCCACGCAAGACCTACGTGGCCATCCTGGAGCTGCTGACGCCGCCCAAGCCGCGCGGCGGTGCGGAGGCGACGGGCAAATCCGCCGGCGGGATTGAACTCTCCGGCAAAGCCGCGATGCAGGAAGACCCGCAGGCCGCGCTGGTTTCGGGCTACCGGCGCAAGCTGAGCATGATGTTGAATTAGGCTGTCAACCGCGTCAGCGCTTCCTGGTACTTGGCGGCGGTCTTGTCCACCACGTCGCGGGGCAGGCGCGGGGCGGGTGGGGTTTTGTCCCAGGGCTTGCCGTTGATGCGCACGGCTTCGAGCCAGTCGCGCAAAAACTGCTTGTCGTAGCTGGGCGGGTTGGCGCCTTCGACATAGCTCTCGGCAGGCCAGTAGCGCGATGAATCGGGGGTCAGCACCTCGTCCATCAGCACCAGCGTGCCGTCTTTGTCCAGACCAAACTCAAACTTGGTGTCGGCAATGATGATCCCCTTGGTCGCCGCGAAATTCGCCGCCGCCTGGTAGATCGCGATGCTGATGTCGCGGATGCGGGTGGCGAGATCAGCGCCGATCATCTCGACCGTGCGCTCGAAGGTGATGTTCTCGTCGTGCTCGCCGGCTTGGGCCTTGGCGGCGGGGGTGTAGATCGGTTCGGGCAGCTTGCTGGCGTTCTTCAGGCCCTCGGGCAGCTTCACGCCGCAGACGGCGCGGTTGTCCTGGTATTCCTTCCAGCCGCTGCCGGCCAGGTACCCGCGCACCACCGCCTCGACCGGGATCGGCGTGAGGCGCTTGACCAGCATCGAACGGCCGGTGACTTGCGCCGCCTCGGCCGCGCTCACCACGCTCTCGGGCGCGTCGCCGGTGAGGTGGATCGGGCACAGGTTGAGGCCTTTGGGGCCGAGCTTGTCGAACCAGAACAACGCCATTTGCGTCAGCAACTGGCCCTTGCCGGGGATGGGCTCGCCCATGATGACGTCGAACGCGCTGATGCGGTCGCTCGCCACCATCAGGATGCGGTCGGTGCCCACGGCATAGTTGTCGCGCACCTTGCCGCGGGCCAGCAGCGGCAATGAGGTGAGGGCGGAAGTGTGCAGGGCGGCGGTCATTCCTAGTGAACCACCTGCGCCAGCTCGCCTTTGGCGTATTTGGCGGCCACCACTTGCAGGCTGTGGCCCTTGATCCTGGCGCCCTGCCCTTCGCAGCCAAACTGCAGGTAGCGCTGCTTGCAGATCTGCCTGGCGGCCTCGCGCGCGGGCTTCAGGTAGTCGCGCGGATCGAACTTGTCGCCGTTTTCGGCGAGGGACTTCCGGATGGCGGCGGTCATGGCGAGGCGCACATCGGTGTCGATATTGATCTTGCGCACACCGTGCTTGATGGCTTCCTGGATTTCTTCCACCGGCACGCCGTAGGTTTCCTTCATGGTGCCGCCGTGCTGGCGGATGATGTCCAGCAGGTCTTGCGGCACGCTGGAGCTGCCGTGCATCACCAGGTGGGTGTTGGGGATGCGCTGGTGGATCGCCTTGATGCGGTCGATCGCCAGGATGTCGCCAGTGGGTTTGCGCGTGAACTTGTAGGCGCCGTGGCTGGTGCCGATGGCGATGGCCAGCGCGTCGAGTTGCGTGCGCTTGACGAAGTCAGCCGCTTCTTCCGGGTCGGTCAGCAGCTGCTCCATGGTCATGGTGGCCTCAGTGCCGTGGCCGTCTTCCTTGTCGCCCTTCATGGTTTCCAGTGAACCCAGGCAGCCCAGCTCGCCCTCGACCGTGACGCCCAGCTGGTGCGCCATGTCAACCACCTTGCGGGTGACCTCGACGTTGTAGTCGTAGCTGGCGATGGTCTTGCCGTCGGCCTGCAGGCTGCCGTCCATCATCACGGACGAAAAGCCGAGGTTGATCGCACCCTGGCAGACGTCGGGGCTCTGGCCGTGGTCCTGGTGCATCACCAGCGGAATGGCGGGCCAGGTTTCGACCGCGGCCTGGATCAGGTGCTTGATGAAAGGCTCGCCCGCGTACTTGCGGGCACCGGCGCTGGCCTGCAGGATGACGGGCGCGCCGACTTCCTGCGCGGCGGTCATGACGGCCTGGACCTGCTCAAGGTTGTTGACGTTGAAAGCCGGAATGCCGTAGCCGTTGTCGGCGGCATGGTCCAGCAGCTCGCGCATCGAGACGAGTGCCATGGTGAATCCTCAGGGGTAGGTGGGTAACCGGTCGGTAACTCAAGCGATTTTACCCGCGGCCACCCGGCCGCCCGCCGGAAAGACCAGCCCATAACAGGTGGTGAACGGCGGCGGCGCATCCACCTGCTCAAACTGGCCGTCATGGATATCCATCACGCGGCGCACGATGTTGTGCCCCAGCCCAAGCCGGTCGGCTGACTTGTGGCGGCGCTCGGCCATCGGGGGCGCACCCGCGCGCTTGCCGTCGTCGCAAACCCTCACCCAGACGGCGTTGTCGTCCTGCCCGGCCTGGATTTCGACCGCCGTGCCGCGCGGCGTGTGCTGCAGGGCATTGCTCACCAGGTTGCTGACGGCCAGCTCCATCAAGAGCGGGTGTCCGCGCACGGTCAGATGGGCCGGCACGTGAACGCTGATCTCGTGCCCGCTGTCCCACGCCGCTTGCGCGCATTCGGCGGCGATGTGCCGGGTCAGCTCGGGCAGATCGACCGGCTCGGTGGTTTTCTGCAGATCCGAGCGGCTGGCACGCGCGAGCGACAGCAGCTGGTCCAGCACATGGCCGGCGCGCAGCGCATCGCGTTCGATCTGCACCAGTGCCTGTTCGCGTTTTTCCGGGGTCAGCGGCTCACGCAGCGCATGCGCGTTGAGGGCCATCGACGAGAGCGGCGTTCGCAGCTCATGCGCCACCTCGCCGGCCAGCTGTCGCTCGCGGTCCAGTGTGGCGGCCTGATTGCGGACAAGGGTGTTGATGGACGTAACCACTGACTCGAACTCGCGCAGGGAGTTGCGGTCCGGCAGCCGGTCGCCGCCATTCACATCCAGCCGCGTCACGTCATCAGACAGGCGGTACAGCGGGCGCAGGCCGCTCCAGATCGCCAAGCCGAGTGCCAGCGCCACCGCGGGCAGCACCAGCAGGCCGGGAACCGCCATCTCGCTGGCGAATTCCTCCGCCACGCGGTCGCGCTCGTCGAGGTTGAGCATGGCCATGACCTTGCGGCTGTGGGTCACGTCCCATTGAGAAAAGCTGCGCCAGTTGGTGGGGGGTGTGCCGATGCGCAGGTTGGCGTAGCCGGTGGCTTCCTCGAACCCGGGCGCGGGTGCAGTTCCCAGGCTGGTGATGCGCCGCCCGGACGCGTCCCAGACCATCACGGTGAGCGTTTGCTGGTAGTCGTGGTAGGCCGATTTATTCTGTCGCGGCTGCGGCTTGTCGCCGCCAGCCGCGCTCAGGTCGGGATGCTGCTCGTTCAGCAGCAGCGCCACCACGCTGGCCAGCTGGCCGTCCGCGAGCTCGACCGATTCGGTCTGGCTGGTCCGGTAGGCAATGAAAACAAACGCCACCCACACCACCGCCAGCGAGCCGAGCACCAGCAGCATCAGACGCAGCGTCAGCGTCGGCCGGCGCGCGCGCGCGTTCACCCGTCAGCCTCCCGGCCCGGGTCCTTCGCGATGAAATAGCCGACGCCACGCATGGTCTGGATGATGCCGTCACCGAGCTTTCGGCGCAAATGGTGCACATGCACCTCCAGCGCATTGCTCTCCAGCGAGCCCTGGCCCTGGTAGAGCCGGGCCTCCAGCTGGCGCCGGGGCAGTACCCGCCCGCGCGATTCGATCAACAGCAGCAGCAACGAAAATTCGCGTGGCGACAACTCAGCCGGCTCGCCATTGCGCAGCACGGTACGCGCTGCGGGATCAATCACCAGCGGCCCGTGGGTGATGACCGGGCTGGACCGGCTGGCCGAGCGCCGCAGCAACGCCCGGATGCGGGCCTCAAGCTCATCGACATCAAACGGCTTGACGACGTAGTCATCGGCACCCAGGTTCAGGCCGTGAATGCGGTCGGCAATGCGCTCGCGGGCGGTGATGATGAGCACCGGCGTGGCCGGGTCGGGAAGGGCTGACATCTGGTGGTTGCTTTGGCGCAAGCGGCGCAGCAATTCCGTCCCGTCGCCGTCTATCAGCCCGAGATCGAGCAAAACCAGGTCGAACTTGTCGGCGCACAGGGCCGCCCAGGCCGTGGTGACGGCGTCGCACACCTCAACCACATAACCGCGCTGCTCCAGGTTATTGCGCAAACCGCCGGCAATACCGAGGTCATCTTCGACAACAAGTACTCTCATATACGTATTGTCACACTTGACACCCAATGGTGGGAAGCGGATTGACCCCCGCAGCGCGCCCGGCAGGCCGAGATCAGACCAGCGTGGGGGTACTGAACGCCAGCACACGCTCCAGCACCGGCGCCAAACCCCGCAGAGGCCGCGCCATGGCGCCCACCACGGTCACGTGGCTGACACCGGGAAACACCTCCATCGACACCGCCACGCCGACGTCGCGCAGACGCTGCGCGAGGCGGGTCGTGTTGCGAATCGGGTCCACGAAGCTGTCGTTGCTGGCAGCCAACAGCAGGGTGCGCGGCGCACCGACGCGGACATGGAACAGCGGCTGCGAGTCGGCCGGCGTACCCGGCCAGTTGAACGCCACCTGCACATCGGGCACTCCGATCGGCAGGAAGTCATACGGCCCGGCCACGCCAATCCACCCCGCCAGCCGGGTTGGCGCAAGGCCGGCGCCGCCCAGCCAGCGCGCGTCCAGCGCGAGCATGGCCGCGTTGTACGCCCCGGCGCTGTGGCCCATCAGGAATACCCGCTTCGGGTCGCCGCCGAGTTCAGGCAGGCGGTCGAACACCCACCGCGTGGCCAGCGCGCAGTCTTCCAGGAACGCCGGGTAGCGCACCTGCGGGCTGAGCCGGTAGTCGGCCACCACCACCAGCACGCCATTGGAGGCCAGGGCCTCTCCGACGAAGCGGTAGTCGGCCCGGTCGCCGCGCGTCCAGCTGCCGCCATAGAAGAACACCACCACCGGCCAGGGGCCGTCGCCCGTGACCGGCCGGTAGATGTCGAGTTGCTGGCGCGGGTCCGGGCCATAGGCTTGGTTGGGCCGCGCGCGGTAGGTGTCGGTGGGCACCAAGGCGTGCAACAGGCTTGAAGCCGAGCAGCCGCTCAAGCCGAGTAACGCCGCACCGGCCATCCAGGCGCGGCGGCCCGCAGGAAAAAATGGTGTCATGGCTGGGTTACGTCGCTGGTCCGGCTTTGGATTCACCGCGGCGCGTCCCCCATTCGTCCATTCACGCCACCTTGCAGATCTTCAGCATGTTGGTGCCCCCCGGCGCACCCATCGGCTCGCCGCAGGTGATGGCATAGACATCGCCGCTTTTGACGATGCCGCGCTTCTTGAGGTCGTTTTCGGCCTGGGCGAGCGCGGTGTCGCGGTCGGCGCTGGTGTCCATCAGCAGCGGGCGCACGTTGCGGTACAGCGCCATCTTGCGCTGGGTCGAAATGCGCGGCGTCAACGCATAGATTGGCACGTG
>JANOBJ010000087.1:0-22189 GCA_031411575.1 Betaproteobacteria bacterium | reverse complement strand
TGGACATCTTCAAGCCAGCTGACCTGGGCGTGGAAATCAAGCCCCACCTCAAGACCCTGAAAGTGATGGAGCCGCCCAAGCGCTCGGCCGGCATCAAGGTCCCCGACGTGGCAACGCTGGTGGCCAAACTCAAGAACGAAGCGAAAGTTATTTAACCCCCGAGGCGGCCGACCGGCCGCCTTCCCCCCCGGGGGACAAACCCAGCGGCCCGGCCGAACCGGTTCCGCGGGTTCTCTGGAACAGACACGAAGAGGATCCTGATCATGACTTCACTCGTAATTGCCGAACACGACAACGCTTCCATCAAGGGCGCGACCCTGAACACCGTCACGGCGGCGCTGGCCTGCGGTGGCGACGTGCACGTGCTAGTGGCTGGCCACAACGCTGGCGACGCAGCGAAGGCCGCAGGCCAGATCGCGGGCGTGGCCAAGGTGCTGCACGCCGAGGGCGCCGGCTTTGCGCATGGCCTGGCCGAGAACGTGGCCGCCCAGGTGCTGGCTTTGTGTGCCGGTGGGGCCTCCAGCTACAGCCACATCCTGTTTCCGGCCACCGCCTCGGGCAAGAACATCGCGCCGCGCGTGGCGGCCAAGCTCGACGTCGGCCAGATCAGCGATGTCACCAAGGTCGATTCGGCCGACACGTTTGAGCGCCCGATCTATGCGGGCAACGCAATTGCCATCGTGCAAAGCCTGGACGCGATCAAGGTGCTGACCGTGCGCACCACCGGTTTCGATCCGGCTGCGGCCACCGGCGGCGCTGGCGTGGTGGAAAGCGTGACCGCCGTAGCCGACAGTACTCAATCCGCCTTCATGGGCAACGAGATCGCCAAGAATGACCGGCCCGAACTGACCGCGGCCAAGATCATCGTGTCAGGAGGCCGTGCGCTCGGTTCGTCGGAGAAATTCAACGAAGTCATGACGCCGCTGGCTGACAAGCTGGGTGCAGCCCTGGGCGCCAGCCGCGCCGCGGTGGATGCCGGCTACGCGCCCAACGACTGGCAGGTGGGCCAGACTGGCAAGATCGTGGCGCCGCAGCTCTACGTGGCCTGCGGCATTTCGGGCGCGATCCAGCACCTGGCCGGCATGAAGGACTCCAAGGTGATCGTGGCGATCAACAAAGACCCGGAGGCGCCGATCTTCAGCGTGGCCGACTATGGCCTCGAGGCTGACCTCTTTACCGCGGTGCCCGAGCTGGTGGCCGCGCTGTAAGTTCACATTGGTCAAGGGCATCGTTCGCGATGCCCTTGTTGTATCTGCAGGAGACGAGACATGAGTTATACCGCCCCCCTCAAGGACATGCTGTTTGGTATCAAGCACCTGGCCGGCATCGACCAGATTGCGCAGATCCCAGGCTTTGAAGAAGCCGGGTTCGACACGGCCCAGGCTGTGCTGGAAGAGTGCGCCAAGTTCAACGAAGGCGTGCTGGCACCGCTGAACTGGGAGGGCGACAAGAACCCTTCCAGTTTCAAGGACGGGAAGGTCACCACCACGCCGGGTTTCAAGGAGGCTTTCCGCCAGTACGCTGAGGGCGGCTGGCAGGGGCTGCAGCATCCGGTTGAGCACGGTGGCCAAGGCTTGCCCAAGACTATAGGCGCTGCCTGCGGAGAAATTCTCAACTCCGCCAACATGAGCTTTGCGCTGTGTCCGTTGCTGACCGACGGGGCGATCGAAGCCTTGTTGACCGCTGGCTCCGACGACCTGAAGGCCATTTACCTGGAAAAACTGGTCAGCGGGCAGTGGACCGGCACCATGAATCTGACCGAGCCGCAGGCCGGCTCGGATCTGTCGCTGGTGCGCACGCGCGCCGAGCCACAAGCTGATGGCAGCTACAAAATCTTCGGCACCAAGATCTACATCACCTACGGCGAGCACGACATGGCCGAGAACATCGTCCACCTGGTGCTGGCGCGGGTGGTCGGTGCACCAGAAGGCGTCAAGGGCATCAGCCTCTTCGTGGTGCCGAAGTTCATGGTCAATGCCGATGGCAGCGTGGGCGCGCGCAACGACGCCCACTGCGTCAGCATTGAACACAAGATGGGCATCAAGGCCTCGCCCACGGCCGTGCTGCAGTTTGGTGATGGCACGGCGGCGGAAAACCGGAACAGCCCGGGGGCTGTAGGTTACCTGGTCGGTCAGGAAAACCGCGGCCTCGAGTACATGTTCATCATGATGAACGCCGCCCGGTATGCGGTGGGCGTGCAGGGTATTGCGATTGCCGAGCGGGCCTACCAAAAGGCCGTGCAGTACGCCAAAGACCGCGTGCAGAGCCGTCCGGTGGATGGCAGCATCAGCGCCAGCGCGCCGATCATTCACCACCCCGACGTGAAACGCATGCTGATGACGATGCGGGCCTACACCGAGGGCTGCCGCGCGATGGCGATGGTGGCCGCTGCCGCCTACGATGCGGCTCACCACCACCCCGATGCCGACGTGCGCAAGCAAAACGCGGCCTTCTATGAGTTCATGGTGCCACTGGTCAAGGGCTACAGCACCGAGATGAGCCTGGAGGTGACCTCGCTCGGCGTGCAGGTACACGGCGGCATGGGCTTCATCGAAGAGACTGGCGCGGCGCAGTACTACCGCGATGCCAAAATTCTCACCATCTACGAAGGCACCACCGCGATCCAGGCCAACGACCTCGTGGGCCGCAAGACCGCGCGCGATGGCGGCCAGACGGCCAAGGCGATTGCCGCGCAGATTGCCACAACCGAAGCCGAACTGGCCCAGCGCGACAGCGTTGCCGCGCGGGCGGTGCTCAAGCGGCTGACGGCCGCGCGACTGGCGTTCCTGGACGTCGTAGGTTTTGTCGCGGGCAATACGAAGGCCTCGCCGAACGCCGTGTTCGCCGGATCGGTGCCCTACCTGATGCTCGCGGGCAACCTCGTCGCAGGCTGGCAGATGGCGCGCGCGCTGCTGGCGGCCGAGGATGCGCTGGCCGCTGGCGACGACGCGGGATTCATGGTGGCCAAGATCGCCACAGCGCGCTTTTATGCCGAGCACATCCTGAGCAAGGCGCCCGGCGTGCGCGACTGCATTGTGGACGGCGCGGACAGCGTCACTGCACTCGCGATCGACGCCTTCTGAATGCCGTGACGCGTCTCATCGCGTCAACTTGTTTGCTATAAAATATATAGCAAACAATGACCATGCGATGCGGACCAGAGACCAATTTGACTTGAAAAACATCCTAAACCGACCGGAGAAGCCATGTCCCGACTGCCGCCGCCGCTGAACAACCTGCCTCTGCCCATCATCGGCTCGCCGCTGTTTATCATCAGCAACCCCAAGCTTGTGATCGAGCAGTGCAAGGCAGGCATCGTGGGCGCCATGCCCGCGCTCAACGCGCGCCCGGCCTCGCAGCTGGACGAGTGGCTGGCCGAGATCACCGAGACGCTCGCAGCTTACAACCAGGCGAACCCGGACAAGCCCGCCGCGCCCTTTGCGATCAACCAGATCGTGCACAAGTCCAACGACCGGCTGGAGCACGACATGCAAGCCTGCGTGCGCTACAAGGTACCCATCATCATCACCAGCCTGGGTGCGCGCGAGGACATCAACGCCGCCGCGCAGAGCTACGGTGGCGTGGTGCTGCACGACATCATCAACAACCGCTTTGCCCACAAAGCCATCGAGAAGGGCGCTGACGGCCTGATCGCGGTGGCGGCAGGGGCAGGGGGGCACGCGGGCGTCAAAAGCCCGTTTGCGCTGGTGCAGGAGATCCGGCAGTGGTTTGACGGGCCGGTCGCGCTCAGCGGCGCAATTGCCACTGGCGGCGCCGTGCTGGCGGCACAGGCCATGGGAGCAGACTTTGCCTATATTGGCTCTGCCTTCATCGCCACGCAGGAGGCGCGCGCCAGCGACGCCTACAAGCAGGCGATTGTCCAAGGCAGCTCGGACGACATCGTTTACTCCAACCTGTTCACCGGTGTGCACGGCAACTACCTGGCGCCGTCGATCCGGGCCGCTGGCCTTGATCCGGACAATCTGCCCGAGAGTGATCCCACCACCATGAGCTTTGGCGGCGGCGACAGCGCCAAGAAGGCCTGGAAGGACATCTGGGGCTGCGGCCAGGGCATTGGCGCAGTCGATCAGGTGATGTCGACGGCCGACTTCGTGGCGCGGCTCAAGCGCGAGTACCTGGAAGCCCGGGCCCGGCTGTTGGTGTAGGGGTTTCACAACCGAATTCGTAACAGAAGCCCGGTTTGCCGGGCTTTTCTGTTCCTGCCTGCGGTGGGCGGCACGAAATCATGAAGCGGTGCCTTGTCCAAGGCAAATAGCCCGCAATATTGAGCACAGCGCACGCAATTGCTTGCAGCGTGAGTCACGTTGGTTTAGTATCGTGAAAACAATTAGTTACGAATAGGTGTGACTTTTGTCACGTGCATTGGGGGCTGTTCCCCTCTATTCTTTGGGTGTGAGTGAGGTTTAGGCAGGTTCGCGTCATTGAGGTTTCACGTGCCGGCGTTCCAATAAGAAGTCATCGCCGGTAGGTGTGAAACGTTTTGTGTCTACAAGCCAACAACAACGAGGGATAGGCTGACAGACACCGGTGTCGTGTTTTGCGGTAGTGAAAGCGGCTAGGGGGCTGGGAAATGAAAAATAAACGCTATGTAGCCTTTATAGGTTCGAGCGCAAGTCTGAGCGAGCTGAGGCTCGGACTGAATGAAGCTGTGGAAGAGATCGTCGACGTGCGAAAGTCGATGGAACGCATCAATTCGCTGCGGCAGTTGAGCTTTTCTGTGGGCGTGATCGATGTGCGTGACGTGTCTGACGCCGCGCTTCGCGAGTGCAGCGAGCAGATCGAGATGTGCCGCCTGCACAATATCACCTGCGACTGGGTGGCGATGGTGCATTCCGCTGACCTCTACAACGACCGGCTGCGCCAGTGGCTGCGTGCCGAGTGCGTCGATTTCTGGCTTCACCCGTACCAGCGCCTTCGCGAGCACCTGCGCAGCTTCCTCGCGCAGCAAGTGATCGCGATGACGCCGGTGGCCCATCCTGCTCGCGGAAGCCATGTCGATCTGGTGGGCAACTCGCCCTGCATGCACCACATGCGCCAGTTGATCGACCGGTTCTCCAAAGTCCGTTCGCCCATCCTGATCATTGGTGAAACCGGCTCCGGCAAGGAGCTGATCGCGCGCAACATCCATGATGCGTCCGAGCGCTACAAAGAAAAATTCATGGCGCTCAACTGCGGCGCCATGGCCCCCCAGCTGGTGCAATCCGAGTTGTTTGGACACGAGCGCGGTGCTTTCACCGGTGCCAACCAGCGCAAGATTGGCATCATTGAGGCCGCACACGGCGGCACCCTGCTGCTGGACGAGATTGGTGACCTGCCGCTGGAAGCCCAGGTCAATTTCCTGCGCTTCCTGCAGGAAGGCAAGATCACCCGCGTGGGCGGAACCGAAGAAATCCGCGTTGACATTCGCATTGTCGCGGCCACCCACGTCAACCTGGAAGATGCCGTACACCAGAACAAGTTTCGCGAAGACTTGCTGTACCGCCTGAACGTGTTGAAGATTGATGTCCCGCCGTTGCGCGAGCGCGGCTCTGATGTGCTGATCCTCGCGCACCACATCCTCAACACCATCAAGAAAAGCAGCCCGATCAAGGCCAAAGGGTTTGACCCGGAAGCTACCCGGGTGCTGCTGTCGCACAGCTGGCCGGGCAACGTGCGCGAACTGAGCAACCGCATCAACCGCGCAGCAGTGATGTGCGACCGCGCGTTGATTGCGCCCTATGAGTTGGGCCTGAACGCGCAAACGACCAGCATGGCGATGCACCTGGATGAAGCGCGCGACCAGGCCGAGGCGGTCGCGATTGAAGAAGCGCTGTTCAGCCAGGGGTACAACTTCAGCCGTGCGGCCAAGGCGCTGGGTATTTCCCGCGTCACGCTGTACCGGCTGGCCAGCAAGCACGCGGGCCGGTTGAGCTCACAGGCCATGCGCGAGTTGCCCTCTGCGATGCCGCAGCACAGCAACATCATGCCGGCCGAGAGCATGCAATGGGACTCCTGATACCGACCGGGTTGTGACGGGGCCGCGAGCTTCGCGGGCCATCCATCAAAAAAAGGCGCCTCGGCGCCTTTTTTGTTTTGCCGCACGCCGCTCGTCGAAGACGAACCGGGGCGGCGGCTGGTTGCGAACTACATCTGCCGTGCAGCCCGTCGCGCGGTACCGGCAATCGGTTCGATCATGTACTGCAACGGCGTCTGGACGGTGCCCTCGATATAGACTTCGGCCGGCATACCCGCCTGGACCTTCAGTTCGGCTGCCTCGCGCAAGGATTTTGGATCCGCTTGAATCAGCACGGTGTAGTACGGTGGCGCATTGACGTTCTTGTCCGTCAGACGGTCGCCCGACACATAGATGACCTTGCCTGTCACCATCGCGCTGCTGCGGTACTTGAACGCGGTGAACTTGATGCGTGCATGCTGGTCGACTTGAACATTGCCCACATCTTCCGGGCGGATCCGTCCCTCGACTACCAGGTTGGTATTGGTCGGAACGATCTCGGCAATCGGCTCGCCGGGACGGATGACCGAACCCGGCGAAGTGAATTTGAGGTCAATGACCTCACCTGCTGCCGGCGCCACCACCACCTGACGCGATGCCGCATCACTGGATTTGCGCTGCTCCTGCTCGATTTCGCCAAGGCGGGCTGCTGTTACCTTCACCTGGTCGCTGGCAGCCTTGCTGTATTCGTTTTGTACCGACTTGATTTTCAGATCGGTGTCGCCCATGCGTTGCTGGGCGCGCGCAAGTTCGGAGCGACGTTCCTCGAGCTTGCCGGCATAGTCGGCGACGGTCGCTTCCAGTTGCACCACGCGCGTCTCGGAAATGAACCCGTCCTTGAGCAGGCGGCGGTTGGATTCGAGATCCCTGCGCTGCAGATCCAGCGAGCCCTGCGAGTGTGAAATCTGCGTGCGCAAGGCCTGCATCTCCTGCTCGATGCGATCACGCTGGGTCTTCATGAGCGCAAGTTCGCTGTTCATCGCGTCAAGCCGCGTCTTGAACAGGGAGGACTCCTTGGACAGGGCTTCCCGGATCCGCTCGTCGCGCTGCCCTGCCGCGACCAGATCCTTTGGAAACACCAGGCTGCGTGCCAGGCTTTGTTCCGCCTCGAATCTCGCCAGCGCCGCCCGTTCCACGTGCACGCGGTAGTCCAGGCGATTGCGGTCGGCGTCCACGCCCACGTCGCCCAGCAACAGGATGGGGTCACCCGCCTTCACCGTCTGGCCATCGCGCACCAGCACCGAGCGGACGATGCCGCCTTCGAGGTGTTGCACCGGGCGACGGTTGAGGTCGACCTTGACGAAGGCGGGTGCGACCACGGCCATGGACAGCGGCGCAAACGCCATCCACAGACCGATCGGCAAAATGGCGCCAACGACGATCCACCACCCCCCGCGCACCAGACGTTGGGCGTGAGCGGCGCTGGACAGGACGGGTGTCGGTTTGGGGCCGATCGGAAGGCTGGCGGTTTGCATGGTGTTATTCCCTTTGCCGGTGGCTGTTGTGGGGTCTGGCGTTCAGTGCGGGCGATCGGTCAGGCTGCCGCCTTGTCCCCGACGATGACCTGGGCCTGTTGCTGCATGGCTTTCATGACCTCGCGCGCCGGGCCGAACTGCTGTACCCGGCCAGCGTTCAGGATCAGAACCTTGTCGACGTGCGCGATCAGCGATGGCCGGTGCGTTACGACCACCGAGGTGATGCCTTCCTGGCGCAAGCTGCTCATGGCCTGTGCCAGGGCGATTTCACCTTCGCTGTCCAGGTTCGAATTCGGTTCGTCGAGCACCACCAGCCGGGGATCGCCGTACAGAGCACGCGCCAAAGCGATGCGCTGGCGTTGCCCGGGTGAGAGGCGCGAGCCGTGGTCACCCACCTGCGTGTCATACCCCTGCGGCATGGCCAGGATCATCTCGTGTGCGTTTGCGCGCTGGGCGGCCGCAACCACGGCTTCCGAGTCCACCTGGCCCAGCCGGGCGATGTTGTCGGCGACAGTGCCGTCGAACAATTCAACGTCCTGAGGCACATAGCCAATCCAGGGGCCGAGGTTTTGGCGGGGCCAGTAGGCCACGTCCGCGCCATCCAGGCGGACCGTACCGGTAGCCGGAGCCCAGACGCCGGTCAGCAAGCGCGACAGCGTTGATTTGCCAGCCGCGCTGGGCCCAATGATCGCCAGGGCCTCGCCCGCAGCCAGATTGAAGCCCACGTTGATCAAAATGGGTTTGTCAGAGCCCGGGGCACGGTAAGAAATACCGTCAACCGTCAGGCTGCCTTCAGGGCGCGGCAACGCCACGGGGGTGTCCGGCTTCTCAAAGTCTTTGGACAGCTCGATCAGGCGCAGGAATGCAGAACGGCCATCAACCAGCATGCGCCAGCTACCGACCAGTTGCTCGACCGGCTGAACAGCCCGGCCCAGCAGCACCGTAGTGGCAATCATGATACCGGGCGATGCCTGCTGGCTGAGTACCAGATAGGCACCGAGCGACAGCATCAGGATCTGCACGGCTTGTCGCACAAAGCGCGACGTGGCGGTGAAAGCGACGGAACTGCGGCTTGCGCTGGTCTGCAGGGCCGTGGTTCGGTCCTGCAGCTTGCGCCAGCGTACCAATAGGCTTTTGGTCATGCCCAGCGCCTGCAAGACTTCGGCGTTGCGCAAGGAGCTCTCCACGTAGCTGGAGGCGCGGCGCCCCTCCACCTGCAGGTCTTCGAGGGCACCGCGACTGACCCGGTCATTCAGCCAGGCCAACGCCAGCATCAACAGTGCTGCCAGTGCTGCACCCATGCCAAGCGCGGGATGGAACATCCAGATCACCGCCACATAGACAACCACCCAGGGCGCGTCGAACAACGCGACCAGCCCATTGCTGGAGAAGAGGTTGCGCACCGACGCAACGTCGCGGATGCCTTCGGTACGAGCCGAACCAGGCGAGCCGCGAGCGGCGCGGGCGACCACGGTCTGCGTCACCTGCGGCGAGAGCCGCTCATCAATGATGTTGCCCACGACGTTCTGCAGCCGGTTGCGCACGTAGTCCAAGCCGAGGAGGATCAGCAGCGCCACCGTCGTACCGCCCAGCAGCACCAGGAGCGTCTCGATGCTGTTACTGGGCAACACACGATCGAATACCTGCAACATGTAGATGGCAGGCACCAGCAAGAGCATGTTCATGAAAAACGAAAATGCCGCGAGTGCGATCAGCCTCGGGCGCAACTCTTCCAATAACGCTTTCATGCTGCTTTCCTCCTGTATGTTTTTTTCAGCACCACTGAGTCAGCAAGACCCACCGAGAAATGTAAATTTCCAGATACATTTTTGCCCAATAGCAGGGCCGAGTCCAGTGAATATGCACATCCGCTGTCGACTTTTGCACACATCGTTGCTGCTTCGACAAACGGGGGCTCGACGGCGGGTCGGTGTGGTTGCATGGCAACTACCGGCCCGCCTGTCCACAGGCTTATTGCGGAGCAGGCGTGGGGGGCCGGCGAATGCGGTACTCGTCCGGCGCAGGCGCCAGCAGGGGTTTTGGCGCATTGGGCCAATCGGCGCTCAGGATGGACTTGGCCATCGATCGAGGGGAGATCAGGCCCGAGGTGGCGCCCCATACCTGACGGGGTTCATTGCCAAAGCGAACCATCGTGAGGTGGTTGGACGTGTTGGCATCTGCCTTTGGGTCACGATCCGAAAAACCCAGGCTGCGGCGCAACAGGGCTGTTTCCCGCACGCCGGCCCGCAGGTAAGTCCAACCTGGTCCTGCGCCGTGCACCTCGGCATAGACTTTCAGTGCCTCCGGTGAGTCGCGCTCGGGATCCAGGGTGATCGAGTACATGAAAATGTCTTTGCCCACCCGGTCCTTGAGCAGGTCGCGCACCATCTTCAGGTTGTAGGTGGTGATCGGGCAGGTCCCGTCGACGCAGTTCACCAACATGAAGTTGATCACGACAAACTTGTCCTTGATCAGGTCTTCGTACAGACGCACGCTCTTGCCCAGATGCGTTTTGAGTGTGACATCCGGAAAATATTGCTTGCGGATGAGCTCGCGTGGCGAAACGTTGAGCCAACCCGACGGCGTGGAAACGGAGGTAGCCAAGCCGGCGAGGGGCGCTGCGCCCGCCATCGCCAGCAAGGACCTGCGTGTCAGTGAAGTCATGTTGATCATCCTCTGGGTAGTGGATGCTCTGCGTTCGTCTCAGGGCTCGCTGTTGGTATCGCCCGAATCATCAATGTCGAAGCGCAGCATCATGGCGTGGTCTTCGGGGATGGGGTTGTGGCAGTGCATCGGGTAGCGGCCCGTGAAGTCGCGGAACCGGAATGCCAGGGTGTGCAGTTCGCCGTGGCCCAGCCACATCACGTCCTTGCGGGCCTGGTCAATACTGCCAGCCACAACAGGGACGCCATTGCGCTTGACCAACTGGAACTCTTCAACGTGCGTGTGCACCGGGTGCATCCAGCCGCCTGAGTTATTCTGCAGCGTCCAGACTTCCGCACTGTTCTTCCGCACCCGGAAATTGACGGTGTTCTCATCGTCCGGGAACAGCTTTTCGTTGACCGTCCACATGCTGTTGAAACGTCCAAAACGGAAGTTACGCGTGACGACTGGTGTCGTGGAGACTTCGGGCAGATCGTAAAACCGCACGTTGGGAGTCGTCTCAAAGTTGATGCTGTTGTCCGCCACTGCCGCGGTCTCCACCTTGAACTGCATGATGAAGTCGCCAGTGCCCGGCGCCTTCAGGGACAGTGCGCTGCCCAGGTTCTCATCGGGGCCCCGGCCGTTGCTCTGGACCAGGCGGTTCTCCAGGTACAGCGTCTTGCCGGCCCAAGGTTTGAAGTCAATCACGATGTCGCGACGCTCGGCCACCGACAGCGGAACGCTCGTAACCTTGATGGGCTTGGGCAACAGGTTGCCGTCGTTCGAAATGATCCAGAACGGGATGGCCGTGTTGGAGCCCTTGTCGGTCAGGAACAGCTGGTAGAAGCGTGACGGGCCGCCGTCAGCCAGACGGAAGCGGTAACGCCGCGGCTTGGTCATGAGGTACGGCTGGATCGCGCCATTGACCAGGAACTTGTCACCCAGGATGCCATCGCGCTCGAACAGGTCGAAGTACAGTTGGCCAGTGGACGGGTTGAACACCCTGTCACACAGCATCAACGGGATGTCATAGCTCACATTGGCGTAAAAGTCAGTCGTGCTGCGCACGCCGGGCAGGCGGTACCCGGTCGGGTCATTCTCGTTGCCGTTGTCCAGATGGTTGTACAGGATGTACATGCCGGACAAGCCCTTGTACGTATTTTGCGCGGTGTAACCTGCGCTGTGGTCGTGGTACCAGAGCGTGCCCAGCGACTCCCGGATATCACCGTCCGGCGCATGCGTGCTCGAGAAGCCCGCCAGCACGTTCGGATAGTGGTGGTCGTAAAACGTGGCGTTGGCCGTGAGCGGGTTTTGCGGGTTGGGGAAAAAGTCGTACGGAAAACCATCGCTTTCCGACGGGTTGTGTGCGTTGTGCAGGTGGGTAGACACGCGCTGGATGCCGAAGCCGCCGTTGTCCGCTGGCAGCATGTTGCGGTTGCGCACCAGCATCTGCTCGCCGTACTTGGCGTAGTAGGTGGGGCCGGGCACCAAGCCATCGAAACCCCAGCCGCGCTGCAGGGGCAGATCGGGAGACATGCGAGACCACGACTCTTTTTGCTTGATCTCAAAGACCTTGAGCGCAGGCGACGTGAGCTGGAACTTGTCCGGATAGTTGACAAACGCCTGGTGCGCCCGGGTACGGCCTTCACCGCCCGCATTGTTCGGTTCGATGGTGGGCAGTGGGAACAGGCTGTTGATGCCGTTGGCCAGCGGGCGCTTGATGGGGCTGATGGGCAGCGGCTGGACGAACGAACGGGTGACCGGGCTGGCGATGCCACCGGCATGGGCCGTGCGACTGCTGAGGCCTTCCTTGGCAATCAGCAGTCCAGAGCCCGTGAGCAGCCCCAGCTTGAGCAGGTCGCGGCGCGTGGTTTGACCCGCGGCGATGAGCTCCTGGCGGTTGTTCCAGGCGTTGCGTGACAGGTTGGACCAGTTGTACTTGAGCAAATGCATGTTTTTCCCCCTTCAGGATGGCGCGGTCTGTCAGTCAGACCGGAATCCAGATTGACCAAGCCACGTCTGAGCGGAGGCGCCTTGACATGGCTTCAACCCAATCCGGATGGCGCGTTGTCCACCCTCTGTTGCTACCGGCAATTACTTATCAAGACGCGTGCCACGAATTGACTGACAAGAAATAGCCAATTGAATCAATAAGTTACATTCTTTGACGAATCAGGGGCGCGGATTCAAGCTTATGGTTTGCTTAAACTGTTTCTTGCACGTAACACTTAGGCCTTGAATTGATGAGGCGCCTGAAACACATGTTGCCCGGCGCATGCGAGTTGCTAAGAAATGGGCAAGGTGATGTGGCTTCATGTACGGGGCGCGGCGCTTGTAACAAAACGATACTTATGTGAAAAAATTACTCAAGCCCTTAAGGTGGACCGGGAGCGCTCAGTCATCGATGTGTTTCATACATGAAACACATGACCCCCGTTAAATGCAACTGAATGAAACTGATTTAGCCATCCACGGCAGGCAGCCAGGCGGTCCCCGGGCGCGCCGGCGAACCCGCAGGCTGGCGCGGCCTCAGGGTTCCTTGTTCAAGTCACCCGTCTGGTCGATGTCGAACCGCAGCATCATCGCGTGATCTTCGTGCAGCGTGTTGTGGCAGTGGATGGGGTAGCGGCCTTCAAAGTCACGGAAGCGGTAGAACACGGTGTTGAGCTCGCCGTGGCCCAGCCGGTTGACGTCCTTGCGCGAGTACTCGACATTGCCCGGTCCGATCACCTTGCCATTGCGCTTGAGCAGCTGGAACTCCTCGAAGTGCGCATGCACGGGGTGCATCCAGCCGCCTGAGTTGTTCTGCAGCGTCCACACTTCCGCCGTGTTCTGCTTGACGCGGAAGTTCACCGCTTCCTCGTCTTCCTCGAACAGCTTGCCGTTCACCGTCCACAGGCTGTTGGTGCGGCCGAAGCGGAAATTGCGGGTGACGTGCGGCACTGTGCGCTCGGGCAGCGAATAGAACGCCACGGTCGGATCGGTTTCGAAGTCGACGCTGTTGTCGGCCACGGCGTCGGTTCCCACACGGAACTGCAGGATGAAGTTGCCCGCGCCGGGTGGGTGTAGTGACCCACTGGCGCCAACGTTCTCGTCCGCGCCACGCCCATCGTCCTGGCGCAGGCGGTTCTCCAGGTACAGCGTCTTGCCGGCCCAGCGCTTGAAATCGATCACGATATCCATGCGCTCGGCCACTGACATGGCGATGCTGGTCACCTTGAGGGGTTTGGGCAGCAGGTTGCCATCGTTGGCGATGTGCCAGAACGGGATGGACGTGTTGGTGGCCTTGTCCGTCAGGAACAGTTGGTAGAACCGGGAAGGGCCGGCGTCCAGGATGCGAAAGCGGTAGCGCCGGGGCTTGGTGTCCAGGTAGGGTTGGATGCAGCCATTGACCAGGAATTTGTCGCCGATGATGCCGTCGCGCTCGAACAGGTCAAAGTACAACTGCCCGGTGGATGGGTTGAAGATGCGGTCGGTCAGCATCAGCGGCACGTCGTACTGGACGTTGTCGTAGAAGCCGCCGGTGCGCACGCCCGGCAGCCGGAAGCCCGAGGCATCCGTCTCGTCGCCGTTGTCCTTGTGGTTGAACAGCAGGTAGAAGCCCGCCAGGCCCTTGTAGGCGTTTTGCGCGGTGTAGCCCGCGCAATGGTCGTGGTACCAGAGTGTGCTCAGCGATTCATTGATGTCGCCGCCCTCCCTGATGTGGGTGCTGGCAAAACCCGCCAGCACATTGGGGTAGTGGTGGTCGTAGAACTTCGCGTTGGCAATGGCGGGAATCAACGGGTTGGGAAACAGGTCGTAGGCAAAGCCATCGCTCTCCGACGGGTTGTGCGCGTTGTGCAGGTGCGTGGACACCCGATTGATGCCGAAGCCGTAGTTGGTGGAGGGCAGCTCGTTCCAGTTGCGTACCAGCATCTGCTCGCCATAGCGCGCATGGTAGGTAGGGCCGGGCACCAGGCCGTCAAAACCCCACAGCCGCTGCTCCGGGAGGTCTTGCGATACACGCTTGAAAGTCTCACGCTGGCGTACCTCATACACCCGTTGTGGTGGGAACGGAAATTTGTCCGGGTACTTGATGAAGGCCTGGTGCGGACGGGTACGTCCCTCGCCGCCCGCGTTGTTGGGCAGGATGGTGGGCGCCGGGCCGCTCAGGCCCGCCATGCCCGCCGCCAGTGGCTGCTTGACGGGCATGATCGGCAGCGGGTCGATGAACGCCCGCGTTTTGGGGCTCCGCAAGTCGCCCGCCATGGCCACGCGGCTGCTGAGGCCGTGCTTGGCGACCAGGTACCCTGTGCCGGACAGCAAGCCCAGCTTCAGCAGGTCACGCCGGGTGGTCAGCCCTGCCTGGATGATTTCCTGACGGTTTTGCCACGCGTTTTTGGCCAGCGTGTTCCAGTTGTACTTCAGCAAGTGCATTGCCAAACCCCTTGAGTGTCGGCGCCCGGGTGCTCATCGAGGTGAACGCCATGGCTTCGGGGTCGCGGGGACCGGTCACAGGCCGGTGCCCTTTGCACTTATGCGGTTGGCGTCACGTCCATGCGCCCTCGGGCGAAAAATTGAACGGACTGATCAAGCTCATCGCTATCCTTCCCAACCGGATGCTGTAGGTATTGCGGTGTATCCCGCGTCATTTCCGGTGACTGTCAGCCACCGCTTCCATGATTACTTTCCAGCTAACCAGTAACAAGATGCGTGCCAGTGTTACGGTGGATCTGAAAACCGTAGCCGAATCAAAGAGTTACAGAAACCAGCATCGGCTCACCCCCAAATCCAAGGCGTCGCAAAAGCCAAAGTGTTTCAAGAATGAAACACTCCTGGTGCGATCGATCGCCGGCCCAGCAACAGTCTGGCCTGCCAGACGTGAACAATCGCACAGATTGCGCACAATTTTGGGGATTGATGCGTTAAAACCGGGAGTTTTTGCTGGTTCGCCGCTTGGCGCGCTGCCTGCACCGGCCCGCACACGAGAAAAGCCCAATCGTCCTACCGGCGCAGAACTGTTTCGCCAGTGAACACAGAGGGTGGAAAATATGTAACCGATTGCGACATTGACGTCGCGCTGGGCCAGCCCGCACGCAGAGGCGTCGTGCGGGTTCCGTTACAACCCGTAGGTCAGTTCGCCGGCCTTGCCCCAGAACACGCGGTACATGAAGACCGTGTAGCCCACGATCGCCGGCAGCGTGATGGCCACGCCGATAAAGCTGATGGTCAGGGCCTCGGTAGAACTGGCGGCCTCCCACACCGTCACGCGGTCGATCACGATGTAGGGAAAGATGCTGTAGGCCAGCCCGAAGAACGCCAGCACAAAGATCAGCACCGTGGCCGCAAACACCACCCAGCCATAGCCCCCCAGCACGGTTTTGGGGTGCGTGACCACATGCCGCAGCGCCCAGAACGCCGCCGCGCACGTCAGTGGAATCGGCAGCAAGGCAAACAGCTGGGGGAGCGCAAACCATTTTTCGAACACCGCGGCGCTGACCAGTGGTGTTGCCAAAGAGATCGCCACCAGTGCCAGGCCCATGGGCCATAGCGCGCGACGCGCCCAGGCCACCGCCTTCAGTTGCAGCGCGTCGCTGGTCTTCATGATCAGCCAGCCCGCGCCCAGCATCACGTAGGCCGCCGGCAGTGCCAGCGCGATGCCCAAGTTGAACGCGAGCGAAAAGGCGCCCGGGTTGAAGCCCGTGATGTAGCTGCCCAGCATCCAGCCCTGCGCCAGCGTGGTGACCAGCGAACCGGCAAAGAACACCCTATTCCAGCGCGGCTTGTGGCTGGCCTGCGCCTTGACCCGGAAATCAAACGCCACGCCGCGCAGGATCAACCCGATCAGCATCACCGCCACCGGCAGGTACAGCGCCTGCAACACGATGCCGTGCGCCATGGGAAACGCCACCAGCAATACGCCCACCCCCAGCACCAACCAGGTCTCGTTGGCATCCCAGAAGGGGCCGATGCTCGACACCATGGTGTCTTTCTCGTCGTCGGTGGCAAAGGGCAGCAGGATGCCCACCCCCAGGTCGTAGCCGTCCAGCACCACGTAGACCAGCAGCGACAGCCCCATCACGGCCATGAACAGCAGGGGAACCAGGTAAGCCCAGGTGATCGGTTGCATGTGCGCTCCTTCAGGCGTTGCCGGCGGCGGCGGAAATGCCGGGGCTGCCCACCGGCGCGGCTGGGTCGGGCTTGTTGGGGTGTTCGGCCATGAACTTGAGCACGCCGATGTAGGCCAGCAGCAACAGGCCATAGACAATCAGATAGGCCGCCAGTGTCAGCGCCACCAGCGGTGGCGCATGCGGTGCCACCACGTCGGCGGTTTTCACCAGCCCGTACACCACATAGGGCTGGCGGCCGATCTCCGTCACGTACCAGCCCGACAGGGTGGCCACCCAGCCCGTGAACGTCATGCCCGCCAGCACCCACAGCCAGGGGCGGGGTAGGGCGGTGCGCGCCGCGTCCGTGGCCCCGCCCTTGCGCCGCCACAACAGCCAGGCCGACAGCCAAGAGACCGCCAGCATGGCAAAACCCACGCCCACCATGATGCGAAAACCCCAGAACAGCGGCGCCACCGGCGGGTGCGTGCCGGCAAACTCATTCAGCCCCCTGATCTCGCCTTCCGGGTCGTGCGTGAGGATCAGGCTGGCCATCTTGGGTACTTCGATGGCGTACAGCGTCTTGCCCTCTTTTTCGCTGGGCCAGCCGAACAGCACCAGCGGCGCGCCTTTTTCGGTTTGCCACACGGCTTCGATCGCGGCGATCTTGGCGGGCTGGTGCTTGAGCGTGTTCAGCCCATGCAGGTCGCCCATGAAAATCTGCAGCGGGATGGCAATGGCGGCGGCCACCACGGCGGTACGAAACGCCTTGTGCGTGCCGGCATTGGCCGTACCCTTGAGGAACTGCCAGGCGCTCAGGCCCGCCACCAGGAAAGAGGCAGTCAGCGCCGAGGCCAGCAGCTTGTGGGTGAACCGGTACGGAAACGAGGGGTTGAACACCACCGCCAGCCAGTCGGTTGCGTGGAACTTGCCGTCGATGATTTCATAGCCCGCCGGCGTCTGCAACCACGAGTTCAGGCTCAAGATCCAGAAGGCTGACATCGTGGTGCCCAGCGCGACCAGCATCGTGGCCACCAGGTGGGTGCGCTCGGACACGCGGCCGCGACCGAACAGCATGATGCCCAGGAAGGTGGCTTCGAGGAAAAACGCCGTCAGCACCTCGTAGCCCAGCAGCGGGCCGGAAATGTTGCCGGTTTTCTGCATGAAGCCCGGCCAGTTGGTGCCGAACTGGAAGCTCATGGTGATGCCCGACACCACGCCGAGCGCGAAGGTCAGCGCAAACACCTTGGTCCAGAAGTAATAGGCCTGTTCCCACGCGGTGCCGTCGGGCGTGCCGCGCGTCGCCGCGAAGCGCAGGCGGAAGAACAGCAGCAACCAGCACAGCGCAATCGTGATGGTCGGAAAGAGGATGTGAAAGCTGATGTTGGCGGCGAATTGCAGTCGCGCGAGCAGCAGGGTGTCCATCAAGGCTCCTGGTTGGTGTTTTTGGCCGGTCCGCGGCCGGTCATGCGGTCCTTGAACTCCAGAACTTTCGTCACCGTGGCGCCCATGCCCATCAGTTGCATCGCCGTCTCGTTGCTGAGTTTCTGCACATCATCGAACCAGGTCAATAGCCGGTCAATCAGGTCGTGCATCTGGCGCATGCGGGCCTGCGCGTGGCGTTCGGCGTCGTTGGTGGGTTCCTCCAGCAGCGCCATGCGCAGCATCGACAGGGTGGGCTCGATCTCGCGGCGGCGACGCTCTTCGGCCAGCACCCGGAAAATCTCCCACACGTCGGCCGGCGCCTCGAAGTACTCACGCCGGTCGCCGCTCTGGTGGCGCAGCCGCACCAGGCGCCAGCCCTGCAGCTCTTTGAGCCCCATGCTGACGTTGGAGCGCGAGAACTCCAGCGCCTCGGCAATCTCGTCGGCATTGAGCGCGCGCGGCGAGATGAAGATCAGCGCGTAGATCTGCCCGACCGTGAGGTTGATGCCCCATTTGCTCCCCATCTCGCCGAAGTGGGCGACGAACTGGCGGTTCAGGGGCGGCAGGTGGGTATCGGACGACATGGCGACATTGTGCCCCGAAATTAGTGAGTTTTCAGGAATTACTGAAAACTCAGGACGGCAGTAGGGCATGCCGGGCCAACCGGGGTCACAACGGTGTTTTTGATGCTTTTTATGCCCGTTGTCCGCATCGGATGGTCATAAATTGCTATTAAAATAATAGCATTTAAATGCGAGCAAGCGGCTGAAGTGCTGCACGATGGCGACGGCGGACACATTGACTTTCCCGCTCCGGTCGTCAGAATACTGTTTTTATAACCAGTTATTCGGTGTCGCGACGGCGGCCCCCCAACCGGCCCCAGCCCGCCTTGCTACCCTTCCTGCCCACCCCATGCCAGACGCCACCATTCCCGTCCACGCCATCAAGGGCCGCGGTGCCGCGACGCGCCTGGCGCACCGGTTCTCGCGCGATGCGCGGGACACCTTTGACGACGGCTGGGGCACGCTGGAGCAGGGCCTGGACCCGGAGGACGCCGCCGCTCCGCCCGCCACCCAGGTCATTTTTGAAGACGCCAAAAGCGCCATCACCGGCAACGATTCGCCCGACATCTACTTCGACTTGTCGGTGAACCCGTATCGGGGCTGCGAGCACGGCTGCATTTATTGCTACGCGCGGCCCACCCACAGCTACCTGGGCCTGTCGCCGGGGCTTGATTTCGAGACGAAGATCATTGCCAAGCGCAATATCGCCACGGTGCTGCGCGCCGAGCTGTCGCGGCCCGGCTACCGGCCGCAGCTGCTCAATCTCGGCTCGGCGACCGACTGCTACCAGCCGGTCGAACGCGACCTGCAGCTCACGCGCGGCGTGATCGAGGTGCTGCGGGACGCGGGGCATGCGTTTTCGCTGGTCACCAAGGGCAGCGGGGTCGAGCGCGACCTGGATCTGATCGCGCCGATGGCCGCACAGCATCTGGCGGCGGTCTACGTCACCATCACCACGCTGGACGCGGCGCTGGCGCGCCGTCTCGAGCCGCGCGCCGCCGCGCCGCACCGGCGTCTGCGCACCATCCGCGCGCTGGCCGACGCCGGGGTGCCGGTGGGCGTGAGCGTCGCGCCGCAAATTCCCTTCCTCAATGACGACATGGAGCAGGTGCTGGAGGCCGCCGCCCAGGCCGGCGCGCGCACCGCGTTCTACACCGTGCTGCGCCTGCCGTGGGAAGTGAGCCCGCTGTTCCGGCAGTGGCTGGAGCTGAACTACCCAGAGCGCGCCGCGCGCACGCTGGCGCGCATCCACGACATGCGCGGCGGCAAGGACTATTCGGCCGACTTTGCCACCCGCATGAAGGGCAGCGGTCTGTGGGCCGACCTGATCCGCCAGCGGTTTGAAAAAGCCTGCGCCCGGCTGGCGCTGAACCGCGTGCGCACCGAGCTGGATCTGGGCCGTTTTCAGCCCGGTGGCGCGGTCGGTCAGGCCAGTCTGTTCTGAGCGGCGCTCACGGCGTCAATTTGCCATTTTTTAAGTCAAATGTGCCTGTTGTCCCCGTCGGATGGTCATAGTTTGCTATATAAATAATAGTTATCGGGTCTGGCCTCGCCAGATGCTTCAGCGGGCGCCGTGGTGCGCAGAAGCACCGCCCCTTGCGGTCACCGCCCCGCGCAGGGGGCGTACAAGTCCAGGCTGCGCTGGTAGATGAGGGTCTGCACGTCCAGCAAGCCCAGCACCGAGTGAAAGTAGTTGTCGTGCGAGTAGCGGGTGTCGAGCTGCTGCTTCAGGCAGGCCGCGCGCACGCCGGTGCGCTGCTCGAACGACGCCGACAGCCAGGTGATCCACGGCACCCGCTTTTGCACGTCGGGCGCAATGGCGTACGGCAGGCCGTGCAGGTAAAGGTTGTTTTCGCCCAGCGATTCGCCGTGGTCCGAGACGTACAGCATGGCGGTCGCAAACTGCGGCTCCTGCACCTGCAGCCAGTTGATCGCCAGCCCCAGAAAATGATCGGTGTACAGGATGGTGTTGTCATACGCGTTGACCACCTGCTCCTGCGGGCAAGCCTGCAGCGCGTTGCTCGTGCATTCGGGCATGAAAGCCTTGAACGCGGGCGGCGAACGCTTGTAGTAAGCCGGCCCGTGGCTACCCATCTGGTGCATCACCAGCACCACACCGCGCGCGCGCCGTTCGGCGGGCATGGCGGCAATGCGTGCGTTCAGGTCCTTCAGCATGATCTCGTCAAAACACTCGCCGCCCGCGCACAGGCCGGGCAGGTCGGCTCGCGGCGTGGTCACGTTGGGGGTGCGCTCGCACACGCCCTTGCAGCCGGTCTGGTTGTTGATCCAAAGCACCGCCAGGCCGGAGCGCTCCAGCACTTCCAGTGCGTTTTCGTAGTTGTTGCGGCGCGCCTCGAACGCCTCGCGCCCCAGGTGCGAGAACATGCAGGGCACCGATGCGGCGGTGCTGGTGCCGCACGACCACACATTGCGCAGGCTCACCGCATTGGCGCGTGCCAGCTGCGGTGTGGTCGGCCGTGCATAGCCATTGATGCCGAAGTTGCCGCTGCGCGCCGTCTCGCCCAGCACCAGCAACAGCAGCGGCGGTTTGGGCTGCCCGGCATAGCGCGCGCCCAGCCGCGCGTCCTCGCCAACGGGCAGCAGCACCTTGGTATTGAGTTGCCACGGTTTGGCGGCAATCACGCCCAGCGCGTAGAACGAGTTGAGCGGGTTGATCAGGTAGCGCAGCTGCGTGTGGCTGCGCATCACCGACGAGATATCCTTGTAGGAAATCGCCAGAGTCGCCGCCAATACGACACAGCTGGCTATAAAAAGTGCAGCGTTCCAGAACAGCCGCTTGAACACGCCGACGCGCGGCATCGGCTGGCGCCACAGCCAGAGCATCGGCAGCACGGCCAGCAGCAGCACGCTCAGGGCGAGCCGCCAGTTGAGCAGATCCCGGGTCTCGCGCGGGTCGGTCTGCAGCACATTGACCATCATCGTGGCGTCGATCACCACGCCATAGGCCATCATGAAATAGCCGCCAAACGCCGCCGCCAGCAGGAACAGCGAAATCACCGGCTTCATCGTCCAGCGCCAGGCAAACAGGCTCAACAGCGCGCAGGTGGTGGCCGCGATGACGACACCTAGCGCCACGGCAAACAACGCGCCGCGGGTGTTGGCCAGCTCGGGCAACCGCGTGAATTCGCGCCACAGCGCGAGGTTGCAAGCGGTGGCAATCCAGATGCTGGCGAGCACCAGCAGCACCGACGGACGCACGGCCGACTGGCCGGTCGGCGCCGCGCCCACCGGCAACGTCGCAAACCCGGTGGTGCGAAACAGTTTCAAGCCCATAGCCGGCGATTGTCGCCGCCGAGGCTTGCGGTGCGTTTAAGTTTCTGCCCCCAGCGCACGGCGGGGCGCCGTGGTGGTCGAACCTGCCGACCCGGCTGATTGACGCCGGCCCTCAAAACAGCACGACGCCGCGGATCGACTCGCCGCGCTTCATCAGGTCGAACCCCTTGTTGATGTCTTGCAGCGGCATGGTGTGGGTGATCAGGCTGTCGATGTTGATCTTGCCGTCCATGTACCAATCGACGATCTTCGGCACATCGGTACGGCCGCGGGCGCCACCAAAGGCCGAGCCTTCCCATTTGCGGCCCGTCACCAGCTGAAACGGGCGAGTGCTGATCTCGGCACCGGCCTCGGCCACGCCGATGATGATGCTGCGGCCCCAGCCCTTGTGCGTGCATTCCAGCGCCTGGCGCATCACCCTGGTGTTGCCGATGCACTCGAAGCTGTAATCGGCGCCGCCGTCGGTCAGCTGCACGATGGCGTCCACCAGGTTGCCGCCTGCGGCTTCGATGTCTTTGGGGTTCAGGAAATGCGTCATGCCGAAGCTGCGCGCCATCGCTTCACGGGCCGGGTTCAGGTCGACGCCGATGATTTTGTCGGCCCCCACCATCTTTGCGCCCTGGATCACGTTGAGCCCGATGCCGCCCAGGCCAAACACCACGACGTTGGCGCCGGCCTCCACCTTGGCGG
>JANOBJ010000086.1:0-18408 GCA_031411575.1 Betaproteobacteria bacterium | reverse complement strand
TTCAATGCGCTGGTGACGGTGACCGATATCGGCGCCGATGTGCGGATCAGCTTCGCCGGCATGGCCGACACCATCGTGCTGGCCGGGGTGGGCGATCCGGCCGCCATCACGGCTTCGGATTTCCTGCTGGCGTGAGGATCAACACTACGAAGTGCCCAGTGACGGATCTCGACCTGCTGATCAGCTCGATCAAGACCATCCGGGATCACACGGAGTTCTCGGGTCTCCGCTTTCTGGCACTGACGCAGTCGCTGGATGTCGCGGTGGTGTTTTGCGACGGCGCAGACCGGATCGTGGAGGCGAACGATCCTGCGTTGCGGATGCTGGCGGCCGTCAACCGCGACGTCGTCGGGCGTCGGGTTGTGCAGGTGCTCGGCAACGCAGGGCGGGACCTGTTGCGCCGTGTCCGGGGTCTGGCCGCGGATCTGAATGGCGCAGTCATCGAGGGTGAGTTGACGGACATTGCCGGCGCTACCCAGGCGGTGTCGGTGTACGCGCACGTCTTGCGGCGAACGGCTGCCGAACGCCCGTCGGTGATGCTGCTGGTTCTTCCAGCGCACCAGCGCGAGGCGCTGCACCATGCGCTGTCCCATGCCGGCTCAACCCCGGACCATCTCGCCACCTTTCTGCTGATGGCGCGCGAGGATGAACGCAAGCGCATCGCCGCCGATCTGCACGATGGGCTGGGTCAACAGCTGACGATGTTGAAGTTCAAGATCGAAAACGCCCTGATCCAGCTCGACGCGGCCCGGATCGACGCGACCCGGGCCTTACTGCGCGAAGCCGCACAGGGTCTGCGCGACGCGGTGGGTGAGGTGCGCCGCATCTCCACCGAGTTGCGGCCCAGCATGCTCGATGACTTGGGGCTGGTGTCGACCTTGCAGTGGCTGGCGCGCCAGTTCGAGTCGGCGCACGGCACCGTGCGGGTCACGCTGGAGCTGAAGGCGGAGGAGGAAATGATTCCGGTGACGCTCAAGGCAGTCGTGTTCCGGCTGATCCAGGAGGCACTGAACAATGTGGCCAAGCACGCGCAGGCCAGCAGCGTTTTTGTCTACCTGCGCGCGCACCAAGGCGTCTTCATGGTCGGGATCGTGGACAACGGGTCGGGGTTTGACGCCGGCGGCATCCTGTCGGGGCGGCACTGCCTGCTGGGCGTTGGCCTGAACAGCATGCGAGAGCGGGTCGAGGCTTCCAATGGCAGCTTCAGGATCACGTCGCATGCGGGTTCTGGCACGTCGGTCACTGCGGCGTGGGGCGAACGCGACCCGGATTTCGGCTGGAGTGGCCCGGCTTTGCTGGATCGGGAGGTTGCGCGGGTTGGTCGGGCTGGCGCGTCAACGGCGCCGCTCGATCTGGATCTTGCGCGGGCGTCCTAGCGGGCCACTTCGTCAGACATGAACGGCATCGTGTCCTGAAACTGCGAGGGGCCGCCGTCCCGATGGGGCAGCCGGGACGGGCTGAAGCGCACCATCTGGCCGTGTTCGACCCACCCCTCCTGCAGCGCCATCAGCACCAGCTCCGTCGCACTGCGAAGGCCAAGCTTGTGCATCAGGCTGGCGCGGTGCTTCTCGACGGTTTTCGGGCTCACGTGCAGCACTTCGGCGGCGGTCCGGTTGGTGCGGCCTTCGGCCACCAGCCGGGCGATGGAGCGCTCGCGCGAGGTCAGCCGCTCCCAGGGGTTGTGCGGCTTGTCGGCGGTGTCGCCGCTCAGGTAGCTGTTGACGACCTGGCCCGACACCTCAGGGCTCAGGAACATTTTGCCGCCGAGGACGCTGCGCAGCGCCGTGACCAGCTCTTCGTAGGTGGTGTCCTTCAGGACATAGCCGTCCGCGCCGGCCTTGAGCATCTCGCGCACATACTCCTCGGATTTGTGCGCCGTCAACGCCACGATCCGCACGCGCGGGTCGCGCCGCTTGATCTGCAGCGTCGCCTCGATGCCGTTCATGTTGGGCATCGACAGGTCCATCGTGATCAGGTCGGGCTTGAGCGCCAGCGCATTGCGCACGGCTTCCTGCCCATCCCGCGCATCGCCCACCACCTCGAAGCCGGGAATGGCCGAGATCATCGAGCGCAACCCTTCCCGCAGCAGGTTGTGGTCTTCAACAATCATGATTCGGTATGCCATCGGTGCCCCCTTGTGATTACCTTTGGATACATGTTGCCCCTATCAACTTAAATGCCGCTTAACCGAAAGGGCTTCCCGTCCGGCCTCAGGCGGGCCGCCCATGCGGCGTACAACCGCAGCTGGCGGGAACAGGAATTTGAAGGCGTTTTAAAGCTGAAACACCCGATGGTCAGCATTGGGACGTCATTGTTTGCTATATAAAACATAGCATTTTGCCGTGGCAGCCCGACCGGTTTCCGAGGCTGGCCCGCGGCGTCGCGCGGATCTGGCAGCGGTCGCCGGCGCGGGGGCTACGGGAAAGGGGCTTGGCAAGGCCCCATCGGGTGCGCCGCATACAATCCCAAGCTTGTCCGGCCAGGCGATGCGTCCACGCACGCGCCTGGCTTGGTTTCGACTGTCTTTTTCTGCCGTTGTGGAGTTGCCGTGTTCATTTCTTCCGCCTTTGCCCAGACCGCCCCAGCCGCCGCCGCCGGTGGCGACATGCAGTCATCGCTGCTCAGCATGCTGCCGCTGGTGCTGATGTTTGTGGTGCTGTATTTCGTGATGATCCGGCCGCAGATGAAAAAGCAGAAAGAGCACCGCACCATGATCGAGGCGCTGGCCAAGGGCGACGAGGTTGTGACTGCCGGCGGCATGCTCGGCAAGGTGACCAAGCTGGGCGACAGCTACCTCGGTGTGGAAGTCGCTGGCGGGGTGGAAGTCCAGCTGCAGCGCAGCGCGGTCGTTCAGGTGCTGCCAAAAGGCACCATCAAGTAACTGGCCCGTCCCGCCCGGGGCTGTCACGGCCCCGGGCGCCCGCAATCCAACGCCCACGCTATCGGCACCAGGCCCTCCCCCATGAACCGTTACCCGCTGTGGAAATACGCCATCATCGTCGTGGCACTGCTGATCGGCTCCCTGTACACGCTGCCCAATTTTTTCGGCGAAGCACCGGCCGTCCAGGTGTCGTCGGGCAAGGCGACGGTCAAGGTGGACAGCACCACCCAGGCCCGGGTGGAAGACGCGCTCAAGGGCGCCGGCCTGAAGGCCGACATCATCACCTTCGATGGCAACTCCATCAAGGCGCGCTTTGACACCACCGACACCCAGCTCAAGGCCAAGGATGCGATCCAGAAGGCGCTGGTGCCCGACCCGGCCGATCCGCCGTATGTGGTGGCGCTGAACCTGGTGCCGCGCTCGCCGGCCTGGCTGTCGGCGTTGGGGGCCTCGCCCATGTACCTGGGGCTGGATTTGCGCGGCGGCGTGCACTTCATGCTGCAGGTGGACATGCAGGCCGCGCTGACCAAGAAGGCCGAATCTTTTTCCGGTGATATCCGCGCATTGCTGCGCGAGAAAAACGTGCGGCACGGCGGCATCAACCGCAATGGCCAGGCCATCGAGCTGCGTTTTCGCGACAGCCAGACGCTGGAAGCGGCCCGGCGCCTGTTTGCCGACCAGTTTCCCGACCTGCGGATCGTCGAAACGCCCGAGGGTACTGAATACAAGGTGGTGGCCACCATCAAGCCCGAGGCCGCCCGTCTGGTGCAAGAGCAGGCGCTCAAACAGAACATCGTCACGCTGCACAACCGCATCAACGAACTCGGCGTGGCCGAGCCAGTGATCCAGCAGCAGGGCCTGGACCGCATCGTGGTGCAACTGCCGGGCGTGCAGGACACCGCCAAGGCCAAGGACATTCTGGGCCGTACCGCCACGCTGGAAATGCGGCTGGTGGACGACAGCGCCGAGGCGCGCGAGGCTGAGGGCGGCCGCGGCCCCGTGCCGTTTGGCACGGAGCGCTACCTGGAGCGCGACGGCCGCGCGGTGATCGTCAAGAAGCAGGTCATCATCACTGGCGACAGCCTGACCGATGCGCAGCCCGGCTTTGATTCGCAAAACCAGCAGCCCAAGGTCGATCTGACGGTGGATGCCAAGGGTGGCCGCATCATGCGCGACACCAGCCGCGAAAACCTGAAGAAGCGCATGGCGATCCTGCTGTTCGAAAAAGGCAAGGGCGAGGTGCTGACGGCGCCCGTGATCCAGGGCGAGCTCGGCAACCGTTTCCAGATTTCCGGCTCAATGACGGTGAACGAGGCCAACGATCTGGCGCTGCTGCTGCGCGCCGGTTCGCTGGCCGCCCCGATGGAGATCATCGAGGAACGCACCATCGGCCCCAGCCTGGGAGCCGAGAACATCGCCAAGGGTTTCAACAGCGTCACCTGGGGGTTTCTGGTGATCGTGGGCTTCATGTGCGTGTACTACATGCTGTTTGGCCTGTTTTCCAGCATTGCGCTGGGCTTCAACCTGCTGCTGCTGGTGGCCGCGCTCTCGATGCTGCAGGCCACCCTCACGCTGCCCGGCATGGCCGCCATGGCGCTGGCGCTGGGCATGGCGATTGATGCCAACGTGCTGATCAATGAACGGGTGCGCGAAGAGCTGCGCAATGGCGCGGCGCCGCAGGCCGCGATCAACGCCGGCTACGACCGGGCCTGGGCCACGATTCTGGACTCCAACATCACCACGCTGATCGCCGGCGTGGCGCTGCTGGCTTTTGGTTCGGGGCCGGTGCGCGGCTTTGCGGTGGTGCACTGCATCGGCATCCTGACCAGCATGTTCTCGGCGGTTTTCTTCTCGCGCGGCTTGGTGAACCTGTGGTACGGTCGTCAAAAGAAGCTGAAGACCGTGTCCATCGGCACGGTTTGGCGACCTGCCGACGCCAGCACACCAGCCAAAGCGGATTGAGGGGCAACACACATGGAATTCTTCAAGATCCGGCGCGACATCCCGTTCATGCGGCACGCGCTGATATTCAACATCATCTCGTTTCTGACCTTCGCGGCAGCGGTGTTCTTCCTGTTCTCGCGCGGGCTGCACCTGTCGGTCGAGTTCACCGGCGGCACCCTGATGGAAGTGGCCTACTCGCAGCCGGCCGACGTGAACAAGGTTCGCACCGACGTGGCCGCGCTGGGCTTTGCCGACGTGCAGGTGCAGAACTTTGGTACTGCCCGCGACGTGCTGATTCGCCTGCCGGTGCAAAAAGGTGTGACTTCGGCGCAACAGAGTGAGCGCGTGCTCGGCGCGCTCAAAGCCGCCGATCCGACGGCCACGCTGCGCCGCAGCGAGTTTGTGGGGCCGCAAGTGGGCGACGAGCTCGCCGCCGACGGCCTCAAGGCGCTGGCCTTCGTGGTGGTGGGCATCATGATTTACCTGGCCATCCGCTTCGAGTGGAAGTTTGCTGTGGCGGCTATCATCGCCAACCTGCACGACGTGATCATCATCCTGGGCTTTTTTGCGTTCTTCCAGTGGGAGTTTTCGCTCGCGGTGCTGGCGGCGGTACTGGCCGTTCTGGGCTACTCGGTCAACGAGTCCGTCGTCATCTTTGACCGGATTCGTGAAAACTTCCGCAGATTCCGCAAGATGACGACAGTTGAGATCATCGACAACGCCATTACCTCCACGATCAGCCGTACCATCATCACTCACGGTTCAACCCAGATCATGGTGCTGTCAATGTTGCTGTTTGGCGGGCAGACGCTTTATTACTTTGCGCTGGCGCTCACCATCGGCATCTGTTTTGGCATCTATTCCTCGGTGTTCGTGGCGGCTGCCATCGCCATGTGGCTTGGCATCAAGCGCGAAGACCTGGTCAAGGCCCCCGTGCGCCAAGACGGCGATCCGAATGACCCGAACGCGGGCGCGACCGTTTAACCCGCTGCCTGCCCAGCTACCACCCCATGGCCACCTACCGCCCCGCCACGCCTGAAGCCCGGGTTGCCCATCAGGCACGGCAGCAGTTTGTGGCCGAGGTTGACGACGTCATGATCGGGCTGGCCGCGTCGGTGCAGGGGCGTCTGGCGTCCCTGGCCGACCAGACCGGCAACTCACGCACCATGCAGGAACGGCGCGACGCCTTCAGTGCCTTCCAGAAGCTGCGAGGCCCGTGGATCGAAGGCTCGCGCAAGGCGTGGCTGGCGGCGCTGGAGGTCCCCGCGATCTCCACGGCGGCCCCGGAGCGCCAGGACGCCACCACCTTCCAGTTGATTGATGACGAAGAGGTCGAGCACAAGATCCTGGCCTCGCGGCTGGTGCTGTCGATCCTGGACAAGGTGAGCTGGGAGCTCAATGACCTGCGCCTGCGCATCCAGCGCCTGGAGGGCACGCAGGATCTGGCGACGGGGGACGTGCTCCGCCCCGATGTGATTGCCACCCTTCTGGTGGATCAATGGGCGCGGTGCGGCCTGTCGCGTGACGCCTGGGTCGCGTCGCAAGACGTGATCCAGCAGGTACTGGTCGACCGGCTGACTGAAGCCTATCACCACGCCAATGAATTCCTGATCCAGCGCGGCGTGATGCCGGAGATTGATCTCAAGCCGCTGGTCAAGCGCACTGCGGGGGGCGTCAGCCGGCGCCCCGACGGCTCCAGTTCGGATTTCACCAGCATGCCCTCCAGCCTGAGCCCCGGCGGCGCCACGTCGGGAATCGGAGGCGCCACGTCTGGGATCGGTGGTACCACTACCCGCCCGGGTTCGCCTGGCGGCGGCGGTGGTAGCGGAGGCGGCGGTGCGTCCCGGCTGCTGGATGAGACGCGGATGCTCACCGCTGGCACGCCGCTGGCCCGCGTGCGCCAACGCGCGCAAGGCGTGCTGGGCCAATTGCGCCGGCTGCTGAGCGACCGCGTTTCTGACTTTGAAGCCACGCGCGTGGCGGCGGCCTCGCCGGACCTGGCCGAAGCCATGTCGATGTTCGAGGCCGCGCAGGTGCAGGCCGGCCCCGCGACGGATGTGGTCTACGACAGCGCGGGCGTCGAAGACGTGGTGGTGCAACTGCGCCAGCGCACCTCGGCCCTCAAGAGCAAAGCCTCCACCTCCAGCGAAAAAGCCACGATCGAGATCGTGGCGCTGATGTTCCAGAGCATCCTGGCCGAGGAGCGCATCCCGGCCACGGTGCGGGTCTGGTTTGCGCGCCTGCAGATGCCAGTGCTGCGCCTGGCCCTGGCCGAACCCGAGTTCTTTGGCACGCTGCAGCACCCGGCGCGCCAGCTGATCGACCGCATGGGCGGCTGCGTAATGGGCTTTGACGTGGCCAGCATCAACGGCAGCGCGCTGGAAGCCGAGATCAAGCGCGTGGTGCAGGTGATCGAGCAGTACCCCGAGACCGGCCGGCGCGTGTTCCAGCTGGTGCACGATGAATTCCAGAAATTCCTTTCGCGCTTCCTGACCGAGGCCGGCGCGACCCAGAGAGTGGTCAGCATCGCGCAGCAGGTCGAGCAAAAAGAGGCGATGGCGATCCAGTACACCATCGAGATGCGCAACATCCTCAACACCATGCAGGTGCGTGACGAGATTCGCGAATTCCTGTTCAAGGTCTGGGCCGAAGTGCTGGCGCTTGCGGCCGTGCGCAATGGCCCGCAGCACGAGGAAACCCTGCTGCTCAAACGTGCCGCCACCGATCTGCTGTGGGCCGCCAGCGCCAAACCCAGCCGCACCGAGCGCGCCCGCGTGATCCAGGATTTGCCCAAGCTGCTGGCGCGCCTGCGCCAGGGCATGAGCCTGCTGGGCGTCACGGGTTCTGCGCAGGAAGCCCACATCAAAGTCATCGGCGACACGCTGGCCGACGCCTTCCTGTCCAAGACCGAGGCGATTCCGCAGGCGCAGATCGATGCCATGGCCAAGCGCCTCGCGCACCTGGAAGACTTTGTCACCGACGAGGACACCGGCGATCTGCCGCTGAATGCCGAGAACATCGAGATGATGCTGGGCATCGACGCGTCCAACCTCGTGGTGGTGGCCGACGGCGGCTCGCAGCCGACGCAGGCCATGATCGCGTGGGCCCAGGAGCTGGAACTGGCGACCTGGTTCAGTGTCGACCACAACGGCAAGATGGCGCAGGTGCAGTACGTCTGGCGCAGCGCGCGCAAGCAGCTGCACCTGTTTGTCTCGGTCGATGGCCACAGTTACCTGATGCAGGCCAACCGGCTGGCCGCTTACCTGCAGGCCGGCCTGCTGGTGCCAACCGAGGAAGAAGCCCTGACCGTGCGCGCCACCCGCGAGGCGCTGGCCAAGCTAGACGCCAACCCCGAGCGGCTGCTCGGCTGAGCGCGGCTCACCCCAACAAAAAAAGGCCGCGATCAGCGGCCTTTTTTGGGTGGCGCCGTGCAACACCCGGCTCCTGCAGTCAGGGCATCGGTGCGTCAGTGCGCCACGCGTTCGCTGTGGTCGTCGCAGAGTTCGTCCAGCACCAGGGCATCCGGCTCTTCGCCAAAGCTCCAGTACACCATCAGGATGATGATCTTCAGGTCGTCCAGCGACACCGGATCGCCGGGCGCGGCCATCGAACGGTCCAGCACGATCTCGCGCATGTGCGCGGGCAGCACGCCCGAGCTTTCGAGAAAGCTCACAAACCCCAGGCATTCGGCGCCCAGATGGTCCTGCTCGGCGATCGAGTAGATGCGCAGGCTGTCAGGTGACTGCAATGACAGGGGGTCGGGCGAAGTGAGCGCGGGCTGAGCGGTATCGGCCGTCGGCTGGCTGCCCTGTGCGGCCAGATTCAGCCCGTCGAGCCAAGCCAGCGCCTCCTCGATCTGCTCGGCCTCGAAGCCGGCAGCCGTCAATTTGCGCCCGAGCTGCGGCAACTCGGGACAGGCATCGCCTCGCCAGTAGTTTTCATAGACGAATACGAGCACTTCGAACATGGCCCCAATATAGCGCAGAACCCGGCGCGCAAAAGGGCACGGGCCGCCAGGCGCTGTTGCGCGGGCGCATCAGCCATCGGAGATCAGAGCGGGGAGCCAAACGGCCTAGGCTGAGCCGATGCGCTGGAACAGCCCGCCCGGCAGGCGCGCGACCTGGCCGTCGAGCTCCAGCGCCAGCAGCTCGGCCTGCAGGTGGGCCGCGTCGATGCCGGTGCGCGCCATCAGGGCGTCCAGGCTGACCGGGTCGAAGCCAAGATGGTCCAACAGCGGGTTTTCGGCATCATTTGTGCCTGTTGTCGGCGTCCCCTGGTCATTATTTGCTATAGTATTTGTAGCATACGGCAGATGCAGTTCTTCCAGCACGTCCTCGGCCGACTCAACCAGCTTGGCCCCCTGCTTGATCAGCGCATGGCAGCCGCGCGCCTGCGTCGAGTGAATCGAGCCGGGGATGGCAAACACTTCCTTGCCTTGCTCGACCGCCATCCGCGCGGTGATCAACGAGCCCGATTTGAGCGCCGCCTCCACTACAAGCGTGCCCAGCGACAGGCCGGCGATCAGCCGGTTGCGTCGGGGGAAATTCGGTGCCAGTGGCGGCGTGCCGAGTGGGTACTCGCTGAGGATGGTGCCGCGCTGCGCGATGCGGTGGGCCAGCGCGAGGTGCTGCCGGGGGTAGACGCGGTCCAGCCCGGTGCCCACCACGGCAATCGTGGCCAGCTGGTCGGCACTGGCGCCTTCCAGCGCGCCCTCGTGGGCCGCACCGTCGACGCCCAGCGCCAGGCCCGACACCACGGTCAGCCCGGCCGCGCTCAGGCTGCGCGCAAACTGCCGCGCGTTGGCCGCACCTTGAGGCGTGGGGTTGCGGCTGCCGACGATCGCGATGCTGCGGGATGATCCGGGCGCTACTGAGTTTGTAGCATTCAATGACCCACCGGTGCCGACCAGAGGCACATTTGACCCCGAAAATGGCTGCCCCAGCCAGTACAGCATGAGCGGCGGGTCTTCCATCGCCAGCAGCGCTTCCGGGTAGCCTGGATCGCCCAACACCAGCACCCCGTGCGCCGTACCGTCGGCACCACCTTCCACCGCGGACCGCTGCAGCCATTGCCAGGTCTGCTCGGTCTGGTCGGCGAGTTCGGGTGGTTCGGCCCGCAGCGCGGCGGCCTGCAGCGGCGTGACCAGCTGCTGCAGCGCGGTGGAATTCTGGGAAAAGATCGCATCCGGCAGCCCAAACGCCGCCAGCAGCCGCCGCGCCGCGCCATTGCCCACGCCGGGCGTGAGGGCGAGCCGCAACCAGGCGGCGAGTTCGTCGCGCTGCATGGCGGGCTTAGAAACCGAAGTTAAGCGGCAAGATCCGGGGCGAGGCCAGGCTAGCGCGGGTTGATCACGCGGTCGCCGATCTTCACGCCGTCGGTGATCTCCAGGATCAGCGCGTAGGAGAGCTTCTCGAACGGGCGGAACACCATCAAGAGGCCGTTGCGCTCGTCGGGCAGCTTGATCATCGGCTTGGCCGGGTCGGTCTTGTCGATGATGCGCGCGCCGTCCTTGACGATGGCCAGCACGTGACCCGATTCGATGCCGTCCTTGGTGCCCTTGTTGATCACCACCACCTGGTTTTGAGCGGCCATGCGCACGGCGCTGCCGTAAACCGAGACAATGCTGCCGTCCATCTTGCCATCGGGCGCGCGCGGCGTGTAGGTGACGAGCTGGCGCGGCGGCTCAGGCAGCAGCCGGTCGCCCACCCGCATTTCTTCCTTGGCGCTCACGATGTCGATGGTGGCCGGAACGATGTCGGTCTGGCTCTTGCCGTCTTTCAGCGCTACCTGGCGGGTCGATTCACCGCGCACCAGCTGCGCCTTGCCGACGTATTGCGCTTCGTAGCCCAGAATTTCGCCGGTGACCGGGTCTTTCAGCGGCGTGGCGTTGCGAAACACGCGGTAGTCCATCGCGGGCTTGGAGGTGTCGTCGGCCAGCGCCGCGGCCGAGCCACGCGCGTAGCCGCGGTCGCCGCGGGTCAGCATCACCCGGCCCTCGGGCGCGGCAACGATGCGCGGTGCCGCCAGCATGGTGGCTTCGTCCACGATCATCGGCTCGGCCAGGAACGGCTCGATCAGGTTGGGCGCGAGCGTGGGCAGCGCGTTGTCGGCCAGCGACTCGGAGCGGGTGCGCGGCGAGACCTTGATGGTGTCGGTCGGCGGGCCGCCTTGCGCGCTCTGGCGCATGCGCAGCGTGGCGCGGCCATTGCTCTTGTCCAGGTACAGCTGCTGGCCCGGGTAGATGCGGTGCGGGTTGCTGATTTCCTGCAGGTTCATGCCCCACAGCTCGGGCCAGCGCCACGGGCTTTTGAGGAAGATGCGGGAGATCGCCCACAGCGTGTCGCCGCGCTTGACGGTGTATTCGTCCGGCGCATTGGGCGCCAGCTCGCTCAAGGGCACGCCGGCCTGCGCCACCTGCTGCGCGGTGCTGCGCTGGGCCGGGCTGATCGGGAAATTCTGGGCCTGGGCGGTCTGGGTGGCCAGCCAGCCGACCGCGATGGCCAGGGCCGACAGGCTGAACAAGATGAAGCGCGCCTGGCGGGAGCGTGGGGAACGTGCGGAGGGGATTGCAGTCGAACAGTCTGCCAAGGTGTCTGCCATGCTGGTTGTCGTCATGTGGTGATGCTTCACGAATGCCCCCCAAGGGCGTCTGGAGGGCAATCTTCGGGCATTCATGCCCTTCAAAACCGCGCCCCAACCCGCCTGAAATCTTGATAAATCACTGTTGATTTTGCGCTCAAGCCCTTGATTGGGCAACGAATATTGGGTTTTGGCGGGCAAGCGCGGCGCAAATTAGCGAAAATAGCGACAACTGATCTTTTTTGTCACCATGGCCCTGTTACCGATTCTTTGTTACCCCGACCCGCGCCTGCACACCGTGGCCAAACCGGTGCGCGAGGTCGACGCGCGCATCCAGACCCTGATCGCCGACATGCTCGAAACCATGTACGACGCCAACGGCATTGGCCTGGCGGCCACCCAGGTGGACGTGCACGAGCGGCTGGTGGTGATCGACGTGTCCGAGGAGCGTGACGAGCCGCTGGTGCTGGTCAATCCCGAGATCCTGTGGGCCAGCCCCGAGAAAAAGCGCAACGACGAGGGCTGCCTGTCGGTGCCGGGCATCTATGACGGCGTGGAGCGCCCGATGTCGGTCAAAGTGCGCGCGCTGGACCGCGACGGCAACGCCCGCACGATCGACGCCGACGGCCTGCTGGCGGTCTGCATCCAGCACGAGATGGACCACCTGCTCGGTAAAGTCTTCGTGGAATATCTGTCGCCCTTGAAAAGGAACCGCATCAAGACCAAGATGCTCAAAGCTGCACGCGAAGCCCGCGTCTGACGGCGTTGGCGGCGGCTTTCACGACAGAGGTGCCCATGAACCCAGTTTTCAAGCCATTCAGGCCATTTGTGCGCGCCGGCTGGTCATTGTTTGCTATAATAATTATAGCAACCGGATTGGCCGCCTGTGGTACGCCTACCCCACTGCAAACCACCGGCGTGAAGGCCTGTGAGCAGCAGGCCGCGCAGCTTGATCAGGGCCAGCCGCTGACCGGCGACGCGCTGCTGCAGCGATGGGGCATTCCCGGCAAACGCATGACGGTGCGCAACTTCGATGGCGCCATCTGGGAGTACCCGTTCATCAACGCCGGCGTGCTGTGGGGCTGCTACGGCTACGTCAACCCCGCCGGGCGCGTGGTGAAGATGGACAACTCGCAGATCTACCTGGGCGAGCCGCGCGAATGAGGCGCGCCCAGACTCCTGAAGCACGGCCGGGCTGGCCCACCGCGGCTGGCGCGAGGCGGTTGTCGCCCGCCGCTGCCCGCCGCGCAGTCGGGAAAGCGCGCGCTTGAGAGTCATTTTTGCCGGCACGCCTGAGTTTGCGGCGGTCGCCCTGACACGGCTGCACGCCGCCGGCTTCACCGTCCCGCTCGTCCTGACCCAGCCGGATCGTCCGGCCGGGCGAGGCCTGAAACTGCAGGCATCGCCGGTCAAGCAGTTCGCGCTGGATCACGGCATCGCGGTGGCCCAGCCGCGCAGCCTGCGGCTGGACGGCAAGTACCCGGACGATGCGGCGGCCGCGCGCGAGGCGATTGCGGCGGCGCAGGCCGATGTGATGGTGGTCGCCGCTTACGGGCTGATCTTGCCGCAGTGGGTACTAACTGCCATGAGCGACGCCGGGCCGCCCCAAGGCGCGAGCGCCCCCTCGGGGGGCAGCGAAGCACACGAAGTGGCCAGGGTGGGGGCGAACAGGCCAGTTCGCGGTTGCCTCAATATCCACGCCTCGCTGCTGCCGCGCTGGCGCGGCGCGGCGCCGATTCACCGGGCCATCGAGGCGGGCGACAGCGAGACCGGCATCACCATCATGCAGATGGACGCCGGGCTGGACACCGGCGACATGCTGCTGGTGGAAAAAGTCGCCATCGCGCCGACCGATACCACCGCCCGCCTGCACGACACGCTGGCGACGCTGGGCGGGCGGCTGATTGTGGAGGCGCTGGAGCTGGCGGCCTGCGGCGGGCTCAAACCCGTGCCGCAGCCGGTCAAGGGCGTGACTTACGCGCACAAGATCGAGAAGGCCGAGGCGCTGATCGACTGGGCGCAGTCGGCAGCGCAGATCGAGCGCCGCATCCGCGCGTTTGACCCGTTTCCAGGTGCGCAAACCACGGTGCAGAGCGGCGGTGCGGTCGAAACGGTGAAACTCTGGCGCTCTGTTATTGATAGCACGCAACGACCAACCGATGCGGACAACGGGCAGATTTTGCTGGTAAATGAGGCGGGGATCGAGGTGGCAGCCGGCGACGGCGTGCTGCGCATCACCGAGCTGCAGCGCGCGGGCGGCAAGCGGCTGGCGGCGGCGGATTTTTTGCGCGGATTTGCGCTGGCGCCCGGCATGCGGCTGGGCGTTCCGGCCGGTTGACACGGTGTTTTTCGTCAAGGCGCTGCGGGCGCACCCCGAATTCGCCGTCGGCATGCGCGAGATGGCGCCGCAGGCACCCGGCATCGCGGCCTGGGGGCTGATGACCGGCGTGGCAATGGTCAAAAGCGGCATGAGCGTGGTCGAGTCGCTCCTCATGACGGTGCTGGTATTCGCCGGCAGCTCGCAACTGGCCGCCATCCCGCTGATCGTCGCCGGCGCGCCGGTTGCCGTGGTCCTGGCCACCGGTTTTTGCGTGAACCTGCGTTTTGTGGTGTTCAGCCTGCACCTGCGCCCGTATTTGATGCACCTGCCGCGCTGGCAACGCCTGACCCACGGCTACCTGACGGCCGATCTGACCTATGTGCTGTTCACGCGGCGGTTTCCGAAACCAGCTGGCGAAGAAGAGGCTGTTCCGCCGCCGGGCCGCCCCAAGGCGGAACGCGCCCCCTCGGGGGGCAGCGAGGACACGCCAGTGCCGAGCGTGGGGGCCCGGCGGCAGTCTCAAGAGGCGTATCTGGCGGGGAACTGCTTCGTCAATTGGGGCTGCTGGGTCGTCGCCAGCCTGATCGGCGTGGCGCTGGCCAACTTCATTCCCACCACCTGGGGGCTTGGGTTTGCCGGCATCCTGTGCCTGGTAGGCATCCTGTGTTCGCTGGCCAGTTCGCGGCTGCGCATCGTGTCGGCCGGGGTGGCGGGCGTGGCGGCGGTGGCGGCCTACACGCTGCCGCTCAAGCTCAACATCGTCGTGGCGATTGCGGCGGCCGTGCTGCTGTGCCTGTGGCTGGAGCGGTTTCGCCCGACCGCGCAGGGGCAGCGGGTATGAGCATGGCGCGTGCAGACGGCGTGAGGACACGATGAACGGCGCCACCGATCTCTGGACCGTCGCCATCATCATCGGGCTGGCGTGCGTGACGGTACTGGCGCGTTGCTTTTTCTTCATCTCCAGCAAGCCGTGGAGCCTGCCGCACTGGGCTCAGCGCGGCCTGCAGTACGCGCCGATCGCGGCGCTGGCGGCGGTGGTGATTCCCGAGGTGGTGATGGCGCAGGGCCAGCTCGTCACCACCTGGCAGGACGCGCGGCTGTTTGCGGCTGTCGCGGGCGCGGCATCGTTCTACTGGCGGCGCAACGTGCTCGTCACCATCGTCGCGGGCATGGCGGTGTATTTGCCGCTGCACATTGGCCTCGGCTGGTAAAACCGGTCGAAGGACGATCGGGATTGTTTCGCCGCCGGGCCGCCCCAAGGCGAAACGCTCCCCCTTGGGGGGCAGCGCAGTACACGCAGTGACAAGCGTGGGGGCCTAGCATTGCCCCGGCAGGCGCCTAAAATCAAGGGTTTTGCTGCTGCCGGCCCCACCATGAACGTCATCCGTTTTTCCGATCTCTGCGCCAGCGGCAAGGCCCGCGGCCAGCGCGTCTTCATCCGTGCCGATCTCAATGTGCCGCAGGACGACACCGGCGCCATCACCGAAGACACCCGCATCCGCGCCTCGGTGCCGTGCATCCGGATGGCGCTGGACGCCGGCGCGGCGGTGATGGTCACCTCGCACCTGGGCCGGCCGACCGAGGGCGAGTTCAAGCCCGAGGATTCGCTGTCGCCGGTGGCGCGCCGGCTGTCCGAGCTGCTGGGCCGCGAGGTGCCGCTGGTGAGCGACTGGATCGACGGCGTCACGGTGGCGCCCGGCGAGGCGGTGCTGCTGGAAAACTGCCGCCTGAATGTGGGCGAGAAAAAGAATGCGCCCGCGCTGGCGCACAAGCTCGCCGCGCTGTGCGACATCTTCGTGCACGATGCCTTCGGCACCGCGCACCGCGCCGAGGGCACCACCTACGGCATCGCGCAGTTCGCGCCGATCGCCTGCGCGGGGCCGCTGCTGGCAGCCGAGATCGACGCCATCACCAAGGCACTGGCGCAGCCCCGGCGCCCGCTGGTGGCGATCGTGGGCGGTAGCAAGGTGTCGTCCAAGCTGACCATCCTGGAAGCACTGGCCGACAACGTGGACCAGCTGATCGTGGGCGGCGGCATCGCCAATACCTTCATGCTGGCGGCCGGTCTGAGCATTGGCAAAAGCCTGGCCGAAGCCGATCTGGTGACGCAGGCCCAGGCCGTGATGGCCGCCATGAAGGCGCGCGGTGCCGAGGTGCCGATCCCCACCGACGTGGTCACCGCCAAGGCCTTCAAGGCCGACGCGAAAGCGCAGGTGAAAAAAGCCACCGAAGTGGCCGAGGACGACCTGATCCTGGACATCGGCCCCGACACCGCAAAACGGCTGGCTGAGCAGCTGCTGCGCGCCGGCACCATCGTCTGGAACGGCCCGGTGGGCGTGTTCGAGTTCGCGCCGTTCGAAAACGGCACCCGCACCCTGGCGCAGGCCATCGCCCGGTCCGACGCGTTCAGCATCGCAGGCGGTGGCGACACATTGGCCGCCATCGCCAAGTACGGCATCGAGCAAGACATGGGCTACATCTCGACCGGCGGCGGCGCGTTCCTCGAAGTTCTGGAAGGCAAGACGCTGCCGGCCTTCGAAATCCTGCAAAAGCGCGCGGCGGGTTAAAACTGTTTCACCGGGCCGAAGGGCTGATAGGGGGCGCCGCGGGCGTTTTGGTAACTGACAGGTAACCGCATCCCTGAGACAATGTAATTTCGTTACAACGACGAAGAACCTTTCAGGAGCCTCCATGGAGACACGCATTCCCCGCCACGCCACCAAGATCGTGGCAACGCTTGGCCCCGCATCCAACACCATCGAGCTGCTGGAGCAGATGATCAACGCCAAGGTCAGCGTGGTGCGGCTCAATTTCAGCCACGGCAAGGCGCAGGACCACATTGACCGTGCGGCCATGGTGCGCGAGGCAGCGCGCCGTACCGGCCGCGAGGTGGCCATCATGGCCGACCTGCAGGGCCCGAAGATCCGCGTCGGCAAGTTCGTCGAAGGCAAGGTCTGGCTGGAGCCGGGCGCCAAGTTCGTGCTGGACGCCGCACGCACCGAACCGGGCGACGTGGGCGCCGTCGGCCTGGACTACAAGGATCTGCCGCGCGACGTGAAAGCTGGCGACCTGCTGCTGCTGAACGACGGCCTGATCGTGCTGACGGTCGATTCCGTCAAGGGCGAGGCGGTGTTCACCACCGTCAAGCTGGGCGGCGAGCTGTCCAACAACAAGGGCATCAACAAGCAGGGCGGCGGCCTGACGGCGCCGGCGCTCACCGCCAAGGACATGGAAGACATCCGCACCGCCATGAGCTTTCAGGCCGACTACGTGGCGGTGAGCTTTCCCAAGACCGCGACCGACATGGAAATGGCGCGCCAACTGTGCAACGTGGCAGCGGCCGAGTACAAGCACAAGCCGGGGCTGATCGCCAAGATCGAGCGTGCCGAGGCGATTCCGCAGCTCGAAGCGATCCTGCGCGCCAGCGACGGCATCATGGTGGCGCGCGGCGACCTGGCGGTAGAGGTGGGCAACGCCGCCGTGCCGGCCCTGCAAAAACGCATGATCCGAATGGCGCGCGCGATGGACAAGGTGGTGATCACCGCCACCCAGATGATGGAAAGCATGATCACCAACCCGGTGCCGACCCGCGCCGAGGTCAGCGACGTGGCCAACGCGGTGCTGGATGGCACCGACGCCGTGATGCTCTCCGCCGAGACGGCCAGCGGCAAGTACCCGCTGGAGACCGTGCAGGAAATGAGCCGCATCTGCGAGGCTGCGGAAGCCGCCGAAGACGTGAAGCTTGACGCTGATTTCACCGGGCAGACCTTCGACCGCATCGACCAGTCGATCGCCATGGGCGCGCTGTTCACGGCGCACCACCTGGGCGCCAAGGCCATCGTCGCCATGACCGACAGCGGCTCGACGCCCCTGTGGATGAGCCGTCACCGCATCCACGTGCCAATCTATGCGTTGACGCCGCGCATTTCGACCCAGCGCAAGATGGCGCTGTACCGCAACGTGCGCCCGCTGCTGATGGACACCAGCGCCGACCGCGACACCGCGCTCGCCCAGGCCGAAAGCGACCTCAAAAAGCGCGGCATCGTCAAAAGCGGCGATGTCTATGCCATCACCTGCGGCGAGCCGATGGGCGCACCGGGGGGCACCAACATGCTTAAGATCTGCAAGGTGGCGTGAATGGACGGATGGGGGACGCGCCGCGGTGAATCCAAACCCGGACCAGCGACGTAACCCAGCCATGACACCATTTTGTCCTGCGGGCCGCCGCGCCTGGATGGCCGGTGCGGCGTTACTCAGCTTGAGCGGCTGCTCGGCCTCAAGCCTGTTGCACGCCTTGGTGCCCACCGACACCTACCGCGCGCGGCCCGATCAGGCCTACGGCCCGGACCCGCGCCAGCAACTCGACATCTACCGGCCGGCCACGGGCGACGGCCCCTGGCCGGTGGTGGTGTTTTTCTACGGCGGCAGCTGGACGCGCGGCGACCGGGCCGACTACCGCTTCGTCGGAGAGGCCTTGGCCTCCAATGGTGTGCTGGTGGTGGTGGCCGACTACCGGCTCAGCCCGCAAGTTCGCTACCCGGCATTCCTGGAAGACTGCGCGCTGGCCACGCGGTGGGTCTTCGACCGCTTGCCTGAACTCGGCGGCGACCCGAAGCGGGTATTCCTGATGGGCCACAGCGCCGGGGCGTACAACGCGGCCATGCTCGCGCTGGACGCGCGCTGG
>JANOBJ010000085.1:0-1871 GCA_031411575.1 Betaproteobacteria bacterium | reverse complement strand
ACCAACCTGTCCTTGAGGGTATGGCCGTGCCGGGCCGTGTAGTGGTGCAGGAACTCCACTTTCATCTTCGCCATGTCCACACCGGTGGGGCAGTCGCGCTTGCAGCCCTTGCAGCCCACGCACAGGTCCATCGCGTCCTTTACTGCCTCGCTGGTGAATGCGTCGGCGGCGCTCACCCCGGGCAGTTGTCCGGACAGCGCGAGCCGCAGCGTGTTGGCACGACCCCGTGTGAGGTGCTGTTCGTCGCGTGTCACGCGGTAGCTGGGGCACATGGTGCCCGCATCGAACTTGCGGCAGTGGCCGTTGTTGTTGCACATCTCCACCGCCTTGGCAAAGCCCTGCGCGGGGTCGCCACCAGTGCCGGGCGCGCTGGTCTTCTCGGTCACCGGGTCGTTTTGCACGTTCCAGGCCGACCAGTCGAGCGCGGTCTGGATCGGAATCACGGCGTAGCTGGGTGCAAATCGCATCAGCCGCGTGTCATCCATACGTGGCGGGTTGACGATGCGCTGCGGGCTCAGCAGATTCAGCGGGTCCAGATGCTGTTTGATGGCTGCAAACGCCTCGGTGATGCGCGGGCCGAACTGCCACTCGATCCACTCGCCGCGGCACAGCCCGTCGCCGTGCTCGCCACTGTAGGCGCCCTTGAACTTGCGCACGAGGGCGGACGCTTCCTCGGCGATGGCGCGCATCCGGGCGGCGCCGCCTTCCGGCCCGTCCTCGCGCATGTCCAGAATCGGCCGCACATGCAGCGTGCCAACCGAGGCGTGCGCGTACCACGTTCCCTTGCTGCCGTGCCGGCGAAACACCTGGGTCAAGCCATCGGTGTATTCGGCCAGATGTTCCAGCGGCACCGCGCAGTCTTCAATAAAGCTCACCGGCTTGCCATCGCCCTTCAGGCTCATCATGATGTTGAGGCCGGCCTTGCGCACCTCCCACAGCGCTTTTTGTGGTGCGTCGTCGGTCATCTCGACCACGCTGCCGGGCAGCCCGAGGTCGCCCATGAGTTCCACCAGCTGCCGGATCTTGGGCAGCAGATCGGCCTTGCTGGCACCCGAAAATTCCACCAGCAACACCGCATCGGGCTTGCCGCCGTTGATGGTCGGTGCCAGCGCCGAGCGGATGGTGGGCGCGAACGCCGGGTTCTGCAGCGACAGCTCAATCATCGTGCGGTCGACCAGCTCGACCGCCGTGAGCGACGCGCCACCCATTTTGACGATGTGCTGGGCTGAATCCATGGCCTTGTAGAAGGTCGGAAAATTCACCACGCCCAGCACCTTGGCGCGCGGCAGCTCGCTCAAACGCAGCGTCAGCGATTCGGTCAGCGCGAGCGTGCCCTCGCTGCCGACCAGCAGGTGCGCGAGGTTGACGCTGCCGTCGGCCGTGTACGGCTTCTCGTTCTGGTTGTGGAAGACGTCCAGGTTGTAGCCGGCCACGCGGCGCAGCACCTTGGGCCAGTGCGCCTCGATCTCGGGGGCCAGGGCAAGCGCCAGATTGCGTACGCGCTCGCCCAGGGCGCGGGCCGCGCCGCTGCTCGCATCGAAGCGGCCAAAGGTGTGCAGCGCGCCATCGGACGTCCACGCTTGCGCGCCCAGCACGTTGTGCACCATGTTGCCGTACGCGATGCTGCGGCTGCCGCACGAGTTGTTGCCGGCCATGCCGCCCAGCGTGGCCTGCGCCGCGGTGGACACGTCCACGGGGTACCAGAGGCCCAGCTTCTTCAGCTGCGCATTCAGGTGGTCCAGCACGATGCCCGGCTCCACCGTCACGGTGCGCTGGTCCGCGTCCACTTCGAGCACGTTGCGAACGTGCTTGGAGAAGTCGATCACCAGCCCGGCGCCCACCGTCTGGCCGCACTGGCTGGTGCCGCCGCC
>JANOBJ010000084.1:0-3444 GCA_031411575.1 Betaproteobacteria bacterium | reverse complement strand
CCCGCGCTGCAGCCCGAGAAAACCGACCTGGCCGACGCGCCCGAGGTGCAGGACGTGGTGGCGCTGCTCGACGCGCTGGTCTCGCCCGCGCACGACCTGTCGCTGGCGCGCGCGCTCAAGTCGCCGCTGTTCGGCGTGGGCGATGACGATCTGGTGCACCTGGCCCTGCTGCAGCGCCGCGCGCGCGAGGACGCGACGACGCCCGACGGGCAGCCCGTGTCAACCGTCAGCTGGTTTGATTTGCTACAAAAAGAAGAGCAATTGACGACGAGCCTGCGAGGACTTGGGGCCACTTTGACCCAATACCAGGGCTGGCTGGCAGAGTTGCCGCCGCATGACGCGCTGGACGCGATCTACGCCCACGGCGACGTGCTGGCGCGCTTTGCCGCGGCCACGCCCACGGCCTTGCGCAACGGCGTGCTGGCCAACCTGCGTGCGCTGCTCGGCGCGTCACTGGCGATTGACGGCGCGCGCTACCTCACGCCCTACGGGCTGGTGCGCGCGCTGCGGCGGGGCGGCGTCAAGGCGCCGGTGCAGGCCGACGCGCAGGCGGTGCGGCTGCTCACCGTGCACGGCGCCAAGGGGCTGGAGGCGCCACTCACCCTGCTGCTCGATACCGACGCCATGGCCCAGCGCGCCGAGACCATGGGCGTGCTGGTGAAATGGCCCGGGGAGAATGCGTTTCCGAGCCGGCTGGTGATGCTGGCCAGCGAGACCAACCCGCCGCCGTGTGCCGTGGAACTGCTGATGGAGGAGCGGGCCGAGCGCGCGCGCGAAGAACTCAACGCGCTGTACGTGGCGATGACCCGCGCGCAGACCACGCTGGCGGTGTCGTCGATCGAGCCGCATCAGGCCAACGCCTTGAGCTGGTGGCAGCACCTGGAGGCGCTGGCCGCGCCCGTAGACGTGCCCGAGGCGGCACTGGAGGCACCAGCACCGGACGCGGCTGGAAACGGGCGTTCAGACGTATTTTTGATGCCAAAACTGCCAGAGGTCCGCTTCCACAGGTCATTTGTTGCTATGAATAATATAGCAATTGCGGTTTCGACGGACGCCGACGCCGACGCCGACGCGGTGAGCGCCAGCGTGGGGCTGGCGATGCACCGCCTGCTCGAATGGACGGCCAGCGGCGGCCCGTTGCCCGACGATTCCGTCTGGCCGGCGCTGGCACGCGAATTCAGCCTGTCGCTGCCGCAGGTGCAGCAGGCCGCCCGCATGGCTGTCACGATTCACAGTGGCAGTGGCGCCTGGGCCTGGGACGCCAACCTGATCGACTGGGAAGCCAACGAAGTGGAACTGACGCACCAGGGCCAGGTGCTGCGGCTGGACCGCCTGGTGCGCCGGCGCGACAGTGGCGAGTGGTGGGTGCTCGACTACAAATCGGCCGCGTCGCCCGAGCGGCAGCCGGGCCTGGTCGAGCAGTTGCGGCAATACCGCGCCGCGCTGCAGGCCATCCATCCCGGCCAGCCGGTGCGCAGCGCGTTCCTGACCGCCGCTGGCGACGTGGTGGAGGTTGCCCCGTGAGCCGCCGGGCCGCTCCCAAGGCGAACAGCACCGCAGCGCGCGGCGCGGAGGTTTCCGAATGAGCCGCCAGGCCGCTCCCAAGGCGAAGTGCACCGCAGCGCGTCGCGCGGAGGTTTTCCGATGACCGGCACAACTACCTCGGGTGCACCGGTCGTCGTGATCGGTGGCGGGCCGGCCGGCCTGATGGCGGCCGAAGTGCTGTCGGCGGCCGGCGTACCGGTGCAGCTGATGGATGCCATGCCATCGGTGGGCCGCAAGTTTTTGCTGGCCGGTCGCGGCGGGCTCAACCTCACGCACAGCGAGCCGTTGGAGCGTTTTGTGCAGCGCTACGGCGAGCGGCAGCCGCCGGTGGAGGCACTACTGCGCGGCTTTTCGCCCGATGCGCTGCGCGCGTGGGCTCAAGGGTTGGGCATCGACACCTTTGTCGGCAGCTCGGGCCGCGTGTTCCCGACCGACATGAAGGCCGCGCCATTGCTGCGCGCGTGGCTGCAGCGGCTGCGGCATCCGGCCAGCGGCGAGGCCGTTCAGTTTTTCATGCGGCACCGCTGGCTCGGTTGGGATGAAGCCGGCGCACTGCGCTTCGACACCCCCGGCGGCCCGCGCACACTGCGCCCTGCTGCCACCGTGCTGGCGCTCGGCGGTGCCAGCTGGGCGCGGCTCGGCTCCGACGGTGCCTGGGTGCCGTGGCTGGCGGCGCGCGGCGTGCCGGTGGCGCCGCTCGTGCCGGCGAACTGCGGGTTTGATGTCGGCCTGGATGTCGGTTCCAGCACCCGGACCGGCTGGACGCCGTATTTCACCGAGCGCTTTGCCGGCCAGCCGTTCAAATCGGTCGCGATCCGCTTCACCGATGCACTCGGCCGCGCCTTCAGCCGCAAGGGCGAGTTCGTCGCTACCGCCAGCGGCGTGGAAGGCAGCCTGGTGTACGCCGCGTCGGCGCTGCTGCGCGACGAGATCGCACGCGCCGGCCACGCCACCTTCGCGCTCGATTTGCTGCCCGACCACTCGCCCGAACGCGTGCGCGCGGAGGTGGCGCACCCGCGCGGCACGCGCTCGCTGTCGAGTCACCTCAAGAGCCGGCTGGGGCTGGACGGCATCAAGGCTGCCATCCTGCACGAGCTGCTGTCCAAAGAGGCGATGCACGACCCCGCCACGCTCTCGGCCGCCATCAAGGCCTTGCCCATCCGGCTGGTGGCCGCCCGGCCGATTGATGAAGCCATCAGCACCGCTGGCGGCGTGCCGTTCGAGGCGCTCGATCAGCACCTGATGCTGCGCGCGCTGCCCGGCGTGTTCTGCGCCGGTGAAATGCTCGATTGGGAGGCGCCCACCGGCGGCTACCTGCTCAATGCCAGCATGGCCAGTGGAAAGCGGGCGGGCGAGGGCGTGCTGGGTTGGTTGGACAAACTGCCGAAGCCGGGTGCATGAGCGCACGCTCGGCGGCACGGGTTGAGGCGCAGGGATAGCAGGGCAGGGACAACAGCGCCGCCACAACGCAACAGCAGGCGTGTTGTGCTAGCATTGCTGTCAATGAAGGCGTTTTAGTGCCAAAAGGAGCATGCCCATGAGCACACTGACCATCCGAAACCTGGAGCCCGCCATCAAGGACAAGCTGCGCATGTCGGCGGCGGCCCATGGCCGCTCGATGGAAGAGGAGGTGCGCACCATCCTGCGCAACGCGCTGGCGCAGCCAACCCCTCCCGGCGGTATGGGCAGCCGGTTGCGCTCGCGTTTTACAGCGATCGGCGGTGTGGACCTGAACCTGCCGGAACGGGCAGAACCTGCGCGCGCGGCTGACTTTGAACCGGATGGTGGCGCTTGATCGTTCTGGACACCAATGTGGTGTCTGAAACGATGCGCGCACGGCCCGAGCCCGCTGTGCTGACCTGGCTGGACCGTCAGCAACCCGATCAGCTGTGGCTGACC
>JANOBJ010000083.1:0-3446 GCA_031411575.1 Betaproteobacteria bacterium | reverse complement strand
CTGCGTCGCCCAGGCTTCCTCTTCCCCGCCCGGCTGCAGCTCGCCGGTGATCGCCTCCAGCAGGTCATGCGGCGTGATCAGCCCCTGCACCACGCCGTACTCGTCCACCACGAACACCATGCGGCCCGAGCGTGCGCGCAGCTGCTCCAGCAGCTCCATACCGGTCAGGGTTTCGGGCACGAACGAGGCCGATGTGGCGTGCGGCTCGATCGGGCCGGGATGGTCCAGCCCGAGTTCGAGCAGGCGCGACACGCTGATCACGCCCACCACATCATCCAGCGAGCCGCGGCACACCGGGTACCACGAATGCGCGCTCTTGCTGCTGCCGTGGCCCGCCTGCAGCAGGCTTTCGGCCACGGTCTTGGAGGCTTCCAGCCACTCGATGTCCGAGCGCGGCACCATCAGCGAGGTCAAGGGACGGTCGTCCAGGCGAAACACGTTTTGCACCATCTGGTGCTCGTGCTGCTCGATCAGGCCGGCATCCACGCCCTCTTCCAGGCTGGCGGTGATCTCTTCCTCGGTCACGGCGCGGGTAGCGTTGCTGTCAATCCGCAGCAGTTTCAGCACGCCCTGGGTGGTGGCCGACAGCAGGTGCACAAAGGGTTTGGCCGCGGTGGCCAGCCAGCGCATGGGCAGCGCCACCAGTCGCGCCACGGTTTCGGGGTAGAGCTGGCCGATGCGCTTGGGCACCAGTTCGCCAAAGATGATGGTGGTGAAGGTGATGACCGTGACCACAATACCGGTGGCCGTGATGGCGGCCGGCTTTTCGGCCAGGCCGAAGCCCTGCAACCACGCGGCCACGCCGTCGCTGAACGCCGCCTCGCCGACGATGCCGTTGAGCACGCCAATCGAGGTGATGCCAATCTGCACGGTGGAGAGGAACTGGGTGGGATGCTCCAGCAGCTTCAAGGCCGCGGCCGCGCCTTTGTCGCCGCCCTCGGCCATCGCGCCCAGGCGGGCCTTGCGGCTGGAAGCCAGTGCCAGCTCGGACATGGCAAACGCGCCATTGAGCAGCGTCAGGAACACGATCAGCAAAAAATCCATAGACAGCCGGCGACGGGCTTCACCGGTGCCGGGCGACAATCAACACCATGGCAATGTACTTGATTGGCGACGTGCAGGGCTGCGACGACGCACTCGGCCGCCTGCTCGACAAGTGCGGCTTCTCCCCCAGCCGCGACAGCCTGGTGGTGCTGGGCGATTTGGTGAACCGCGGGCCGGATTCAGCCGCCGTGCTGCGCCGGCTGATGGGGTTGGGCGGCGCCGCGCGCAGCCTGCTGGGCAACCACGACCTCCATTTGCTGGCGGTGGCCCACGGCGGGCAGCCGCTGCGCCGGCACGACACGCTGGCGCCGGTGCTGGACGCCCCTGACCGCCCGGCCCTGCTCGACTGGCTGCGCCAGCAGCACCTGGCCCTGCTGGACAGCGTGGCGGGCCAGCCGCTCTTCATGGTGCACGCGGGCGTGTTGCCGGGCTGGACGGCAGCCCGCACGGTGGAATTGGCGGCCGAAGTGCATGGCGTGCTGCGCGGGCCTGATCTGCCGGGTTTTTTCCGGCAGATGTACGGCAACCAGCCTGACCGCTGGCACGACGCACTGACCGGCGCTGACCGCCTGCGCGTGATCGTCAACGCGCTGACACGGCTGCGGTTTTGCAGCGCGCAGGGCGTGATGGAGTTCGCCACCAAGGAAGGCGCTGCCGGAGCGCCAGCGGGCTTTTTGCCGTGGTTTGAGGTGCCCGGGCGCCGCACGGCGGACGTGACGGTGGCGTTTGGCCACTGGTCCACGCTGGGCTGGCTGGAGCGGCCCGACCTGGTTTCACTGGACACCGGCTGCGTCTGGGGCGGCTGCCTGAGCGCGCTGCGCATCGACACCGCGACCGGCGCGCGCGAGCGCATTCAGGTGGATTGCGAGCAGGCGCAGGCGCCAGGGTGATTCAGGCCTGAATTAGTTTGCTATATTATTCATAGCAAACTATGACCGTCCGACGCGGACAACAGGCCTAAAAGGCTTGAAATTCGACTGAAAACCGGGTGTTGAGTCCGGCTGCTGGCCGTCGGGCGGTCAGGACGTTTGCTCGGACTCGCGCGCGGCCTCGGGGGCCGGTGCTGGCGCCGCCTCGGGCTTGAACAGCGCCGCCACCTTGCGTTTGGTCTTGATATTGGCCGAAATGCCGCGGGTGGTGGCCGGTCGCGCCGCCGATTCCCAGGCGGGGGCGGCTTCGGCGGGCTTGGGCTCGTAGGGCCGGTCAAAGAACGGATCGACGGGCGCCGGGGCCGGGCGGTAACTGCGGTTTTCGCGCGGTTCGCGGCGTTCGCGTTCGCGCACCGGGGCCACGGGCGGCGCATCGAGCACGTCGCGCGGATCGCCCACCTCGCCGGCTTCGCGCCAGGCGCGGCGGCCGTCGTTGATGCGGCCCTGGTTGCGGATGCTGGGCTGGTCTTCGTCGTATTCCAGCGCTTCCAGCTCGATCTTTTTCTTCAGCAGCTTCTCCAGGTCGCCGATCAGGCGGCCGTCGCTGGGCGACACCAGCGTGACGGCCAGGCCCGAGGCGCCGGCGCGGCCGGTGCGGCCGATGCGGTGCACGTAGTCTTCGGCGTTGAACGGCACGTCAAAGTTGAAGACGGCCGGCACGTCCTTGATATCGAGCCCGCGCGCCGCCACGTCGGTGGCCACCAGCAGATCGACCTCGCCGGCCTTGAACGCGGCCAGCGCCTTCAGCCGCTCATCCTGGCTCTTGTCACCGTGCAGGGCGGTGGTTTTCAGGCCTTCGCGCTCCAGGCTGCGGGCCAGCCGGGCGCAACCCAGCTTGCTGTTGACAAACACAAACGCCTGCTTGATGCCGGCGGTTTTCAGCACCTGGTGCACTGCGCGGCGCTTGTCGTCGTCGGTAACGCTGTAGAAATGCTGCTCCACGGTAGAGGCGGTCTCGTTGGGCCGCGCCACTTCGATCATCACCGGGTCCTGCAGGTAGCTGTTGGCCAGCCGCTTGATCTCGCTGGAGAAGGTGGCCGAAAACAGCAGCGTGGTGCGCTGCTTGGGCAAAAAGCTCAGGATGCGTTGCAGATCGGGCAAAAAGCCGATATCCAGCATGCGGTCGGCCTCGTCCAGCACCACGTACTCGACCTGGTTCAGCACCGCGTTCTTGGCCTCGATGTGGTCCAGCAGGCGCCCGGGCGTGGCCACCAGCACTTCCACGCCTTTTTTCAGCTCCAGCGTCTGGGGCTTCATGTCGATGCCGCCAAACACCACGGTGCAGCGCAGGTTCGTGTGCTTGGCGTAGGCCTTGATGGCCTGGGCCACCTGGTCGGCCAGCTCGCGCGTGGGCAGCAGCACCAGCGCGCGCACCGGATGCCGCGCCGGCGAGGTGGAGCTGTTTTCGTGCTGGAGCATGCGTTGCAGCAGCGGCAGCGAGAAGGCCGCCGTCTTGCCGGTGCCGGTCTGGGC
>JANOBJ010000082.1:0-13110 GCA_031411575.1 Betaproteobacteria bacterium | reverse complement strand
CCCATCGCCACGCATGCCGAATTCGCGCTCCAGGCCATCGGGGCGGTAGTCGTCGGCGTTGATCACGCCACCATCGGCGCGGGTACGGGTGAGCATCTCGCGCACCAGCTTGCTGTCCCACGGGCGCGACATCAGGTCGGCCTTGGCCACCGGCGGGGTGGGGGCGTTGCGGATGATCGCGATGAACTCGTCAATATTGGCCAGCGCCACCGCCAGGCCTTCGAGCACATGGCCGCGTTCGCGCGATTTGCGCAGGGTGAACACGGTGCGGCGCGTCACCACTTCGCGGCGGTGCTGCAAAAACACCTCGAGCAACACCTTGAGGTTGCACAGGCGCGGCTGGCCGTCGATCAGCGCCACCATGTTGATGCCGAAGGTGTCCTGCAGCTGCGTCTGCTTGTACAGGTTGTTCAGCACCACCTCGGGCACTTCGCCGCGCTTCAATTCGATCACCAGACGCATGCCGGATTTGTCCGACTCATCCTGGATGTGGCTGATGCCCTCGATCTTTTTCTCGTTGACCAGCTCGGCCATGCGCTCCTGCAGCGTCTTCTTGTTGACCTGGTAGGGCAGCTCGTCGACGATGATGGCCTGGCGCTGGCCCTTGTCGATGTCCTCGAAGTGGCACTTGGCGCGCATCACGACCCGGCCACGCCCGGTGCGGTAGCCTTCCTTCACCCCGCTCATGCCGTAGATGATGCCGGCGGTGGGAAAGTCCGGCGCCGGGATGATTTCCATCAGTTCGTCAATTGACGCATCCGGGTTGCGCAGCAGGTGCAGGCAGGCGTCGACCACTTCATTGAGGTTGTGCGGCGGGATGTTGGTGGCCATGCCCACTGCAATGCCGCCCGAGCCATTGACCAGCAGGTTGGGCAGCTTGCTCGGCAGCACCAGCGGCTCTTTTTCGCTGCCGTCGTAGTTGGGCCCGAAATCAACCGTTTCCTTGTCGATATCGGCCAGCATTTCGTGGGCGATTTTCGCGAGGCGGATTTCCGTATAGCGCATTGCGGCCGCGTTGTCACCATCCACGGATCCGAAATTACCCTGACCGTCCACCAGCAGGTGGCGCATGGAGAAGTCCTGCGCCATCCGCACGATGGTGTCGTAGACCGACTGGTCACCGTGCGGGTGGTATTTGCCGATGACGTCGCCGACGATGCGGGCCGACTTCTTGTACGCCCGGTTCCAGTCGTTGCTGAGCTCATGCATCGCGTACAGCACACGGCGGTGCACGGGCTTCAGGCCGTCGCGCGCATCGGGCAGTGCGCGCCCAACGATCACGCTCATCGCGTAGTCGAGGTAGCTGCGCCGCATTTCCTCTTCAAGACTGATGGGCAGCGTTTCTTTGGCGAACTGGGTCATGAGAGGTGCGTAAGAGAGGGAGAGTCGGGCGTGTAGGCGAGTGTCGATTTTACGGGTAAGGGATTGTCGCAATCGCGCAACAATTGCCTGCAAATGCGCGTTTGCGCAACGAAAGGGGTCCCCAATCGCCCCGGGTGCCCCTAGGACGTGTGGCACAATAACTGGAACGTTTTGGGTGATGGTCACCTTCAACGTGTTGAATCGCAGCGCGGCTGCGGCTTTTTCCCCAAGAGGAGAACCATGAAGAAATTGAACAAAGTGGCGATGTTGTTTGCCTCCGCAGCGCTCGTGTCCGCCGCTGGTGCCCAGACGATCGATAACTGGCGTAACGGCACTTCCGAACTCGTTTGGAAGAACGGCACCAATGAACTGTGCTGGCGTGATGCCAACTGGACGCCGGCTACCGCCGCTGCGACCTGTGACGGCGCCATCGCTCCGCCTGCTCCGGCACCAGCGCCTGCCCCGGCTCCCGCCCCGGCACCCGCTCCGGCGCCTGCTCCGGCACCTGCCCCGGCTCCCCCGCCACCTCCCCCGGCTCCTCCGGCAGCCACCAAGGTGACGTACGCCGCTGACGCGTTCTTCGACTTCAACAAGTCTGTCCTGAAGCCCGAAGGCAAAGCCAAGCTTGATGACCTGACCAGCAAGATCAAGGACATCAACCTGGAAGTCATCATTGCCGTGGGTCACACCGACTCCGTCGGCAGCGATGCTTACAACCAGAAGCTGTCGGTACGTCGCTCGGAAGCCGTCAAGGCCTACCTGGTGTCCAAAGGCGTCGAAAAGAACCGCGTCTACACCGAAGGCAAGGGCGAGAAGCAGCCTGTTGCTGACAACAAGACCTCGGAAGGCCGCGCCAAGAACCGCCGCGTCGAGATCGAGGTGGTCGGCACCCGCGCCAACAAGTAAACCGGAAGGTTTACTCGGAGCCGAACCGCAAGGTTTACCGGTAGCAAATCCGCAAGGTTTGCTCCAAGCGTTGAGCCGCAAGGCTCAATCAAGAAAGCCCCGCCTCGCGGGGCTTTTTTTGTGCGTGAGAGACAATGCAAGCATGACTGAAACACTGAATGCCGATCCGGCCGAACTGGCCAAATTTTCCGAACTGGCGCACCGCTGGTGGGACCCCGAAAGCGAATTCCGGCCGCTGCACCAGATCAATCCCCTGCGGCTGGACTGGATCAACCAGCTTGGCCCTGTGGCTGGCCAGCGCGTGCTGGATGTCGGGTGCGGCGGCGGCATCCTGGCCGACGCGATGGCGCGCAAGGGCGCCGAGGTGCTGGGCATTGATCTGGCCACCAAGGCCCTGAAGGTGGCGCAGCTGCATGCCCTGGAAGCGCAGACGCCCAACGTCAACTACCGGGAAATCAGTGCCGAAGCGCTGGCGCTGGAGCAGCCCGCCGGCTTCGACATCGTCACCTGCATGGAGATGCTCGAACACGTGCCCGACCCGGGCTCGGTGGTGCGGGCCTGCGCCACCCTCGTCAAACCCGGCGGCTGGGTGTTTTTCTCGACCATCAACCGCAACCCCAAGTCGTTCCTGTTTGCAATTGTCGGGGCCGAATACGTGCTCAATTTGCTGCCGCGCGGCACGCACGAATTCGCCAAGCTGATTCGCCCGAGCGAGCTGGCCGGCTACTGCCGCACGGCCGGGCTGGAACTGGCGCACACGCGCGGAATGGAATACAACCCGTTGACGCGGCGCTACTGGATGAGCGCCGACACCAGCGTCAACTACCTGTTTGCCACGCGCAAGCTGGCTTGACGGAGCGGGCCATGTTTGAGCATGCCGAAGCGGTGCTGTTTGACCTGGACGGCACCCTGATCGACAGCGCGCCCGATCTCGGCGCCGCGGCCGACAAGATGCGAACCGACCGGGGCTTGCCCTCGCTGCCTGCCGAGCGCTACCGGCCGATGGCTGGGGCGGGCGCGCGCGGCATGATCGGCGTGGCGTTCGGCTTCGCGCCGGATCACCCCGACTATGAAACGCTGCGCGAGGAGTTCTTTGTCAATTACCAAAGCTGCATGACGCAGCGCACCACCGCGTTTGACGGCATTGCCAGCCTGATCGACGAACTGGCCTCGCGCGGATTGCCCTGGGGCGTGGTCACCAACAAGGCGGCCCGGTTCACCGAGCCGCTGACGCGCGCCATGCCGCTTTTTACCAGCGCCGCCGCCGTGGTCAGTGGCGACACCACGCCGCATGCCAAACCGCACCCGGCGCCGCTGCTGGAGGCGGCGCGCCGGCTGGGCATTGCGCCGCAGCGCTGCGTGTATGTGGGCGACGACCAGCGCGACATCGTGGCCGGCCACGCTGCCGGCATGGGTACGGTGGCGGCCGCCTATGGCTACCTGGGCAACGCCGCGGACACCGGTGACTGGGGCGCGCACGCGGTGATTCTGGCGCCATTGCAGTTGCTGGCCCTGCTGCGCCCTTGAAATTCAGGCCAAAGGCGTAAACTACAGGCTTGGGGCTGCTCTGGTTTCGACGTGGGTTGGAATCGTGTCAGTGCATGTCGAGCTGAATGCGCTCGTAAAACAGATTCAAACAAACTAACTGCAAACGACGAACGTTTCGCACTCGCTGCTTAAACACCAGTGAGCCTTACAACAGCAGGCCGATGGGCTGGGCAAGGGTGGCTTGATCGCAAGGTCGGGCTGTCCAGGCTGTAAGGTTATGCACATCGGCTGGTCCTGGCCCGGGTACCTTGGGTTGGGACGAGACAATAGGGTGCTGGCGTCCAGGGTAGCGTGCGGCTGCGCGGCCTTGGTGGCGAGACTTAAATCAGACCGCTAAACATGTAGATCTGCTCGAAGAAGGCTTGCGGACGCGGGTTCAATTCCCGCCAGCTCCACCATTTGCCAACAGAAAAGCCGCCGCGGTGCACCGCTGGCGGCTTTTTTCTGTCCCCGGTCGGGGCAGGGAAGGGCTCAGCGCAGTTCGGCCTTGCGGCTGTCCAGCGGTGTCAGGAACGAGTTGGTTTGCCACTGGGTGGAAAACTGCGTCGATTCGAGGCTGCCGCGCGACGTGTCCTGGCCGCCGGAAGCGGTGCCCAGCGGGGCGAGGTCGCTGTTGCGGGTCTGGCGCTGGCGCAGCAGCGATTCGCGCAGGTTCTTGCGGGCGGCGTCGAGTGCGGCTTCGTCGCGCCCACGGTCGCGCGTCATGGAGGCCATCTCGCCGAGGAATTCGGTGCGGATATCGGGCAGACGCGGCAGGTTGTTGGATTCGACCACCAGATAGGCAATGCCGCACTGGTTCAGCAGGGTTTGCTTGAGTTGCTGGTTCTTCTTGGCAATGCCAAACCGTCCCGGAACATCCACGCAGCCAATGACGTGGCCATCGGCACCGCAGACGGTGAAGGTGCAGTACACCCCGCTCAGCAGTTCATACCAGTGCAGGCCGTGCTCCTTGGAGCGCGGCAGGGTAAACCGTGTCACGGGAATCTTGATCATCACGTGGTGGTCGAAGAAGGCGCGGGCCAACCAGCGCCAGACCGCCCGCTCGTCGCTGTTGGCCAGCACGCGCGGGCTCAGCGGCCAGCGCTTGGGGATACGGCGCTTTTCGCGGGCGGCTCGGCGCATCCACCAGGCGTGTACCATTGCGCCGACCAGCAGGAACACGGGAACCGCGCCTGCCAGCATCGCAACCATCCACCACCCGGAATAAGTGCCCATCGACGTCCACTCCCATTTGCAACACAGTGTAACGGTCATTTACACGGCTACGGTGTGAACAAATTCCGTACTGGCCGAGTTCTGCGGGGGTTGTCGGCCGCTTACAACGCCTGAATCACCCATTTTTCACCCTGAATCCATGCTTTCGTTGCGAATTGAAGACATTTTGTACGGCCAGGGCTTTGGCACCCGGCGTGTCTGCGCCGGTTTGCTGCAACAGGGGTTTGTAACAGTGGCGGGCGAACCAGTGCGCGATCCGGGGCAAATCTTCCCGACTGACGGCCTGCGGTTCACGGTTCAGGGCACTGAGTGGATCTACCAGTCGCCGGCCTATGTGATGCTGAACAAACCCGCTGGCATCGAGTGCTCGCAGAAGCCGTCGACCTGGCCCAGCATCTACAGCCTGCTGCCGGCGCCGCTGCGCCAGCGTCCCCAAAAAGGTGCGGTTCAGGGCGTACAGGCCATCGGCCGACTCGACCAGGACACCACAGGGTTGCTGCTGCTGACCGACGACGGCAAGTTCATCCACCGCATGAGTTCGCCCAAGCACCATGTTCCCAAAGTGTATGAAGTGACGCTTAAACACCCGGTTGACGACAAACAAGTGGCCAAATTGGTGGCAGGTGTGGTGTTGGACGACGATCCGCGGCCGGTGCTGGCGGCGGCTTGCGAGGCCACGGGCAGCCACACGCTGAGCCTGACGCTGACCGAAGGCAAGTACCACCAGGTCAAGCGCATGGTGGCGGCGGTGGGTAACCGGGTTGAGGCCTTGCACCGCTCGCGAATCGGCGCTCTGGTGCTGCCGGCTGATCTGGCGCCGGGACAGTGGCGCTGGCTCGGGGCTGACGACCTGGCGCTGCTCCAACCCGCGAAAACCACCGCGTCGGTGGTCTGACAGTCAGGGCCATTCGGCCAGAAACCGCGCGATGTGCGCGACCGTGAGGGTTTCCTGGTCGCGCTGCGGAGAGTGTCCGCATTGCTCTAATTTTAATAGCAAACAATGACCAGCCGATGAGGACTTGGCGGCTATTTGGTGCTCAATTTCATCAATTTGGGCCATGCTGCCATAGGCATCATCCACACCCTGGATCGCGAGCACTGGCGCGCGGATGGCGCGGCATTCGGCCCGTATATCAAAGGCGCGGAAGGCCGGGTTGAGCCAGGCGTCGTTCCACTGCCAGAAGGCGCCGTCCACGTCGGCGTGATAGCGCGCCAGCCGCTCGCGCAGGTCGGTGGTCTGAAAAGCGGTGCGCGCCGCCTCGATCGAGCGGATCGACACGTCTTCCACCATCACATGCGGTGCCATCACCACGCAGGCGGCCACCGGGTGCCGCGCGGCGTGCAGCAGCGCGATGCTGCCGCCGTCGGAATGGCCGATCAGCGCGGGGTTTTCAATGCCCAGCGCCTGCAGCAGCGCAGGCAGCACCTGCCAGGCCTCGCGGTGCAGGTAGTCGGGTAGCAGGCGGCCCTGCCGGCGGCCATCCACCTCGCGCGGCTCGCCCCGCACATCGGGCACCGGGTCAGACTGGCCGTAACCCTGTCGCGAATAGACCACGCCGTCGCGGCCGGTGGCGTCGCAGACCAGCTGCGGCCAGTAGCCGCTGCGGGTTTGCCACATCGCCACCGAACCCAGGCCCTCGTGCAGGAAAACCAGCGGCGCGCGCTGCCCCACCCACTGCCTCACGCGCTCCCCAGCCGGCGCCAGCGCGCCGGCGCCGGGCTGCAGGCGCCGCACCTCCAGCCGTACCCCGTGGACATCGATCAATGGCATGGGCCGATGGTAGGGGAAATCGGCGGGGCACCAGGCGCGGGCGGCTACACTGGAGGGCTGTTCCCCCTGATCGTCGTTGTGAAGTTTTCTGACCGCCCTGGCGCCCCCCTTTTCGCTCCCGTTTTTGCGTTTGGTTCAGCATTTGTTGCCACGTTTTTACCTGCGCTGCTGGCCGTGCTGCTGGGCTTGCCAACCGGGGTGACAGCCGCCACGGTGCTGGCCAATACGCTGACGGTGGCTCCCGTGGCCCCGGCGGCACCGGCACCGGCTGCGGCGCCAGCATCCGCCGCACCGGCTTCGGCCGCAGCGGCCACCCCTGGCGCCACGCCGCGCCCGATCTTCGTGCTCAACTCGCTGGACGCCAGTGTCAGCGTGATCGACCCGGTCAGCTGGACCGAAACCCGGCGCATTCCCACCGGCAAGGAGCCGCACCACCTGTACCTCACGCCCGATGAAAAGTCGCTCATCATTGCCAACGCGCTGGGCGATTCATTGACCTTCATCGACCCCAAGACCGCCGAGGTGCAGCGCACCGTGCGCGGCGTGCTCGACCCGTATCACCTGCGCTTTTCGCCCGACATGAAGTGGTTTGTCACGGCGGCCAACCGGCTGAACCACATCGACATCTACCGCTGGGACGGCAAGGACATGACGCTGGCCAAGCGCATCGCCACCGCCAAAACCCCCAGCCACATGTGGATCGACAGCAAAAGCACTACGGTTTATGCCTCGATGCAGGACAGCGACGAACTGGTGGCAGTCGACCTGGCCACGCAAACCGTCAAGTGGCGCATTGCCACCGGCCCGACGCCGGCGGACGTGTATGTGACGCCGGATGACCGCACCCTGCTGCTGGGGCTGACCGGTGGCGACTCGGTCGAGGTGTTCGACGTGTCGGGCAGGGAACCGAAGCGCGTGAAAGCGATCAAGACCGGGGCCGGCGCACACGCATTCCGCTCGGCTGGCGACAAGCGGCATGTGTACGTGAGCAACCGCGTGGCCAACAGCATCAGCAAGATTGACCTGCAGACGCTGGAGGTGGTGGCCAGCATTCCCGCGCCGGGCGGGCCGGACTGCATGGACGTGTCGGCCGATGGCAAGCGGCTGATGGTCACGTCGCGCTGGGCGCGCAAGCTCACCGTGATCGATCTTGAATCGAAGAAAGTGATTCGCCAGGTCAACGTAGGGAGGTCGCCACATGGGGTCTGGACACTTGAGCACGCGCCGCGGCAGTAGCCCGGCACGGTGGACGTTTGCTATATTTATTATAGCAAACTATGTCCACCCGACGCCGACCATGGCACAAAATGCGTGTGAAAAGCCGGTTTACCTGACGTTTGACACCGGCCACATGGAAGTGGCCCCACTGGTGGCCGAGGTCCTGAAAAAGCACCAGGTGAAGGTCACTTTCTTTGGCGCCAACGAGCGCACCAAGGTGGGTGACGGCAGCCTGGGCAACCACTGGGCGCCGTGGTGGAAAGCGCGCGCGGCCGAGGGCCACGAATTCGCCTCGCACACCTATGACCACGTGTACTGGCGCGGCGATGTGCCCGGCATCGAGCCGCGTTTTCGCATCCAGCCCTCGGCCGGCGCGTTCCAGGGGCGTGATTTCACCTGGGACGCCAAAAAGTACTGCGAGAGCATCGCCTACGCGGCCGAGCGGCTGCAGGACCATACGGCCAAGAAGCCGCTGCCGCTGTTTCGCGCGCCGGGCGGCAAGACCAGCCCCAAGTTGCTGGCTGCGGCCAAAGCCTGTGGTTACGCGCATGTGGGCTGGTCGCCGGCCGGCTTTCTGGGCGACGAGCTGCCGAGCGAGAAGATCAGCAACGAGGCGCTGTTGAGAAAGGCGCTGCAGGGCATCAAACCGGGCGACATCCTGCTGGCCCACCTGGGCATCTGGTCACGCAAAGACCCGTGGGCGCCCGCGGTGCTGGAGCCCCTGATCATCGGCCTGAAGGAAAAGGGCTTCTGTTTCGAGACCCTGCGCAAGCACCCCGATTACCGGGCCTGGGTGGCGAGCAACCCATAGGGGCGGTATGGAAGCCCTCGCCAACCTGTTCGCCAGCGCCCAGCAGGGGCTGTTTGAGTCGCTGGTTCAGCCGCTGGTGTTCGCCATCGGCCTGGGCGGCTGGCTCGAGCAGGCGTTCACGGCCACGGGCTGGCTGCTGGTGGGGTTGATCCAGATCGCGGTGCTGCTGGCGATCATCGGCCCGCTGCAGCGCTGGCGCCCGGTGGAGCCGGTGACTGACCGCGCCGCCGTGCGCACCGACATCGTCTACACCCTGGTCCACCGGCTCGGCCTGTTCCGGCTGGCGCTGTTCTTCACGGTCGAACCCTTGTTTGACGAGCTGTTCGGCGCGCTGCGCGTGGCCGGCATGGGCACCTTTCACCTGGATGCGCTGTGGCCCGGCGTGACCGACATCGCGCTGGTGGGCTTTGTGGTCTATCTGGTGGTCTTTGATGTTGTCGATTACTGGATTCACCGCGGCCAGCACCAGTTTGGCTGGTGGTGGAAGCTGCACGCGCTGCACCACTCGCAGCGCCAGATGACGATGTGGAGCGACAACCGCAACCACCTGCTCGATGACCTGATCCGCGACAGCATCATCGTGGTCGTGGCGCAGCTGATCGGCGTGGCGCCGGGGCAGTTTGTCGCGATTGTGGCCTTCACCCAGCTCAGCGAGAGCTTCCAGCACGCCAACCTGCGGCTGTGGTTCGGCACGGTCGGCGAACGCCTGTGGATCAGCCCGCGCTTTCACCGGCTGCACCACGCAATCGGCATCGGCCATGAAACCGCCGGGCGCGGAACCGTGGGTGGACACAACTTTGGTGTGTTGCTGCCCTGGTGGGATGTGCTGTTCGGCACCGCGAATTTCGAGCAACGCTACGACCCCACCGGCGTGCGCGACCAGGTGGAGGCCGGGCCCACGGGCCGGGTGCGCGACTACGGGCGCGGCTTCTGGCGGCAACAGTGGCAGGGCCTGCGGCGGCTGGCCGGCCGCGCCTGAAAACCGGCCCGGCCACGCGGTATGCTCGCGGCATGAATTTGGTCCTCGATTCGTTCTGGCGCGCTGCGGCCTACTGCCTGCACCCGCGCGTGATCGCGCTGTCATTCCTGCCGCTCGTCATCATGGTGGCCCTGTCGCTCGGGGTGGGCTACTTTTACTGGGAGCCGGCGCTCGACTGGGTGCGCGGCGCGCTCGATTCGTCCACCATGGTGCGCAACCTCTGGAGCTGGCTCGAAGGCATGGGCGCGGGCAAGCTCAAGACCGTGCTGGCGCCGCTGATCGTGATCTTCGTGGTGACGCCGGTGATCGTGGTGCTGTCGCTGCTGGTGGTGGCGGTCATCATGGCGCCGTCGCTGGTGGCGCTGGTGGCCGAACGCCGTTTTCCCCGGCTGGAGCGCAAGCAGGGCGGCTCGATGGTCGTCAGCGTGGTCTGGTCGCTCGGCTCGACGCTGCTGGCGCTGATCGCGCTGGTGATCTCGGTGCCGTTGTGGCTGGTGCCGCCGCTGATTCTGGTGCTGCCGCCGCTGATCTGGGGCTGGCTCACCTACCGCGTGATGACGTTTGATGCGCTGGCCAGCCACGCCAGCAAGGAGGAGCGGCGCGAGATCTTCCGCCGCCACCGCGGCACCTTGTTGGGCATCGGCGTGGTCACCGGCTACCTGGGCGCGGCGCCCAGCCTGGTGTGGGCCTCAGGCGCGCTGTTTGCGGCGGCCTTTGTCGTGCTGGTGCCGGTGGCGATCTGGATCTACACGCTGGTCTTCGCGTTCTCGTCGCTCTGGTTTTCGCACTACTGCTTGGCGGCGCTCGAAAAACTGCGGGCTGAAGCCGTGCCGCCCGTGCCCGCCACGCCGCCTCTGACGCCAATCGAACCCGCACCCCTGGCCTTGCCCGATGAACCCACCAGCACCCCCCGCAACCCCTTCTGATCATTCACCTGCGTTCTCGCTCATCATCGTGGGCGACGAAATCCTGTCGGGCAAGCGCGCCGACAAGCACCTGGCCAAATGCATTGAATTGCTTGGCGCGCGCGGCCTGCAACTGAGCCATGCCGACTACGTGGGCGACTCGCCCGAGCGCATCACCGCCACGCTGGCGCGCGCGTTCGCGTCGGGCGACATCGTGTTTTCATGCGGCGGCATTGGCGCCACGCCCGACGACCACACGCGCCAGTGCGCGGCCCGAGCGCTGGGCGCTGACCTGCAGCTGCACCCCGAGGCCGAGCGCCTGATTCGCTCGCGCATGCAAGACCTGGCCAAGGAGCAGGGCGTGCCCTATGAGCCCGACCGCCCCGACAACATCCACCGCCTCAACATGGGCGTGTTCCCGGTTGGCGCGCAGATCATTCCCAACCCGTACAACAAGATTCCAGGCTTTTTCTGCGCGGCGGAGCGTGGGGGCATTTACTTCTTGCCTGGCTTTCCAGTCATGGCCTGGCCGATGATGGAATGGGTGCTGGATACGCACTACGCTCATCTGTTTCGCCAGTCGGCCTACGTCGAGAAATCCGTGATCGTGTTTGGCGCCATGGAGGCCACGCTGACGCCGCTGATGGAAGATATCGAGCGCCTGCACGCGGGCGTCAAGGTGTTCAGCCTGCCGAGCGTGGACCACCCCGAATATGGCCGCCACATTGAGCTCGGCGTGAAGGGCGCACCCGAACTCGTCAACCTTGCCTACCCGGGCTTGCTGGCCGGTCTGCACCGCTTCAACGCCAAGCTTGGCCCCGAATTGGTGCGAACATGATTGCACCTTGTTGGTGCAATTCCGTGCTGGCACCATTTGGGGGTGAATTGTCTGCAAAAACCGCAACCGCTCCCGATTCCGGGAAAAACCGCACCTGAAGTCGGTGCAGAATACAGAGCTTTGTAGCGGCGGAGATGCACCAGCTTTGGCACAAAAACTGCATTCTGGTCTTCCTGTAGCAAAACCCCGATTTTTAACAACGATCCACCTAGGAGAAATTGATGGCAAAGACCGTCGCTGACGTGATGAAGATGGTGAAGGAAAACGAAGTCAAGTTTGTTGATTTCCGCTTCACCGATACCCGTGGCAAGGAACAGCACGTCACCGTGCCGGTCTCGCATTTCGATGAAGACAAGTTCAGCGCAGGCCATGCGTTTGACGGGTCATCGATTGCCGGCTGGAAGGGCATTGAAGCGTCCGACATGTTGCTCATGCCCGACCCGAACACCGCCAACATCGACCCCTTCTACGAAGAAACCACGATGTTCCTGAGCTGCGACGTGCATGAGCCAGGTGACGGCAAGGCCTATGACCGTGACCCGCGTTCGATCGCGCGCCGCGCAGAAGCCTACCTCAAGGCATCCGGCCTGGGCGACACCGCCTTCTTCGGTCCGGAACCCGAGTTCTTCATTTTTGACGGCGTGCGCTGGGCCAATGAAATGTCGGGCGCGTTCTTCGAGATCGACGAGTACGAAGCCCCCTGGAATTCGGGCAAGAAGCTCGAAGGCGGCAACCGCGGCCACCGTCCCACCGTCAAGGGTGGCTATTTTCCGGTGCCCCCGGTCGACAGCACGCAGGACATGCGCGCCGAGATGTCGTTGATTCTCGAATCGCTGGGCGTGCCGGTTGAGGTGTTCCACCACGAAGTGGCGGGCGCCGGCCAGAACGAACTGGGCACCCGCTTCAGCACGCTGCTGCAGCGCGCTGACTGGACCATCCTGCTCAAGTACGTGGTGCACAACGTCGCCAACGCCTACGGCAAGACCGCGACCTTCATGCCCAAGCCGCTGGTGGGCGACAACGGATCGGGCATGCACGTGCACCAGTCGATCTGGAAAGACAGCAAGAACCTGTTCGCCGGTGACGGCTACGCCGGCCTGTCCGATTTCGCCCTGTACTACATCGGCGGCATCATCAAGCATGCCCGCGCGCTGAACGCCATCACCAACCCCGGCACCAACAGCTACAAGCGCTTGGTGCCTGGCTTTGAGGCGCCGGTCAAGCTGGCCTACTCGGCCAAGAACCGCTCGGCATCGATCCGCATTCCGTATGTGGCCAACCCCAAGGGCCGCCGCATCGAGGCCCGTTTCCCGGATCCGCTGGCCAACCCCTACCTGTGCTTCTCGGCACTGATGATGGCCGGTCTGGACGGCGTGGAAAACAAGATCCACCCGGGCGAGGCCGCCACCAAGGACCTGTACCATCTGCCACCGGAAGAAGACGCGAAGATCCCGACCGTCTGCCACAGCCTCGACCAGGCGCTGGACTACCTGGACAAGGGCCGCGGCTTCCTGACCAAGGGCGGTGTTTTCACCGACACCATGATCGACGCGTACA
>JANOBJ010000081.1:0-5470 GCA_031411575.1 Betaproteobacteria bacterium | reverse complement strand
GAGTTCTGAACAAGCGCAATGGGTGACGATCCCGTCGAAACTGCTGAAGCCCGGCGACAACCGCCGCCTGAAGGGCGAAGACCTCATGCAAGGCAGCGCGGCGCTCCGAAAAGGTGATCACCTCACGCCCGCTGCGTTGGGACTGCTGGCCAGTCTGGGCATTGAAACCGTGCCGGTGGTGCGCCGCCTCAAGGTGGCCTACTTTTCCACCGGCGACGAAGTCTTGAGTCTCGGCGAGCCGCCGCGCGAAGGCGCGGTGTACGACAGCAACCGCTACACCGTGTTTGGCCTGCTCACGCGGCTGGGCTGCGAGGTGATCGACATGGGCGTGGTGCGCGACGACCCCGCTCTGCTGGAGGCCGCATTCCTCGATGCCGCGCAGCAGGCCGACGCCATCATCACCAGCGGCGGCGTGAGCGTGGGTGAAGCCGATTTCACCAAGGCGATGATGAAAAAGCTGGCGGGCGATGCCGGCGGCGTGGCCTTCTGGCGCATCGCCATGCGCCCCGGCCGCCCGATGGCCGTGGGACGCATTTCAAGGCCGAAAAGTGCCGCACGTCCGCTTCCTGCGGTCGTCGATAGCTATGAAAATAGTAGCGCCGTCCGTTTTGCCGCCGGGCCGCCCCAAGGCGAAACAGCCCCCTCGGGGGGCAGCGACCCACACGCAGTGGGGAGCGTGGGGGCGATCCTGTTCGGTTTACCCGGTAATCCGGTGGCGGTGATGGTGACGTTTCTCGCCTTTGTGCGCCCCGCCCTGCTGCGCATGATGGGCAGCACTGCGACTGCGCCGCCCTTGCTCAAGGCGCGCAGCCTGGAGCCGATGCGCAAGAAGCCCGGCCGCACCGAGTACCAGCGCGGCACCGTGTCCACGGCGCCGGACGGCACGCTGCACGTCAAGACCACCGGCAACCAGGGCTCGGGCGTGCTGAGTTCGATGGTACAGGCCAATGGCCTGATCGTGCTGCACCACGCGCAGGGCAACGTGGCGGTGGGCGATGAAGTCGATGTGATGGTGTTTGAAGGCGTGATCTGAACGCGCGCGCCTGACATCCAGCCTGCGCGTCAGGCCATCCGCAGCACCGCAATCGGCGGCAGGTCGCGCGATACGCATTCCCACCGCTCGCCCGCATCGCGGCTGACCCACAGGCCGCCGGTGGTCGAACCCATGGCCAGGGTCTGGCCGTCGTCGCCCACCACGAGCGCGTGGCGGTACACGAGGTGGTAGGCGTCCGACGGTGGCAGGCCCGCACCATGCGCCACCCAGGAAGCCCCGCCGTCGCGCGTCTCGTTGACCACCATGCGCCCGTCCACCGGGATGCGGCAGGCATCCGCCTGCGCGGGCACCACCCAGGCGCGCAGCGGGTCGCGCGGGTGCGCCACCACGCAGAAGCCGAAATCGCTGGGCGCGGGCCGCTCGATCCGGTCCCAGCGCAGGCCGCCATTGGTGGAGCGGTACAGGCCGCAGTGGTGCTGCAGCCACAGCACATCGGGCTGTGCCAGACACTGGTCGATGCGGTGCGGGTCTTGAATGTTCGGGTCTCCCGCGCGCTCGGGCGGCATGAAATCGGCCGTCATGCCGGTGGATGTATTGGCCCAGGTCGCGCCCCGGTCGCGGCTTTGCCAGACACCGCCACACGAGATGGCCACCGTGAGGTGGCGCGCATCGCGGGGGTCAACCAGGACCGTGTGGATGCCCGCATGGTCGTAGCCACCGCCCATCCACTCCTTGCGTTCAGGCCGCTGCCACAGGCTGTCCACCAGCTGCCAGCTGGCGCCGCCGTCGGTCGAGCTGAACAACCCGGCTGGCAGGCAACCCGCCCACAGGCGGCTTGCGCCTCCGGGCTCGGGCGCTGACTCAAGGCCCCAGACCAGATCGACGGCCCACGGCGTGGGGTCATCTTTCCAGGAGCCTTCGGTCGGCTTGGGGCCAAACGCGGGTGTGGGGAGCTCTTGCCAGCTGGCGCCCGCATCGGTGCTCTTGCGCAATTTGACGCCAAAGTGGCCCAGGTTCAGCGCCGCGTACCAGGCGCCGTCGCGCGGATCCACCAGAAACTGGCTCACCGGGTCGCCGGCAAAGTGCGGCTTGTCGATCTGCCAGCCGCCGCCTGCCGGTCGAATGACGAACAGGCCCTTGCGGGTGCCCACCCAGAGTGTCTTCATCTCAACCTCCTGTCAGCGCCTGGATCACCAGCACCTTGTCGCCGTCATTCACGGGAATGTCCAGCGCGGTTCGGCTGGCGATCATCTGCGCGTTCACGAACACGGCCACATGTTTGCGCACGGCGCCCTGCTCGTCCAGCACGTAGCTGCGCAAGCTGGGCGCGGCGCGGAAAGCAGCGTCGAGCGCGGCCCGGAGCGTGGTGGCGTGTACGGCCTGCGCCGGGCAGGCCACGTGGCGTGTGAGCGAGCGGGCGAACTCAACCGTGGGCATGGCGCCATTGTCCGGCGCTTGGCGGGCGGCACGCAAGCCTGTGCGCCACCGGCCGCGCGGCCTTTCCGCGCAAGCTTACTTGGCGGGAATGACCCCGTCGTCCAGGTGCGGCGCATCATCGCGAGCTTCGGTCGTGATGGCGCCGGGTGTCTTGCTGCGCGCAAACAGGGTGTAGATCGTCGGCACCACAAAGATGGTGAGCAGCGTCCCCAGCGACATGCCCCCCACGATCACCCAGCCGATCTGCACCCGGCTTTCGGCGCCGGCGCCGGTGGCGGTAGCCAGCGGGATGGCGCCCAGCACCATGGCGCCGGTCGTCATCAGGATCGGCCGCAGCCGCTGCGACGACGCCTTGACCAGCGCATCGATCATCTCCATGCCCTGCTCGCGCAACTGGTTGGTGAACTCGACGATCAGGATGCCGTGCTTGGTGATCAGCCCGACCAGCGTGATCAGGCCGATCTGCGAATACACATTGAGCGAGCCGCCGCTCCACTTGAGCGCCAGCAGCGCGCCGATCATCGACAGCGGCACCGACAGCATGATCACCAGCGGATCAACAAAGCTCTCAAACTGCGCCGCCAGCACCAGGAAGATGAACACCAGCGCCAGCACAAACACGATGGCCAGCGCGCCCTGTGAGCTGCGAAACTCGCGCGAGGTGCCGTTCAAATCGGTGCTGTAGCCCGGCTTGAGCACCTTGGCCGCGGTGTCGTTCATGAAGGCCAGCGCCTGGCCCAGCGCGTAGTCGGGCGCGAGGTTGGCCGTGATGGTGGCCGAGCGGCGCTGCCCAAAGTGGTTGAGCTCGCGCGGCGAGACCGCCTCCTTCACCTTGACCAGCGCCGACAGCGGGATCATGGTGTCGTTGCGACCGCGCACGTAAATGTTCTCGATGTCCTCGGGCGTGGTGCGGCCGCTGGCCTGCGTCTGCACGATCACGTCGTACTGCTCGGCGTCGCGCTTGTAGCGGGTCACGTTGCGCCCGCCGAGCATGGTCTCGATGGCTTTGGCCACGACTTCCACACTGACGCCCAGGTCGGCCGCCTTGTCGCGTTCAACCTCAATGCGCAGCTCGGGCTTGTTCAGCCGCAAATCCACGTCCGGCGCGAGGATGCCGGGGTTCTTGGCGATCTCGTCCAGCATCTGGCGGATCACGCGGTTCAGGTTTTCGTAGCTGTCGGAAGTCTGGACCACGAAGTTGAGCGGACGTTCGCGAAAGCCCTGCCCCAGCGACGGCGGCGTGATCGGGAACGCCTGCACGCCGGGCAGGCTGTTGAACTTGGGTTGCAGCTCACGCGCCAGCTCCAGCGTGGTTTTCTTGCGGTCGTTCCAGTCCACGGTGCGGTACACCACGCTGGCCTGCGACACCGTGGGGTTGCCCACGTTGGCGAAGATGCGGTCGAATTCCTTGTAAGACTCACCCATACGCTCCAGCGCCTGCGCGTAGCGGTTGGTAAATTCGAGCGTGGCGCCGTCAGGCGCGTTGACCGTGGCAAGAATCACGCCCCGGTCTTCCAGCGGTGAGAGTTCCTGCCGCATCGACGGGTACACCAGCGCAATCGAAGCGGCGCACACCAGCATCACGCCCATCACAATCCAGCGCGCCTGCAGCACGCCGCGCGCGATCCACCGCCCGACTCCGCCCCCGCCCTGCTCGTCGGGCGTGCCCTGGTAGCGCGTACTCACGAGCCAGCGCAGCGCGCGCGCGTAGCCATTGGCCAGGCCCGTCAGCAGCCGCTCCATGTTGCGGTCAAACCAGTTGGGGTTGGGGTTGTGCTTGAGCAGCAGCGAACACATCATGGGCGACAGCGTCAGCGCGACAAACCCCGACACCACCACCGCCCCGGCCAATGCCAGCGCAAACTCGACAAACAGCCGGCCCGTGCGGCCGGGCGTGAAGGCCAGCGGCGCATACACCGCGACCAGCGTCAGGGTCATGGCTACCACCGCAAAGCCGATTTCACGCGCGCCCTTGATCGCCGCCGAGAACGGATCAAGCCCCTCTTCGATGTGCCGGTAGATGTTCTCCAGCACCACGATGGAATCGTCCACCACCAGCCCGATGGCCAGCACCAGCGCCAGCAAGGTCAGCGTGTTGACGGTGAAGCCCGCCAGCGCCATCAAGGCAAAGGTGCCAACCAAGCTCACCGGAATCGTGATGATGGGGATGATCGACGCGCGGAAGGTGCGCAAAAACACGAATATCACCAGGGCCACCAGCACCACCGCCTCCACGATGGTGGTGTACACGCCCTTGACCGAGCGGTCGATGAAGACCGAGTTGTCGTTGGCGATCTCAATCGTGATGTCGGACGGCAGATCGGCCTTGAGCTGGGGAATCATCGCCCGCACGCCCTTGGACAAGTCCAGCGGATTGGCCGTGGCCTGGCGGATCACGCCGGCCGAAATCGCCTGGCGGCCGTTGAGCCGCACCGAGCTGCGCTCGTCGGCCGCGCCCTCCTGCACCCGCGCGATGTCGCGCACCCTGACCGGAAAACCGTTGACGTTCTTGATCACGATTTCGCCAAACTGGGCCGGCCGGATCAGGTCGGTCTGCGAGGTGACGCTGAATTCGCGCTGTTGCGATTCGATGCGGCCCGCCGGCACTTCGAGGTTGCTGCGGCGGATGGCGTCTTCCACGTCCTGCGTGGTGAGGCGGTAGCCGGCCAGCTTGTCGGGGTCGAGCCAGACGCGCATGGCGTACTTGCGCTCGCCAAAGATGCGCACATCGGCGACGCCTGTCACGGTCTGCAGGCGCGGCTTGGCGATGCGGTTGATCAGGTCGTTGATCTGCAGCGGCGACAGCGTGTCGCTGGTGAACGCCATCCAGATCACCGGGAACGCGTCGGCCTCGACCTTGGAGATCACCGGCTCGTCAATCGTCTGCGGCAGCCGGTTGCGCACGCGCGAGGTGCGGTCGCGTACCTCGGCGGCAGCGGCGTCGGCGTCTTTCTCCAGCCGGAAGCGCACGGAAATCTGGCTCTGCTCGGCCCGGCTGATGGAGGTGATCACGTCCACGGCGTCGATGCCGGCAATCGA
>JANOBJ010000080.1:0-19003 GCA_031411575.1 Betaproteobacteria bacterium | reverse complement strand
CGTGCTCACCAGCGCGCCGGCCGCCGTGCTGGGCAAATCGATCGGCACCTTGCAGTCAAGCCTCGGCCAGCTGGTCGAGGGCGGCGTGGCCGATGTCTGCATCTTCGACCCGCAGACCGAATGGACGGTGACGGCCGACGCCTTGCGCAGCCAGGGCAAGCACACGCCGTTTTCGGGCTACGCGCTGCCCGGTCGCGTACGCTGCACCATCGTGGGCGGGCAGATCGCGTACGAATGTTGACCCCCACGCTGGTCACTGCGTGTACTGCGCTGCCCCCCGAGGGGGCTCGGGCTGCCTTGGGGCGGCCCGGCGGCAGCCCGGCATGAAGCTGCTGTCGGCCACCGCCAAGCTGGCACGCGGCGTGGCGCATGCGGCGGTGGGGTTGCTGACGATCGTGTTTCGCTTTCCGGGCATGCCGGCCACGCACCGCTATGCGCGGGTGCAGGTGTGGGCGGCGCGCATGATGCAGATTCTGGACATCGAGCTGATCGTCAAGGGCACGCCGCCGGTGAGCGGGCCGATGCTGCTGGTGGCCAACCATATTTCGTGGCTCGACATCCTGGTGATGCACGCCGCGCGTCATTGCCGCTTCGTCTCCAAATCCGACGTCAAGAGCTGGCCGCTGGTTGGCCGCATGGCCACCGGTGCCGGCACGCTGTACATCGCGCGCGAGTCGCGGCGCGATGCGATGCGCGTGGTGCACCACATGGCCGAGAGCCTGCGCGAAGGCGATGTGGTGGCGGTGTTCCCCGAGGGCACCACCAGTGATGGCACCGGCCTGCTGCCGTTTCACGCCAACCTGATCCAGGCCGCGATTTCCGCGCAGTCGGCGGTGCAGCCGGTGGCGCTGCAGTTCATCGACCGCGCGACCGGCCAGCACAGTGATGCGCCCAATTACGTGGGCGACGACAGCCTGGTCGGCTCGATCTGGCGCACCCTGACGGCGCCAGGGCTGACCGCCGTGCTGGTGTTCGGCGAGCCGCAACAGCGCGACGGGCGCGACCGCCGCGCCTGGGGGGCGGACTTGCGAAACAGCGTGGAAGCGCTGCTGTCGCGCGCCAGGACCCTTGACAACTGACGTTGGCGCCCGATCTGATTGCTATTAAATATATAGCAAACAATGACCACGGGATAGGGACCCGTGGCCATTTTGATCATAAATCTCGGTTTCAGGACAGGTTGCAGCCGGCACCGGCAAGCGGCATCCACCGACCCGCCGCCTACTCGCGCGCGAACGTCACCACGTGGTCCACTTCGGCGCGAATGCCGATCCACTCGCCCAGCTTGTGGTCGTGGTGGCTGGGCACGTGGGCCAGCACCGTCTCGCCGGTTTTCAGGCGCAGCGTGTACAAGAACTCCGAACCGCGAAACGCCTTGCGCACAATCTGCGCCTTCACCGGCGCGTTGTCGTCGTGCACGATGTCGTCGGCGCGCAGCAGCACCTCGCATTCGCCATTGGCAAACGCGTCGGGCAGCGGGCATTCGGCCACATCGGTCAGGTCACCCAGCGGCGTGCTGACCACCATGCGCTTGCCCACTTCGCGGATGGTGGCCTTGGCAAACACGCCGTGGCCGATGAAATCCGCCACAAAGCGCGTGGCCGGACGGTGGTACAGGGTGTAGGCGTCGTCCCACTGGTGCAGCGTGCCCTCGTGCATCACGCCAATCACGTCGCCGATGGCAAAGGCTTCCAGCTGGTCATGCGTGACGAACAGCGCGGTGGCGTTGGCCGCCTTCAGGATGCCGCGCACCTCATGCGCCAGCCGCTCGCGCAGCTCCACGTCGAGGTTGGAAAACGGTTCGTCCAGCAGCAGCAGGCGCGGCTTGGGTGCCAGCGCGCGGGCCAGCGCCACGCGCTGCTGCTGGCCGCCCGAGAGTTCATGCGGAAAGCGCTTGCCGCTGCCTTCCAGCCCCACCAGGGCCAGCACCTCGTCAACGCGCGCACGGCGCTCGGGGCGGGGCAGGGCGTGCAGGCCAAAGGCCACGTTGTGGCCCACGTCCAGGTGCGGAAACAGCGCGTAATCCTGAAACACCATGCCGATGCGGCGGTGCTCGGCCGGCACCTGCGTGGTGGCGCTGCCCACCAATTCACCGGCGAGCTTGATTTCGCCGCCCGCGACCGGCTCCAGGCCCGCCACCGCGCGCAGCAGCGTGGTCTTGCCGCAGCCGGAAGGGCCGATCAGCACGCCGATGTCGCCCGCGCGCAGACCCAGCGTCACGCCGCTGACCGCTGGTTGCGGTCGGCCCGGGTACTGCACCTTCAGCTGGCTGACTTCCAGGAACATGGTTTCGATTGTAGATGCTTACAATTCGCATTTGCATCTACCTACCCTCGCAAACCGCGATCCGTCGCCACCGCGCCACTGCCTTGACCGAAACCGCCCTCCCGTTGCTGCCTTCCGATGCCCCGCGCGCACGCGGCGCGGCGGCGTGGTGGCCCAAACCGCTGCTGCTGGCGCTGGCGGCCATGCTGGCCCTGCCAGTGCTGGCGGTTGTGGCGTCGTGGCTGCAGTGGAACGCGCAGTCCGCGCAAATCCTGGGCGAGATGGCGCGCACGGTACTGCCCGACTACGTGGGCAGCACGCTGGCGCTGTGCGCGATGGTGGCTGCCGGCGTGATGGTGGTGGGCATGTCCACCGCGGCGGCGGTGACGCTGTTTGACTTTCCGGGCCGCCGCACCTTTGAGTGGGCGCTGCTGCTGCCGCTGGCCATGCCCGCCTACGTGGTGGCTTACGCATACACCGATTTCCTGCAGTTTGGCGGCCCCTTGCAGAACGGCCTTCGCAGCGCGTTTGGCCTGCAGGGGCGCGTGTTTCCCGAGGTGCGCAGCCTGGGCGGCGCGGCCTGGGTGTTCACCTTCGCGCTGTACCCGTATGTCTACCTGCTGGCTCGCACCGCGCTGGCCGAGCGCGCCACCCACCTGATGGAAGCCGCGCGGCTGCTGGGCGCACCGCTGTCGCGCCGCATCCGCCAGGTGGCGCTGCCGCTGGCGCGGCCGGCCGTGGCGGCGGGCGTGGCGCTGGCGCTGATGGAGACGCTGGCCGATTTTGGCGTGGCCAGCTACTTTGGCATCCAGACCTTCACCGCCGGCATCTACAAGGCCTGGCTGGCCATGGACAACCGCATCGCGGCGGCGCAACTGGCCACGTTGCTGCTGGTGCTGGTGGTCGTGTTGTTGCGGCTGGAACACCGGGCCCAGCGGCGCATGCGCTTTGCGGCCGGCCGAGGCGCGCGACCGGGCTCGGCCGAGGCGCAGCCCGCCGCGCTGACCGGGCGCCACCGCTGGCTGGCCTGGGCCATCTGCACGCTGCCGGTGCTGGCGGGTTTTGTGCTGCCGGTGCTGTTCATGCTGCGCCCGCTGGTGCTGGCCCTGGCGGCGGGTGGCGTGGATGGCGGGTCGAATGCCGGGGCGCCGTTGCCCTGGGCGCGCTTTTTTGACTGGGCGTGGAACAGCGTGCGGCTGGCCGGCATCACCGCTGTGCTGGCCGTGGCGATTGCGCTGGCACTGGCCTTCGCGTTGCGCCGTTCGGGCGATGCGCTCACGCGCGCCGTGGTGCAACTGGCGTCGCTCGGCTACGCGATTCCGGGCGCGGTGATCGTGGTCGGGCTGCTGCTGCCGGTGGGCTGGCTGCAGGCCACCGCGCCGCACTTAAGCGTGGGCTACTTCGTCACGGCCACGGCGCTGGGCATCGTCTGGGCCTACCTGGTGCGGTTTTGCGCGGTGGCGCTGCAATCGGTGCAAAGCGGCTATGCGCGCATCCCGGGCAGCTTTGACGATTCGGCCCGCATGCTCGGCATGGGCGGCTTTGCGCTGCTGACGCGCGTGCACGGCCCGCTGCTCAAACGCTCCATCGCGGCGGCCGCGCTGCTGGTGTTTGTGGACGTGATGAAGGAACTGCCCGCCACGCTGGTGCTGCGCCCCTTCAACAGCGACACGCTTGCCGTGGTGGCCTACCAGCTGGCGCGCGACGAGCGCCTGGGCGAGGCCGCGCTGCCCTCCCTGGCGCTGGTGCTGGTGGGGTTGATCCCGGTGGCGCTGCTCAGCCGGGCGCTGCGCACGAGGTCCTGATTGCTATATAAATAATAGCAAATTATCACCGCTGGAAGCGGACGATGGGCGCAATTGGTGCTGCATCCCGGCTTCCGGACGTGCCACGCCGTCGACCCTGTTTCGTCCTGTACATTCACGGCGGTCGGGGACTGTGACACGACCTGAATGTGACGACTGTCATGAAGCTGTCATATCGCGGGCTGAAGCTCCTGCAGCGCCTGACGCGCGCCGCATGGCTTCACATACCCAGCGGCCAGCGCGTTGTCTGCCGATCCATTCTCGACTAACCCGCACCAAGGATTTCCATGAAGATCAGACGTTCCTTGCTGGCCATTCTGGCCACCGTGTTTGCCCTTGGAATGAGTGGCCCCGCGCCCGCCCACAAGCGGGGCGATCCGCACCTGGTGGCGCTGGCCAGCTACGACACCGGGCTGGGCGCGAACGGCGCCGAAATCATCAGCCTGCGCGATGACGGCATGGCCGTCCTGACCAACGTGGCCGGCAGCATCGATGTGCTCGACCTGTCGGAGCCCGCCTCGCCCCGGCTGGTTCGCCGCATCGAGATCGGTCTGGCCGGCGGCACGCCCAACTCGGCCGCGATCCATCCCCAGCGCGACTACTTTCTGGTCGTGGTCGGCACGCCCGGGCAGGTCGGCAAGGTCCTGGCGTACCGGCTGGACGGCACCTTCCTGGCCAGTGCGGCGGTCGGCATCCAGCCGGATTCCGTGGCCATCGCGCCCAACGGCAAATACGCCGTGGTGGCGAACGAAGCCGAGGGAACGGGCACAGGCGCCAACGGTGGCGCGGGCTCGCTGTCAGTGGTGGATCTGGACGATTTCCGCGGCCGCGCGCCAGCGCCGCTCGTCATTACCCAGGTGGCGCTGCCCTCGCAGGCTGGCGTTGCCGGTTTCAGCACGGGCCGCACCGACGACCTGGCTCGACTGCCGGTGGACAACACACCCGAGACGCTGGAGCCCGAAAGCGTGGCGTTCAGCCGCGACAGCCGCTACGCCTACGTGACGCTGCAGGAAAACAGCGGGGTGGTGCGACTGGAGCTGCGTTCAGGCGAACTCACCTTCTTCGGCCTGGGCCAAACCTCGCACCTGGCTGACCTGACCACCACCGACAACACTTACCTGCCGCTGTCGTCCCTGACCGCCTACCGCGAACCCGATGGCATCGCGGTGGACCCCCGCGGCAACTTCTTCGTCACCGCCGACGAGGGCGACACCCGCAACGGGGCTGGCGCCAGCGGCCCACGTGGCGGACGCACCGTGAGCGTGTTCGACGCCCGCAGCGGCGCGCTGTTTGGCGACACCGGCTCGCAACTCGATGACGCCGCCGCCGCCGCCGGCTTGTACCCCGATGCCCGCAGCAACCGGGGCGGCTCCGAGCCCGAGGGACTGGACCTGACGCAGCACCGCGGCAAGACCCTGGTGGCTGTGGGCCTGGAGCGCGCCAACGCGGTTGCCCTGGTGGACGTGACGCAACCCGCCAGCCCGCGCGTGGTGGACATCATGGCGGTCGGCTCCAACCCCGAAGGCATCAAGTTCCTGCACCGCAAGGGGCGCCTGTATGTCGTGACGGCCAATGAGGTGGCCGGTACGGTGTCGGTGCTGGAAGTGGTGCATTGAGCCATGCGCCCGGCGCCCGGCCGGCATGAATCCGTACCGGGTAGCGAGAACCATACGCTACTAAAATAATAGCAAACAATGACCATCCGAAGCTGACCACAGGCATAAATCGCTTAAAAATGCGGTGTTTGGGGCGTCCTGGCAGCCAGCGGCGCCCTGGCGGCAAGTCCGCTGATACAGTCAGGTTCATGTTGCTTCGTTCTCCGCTCCGCAGGCTGCTCCGGGCTCAATCCTGATCGGTGCGGTACCGCGCTCCGTTCGCCGATGCCAATGCCACGAGCCAGCCGCCCGCCCACACTCGGCAAGCTGAGCCAGCCGCGCCTGGGGCGGGTCTTTGACCGTGACCGGCTGTTTGCCGAGCTGGATGCCAGCGACGCGCCGGGACTGTGGATCGCGGGTCCGCCGGGCATCGGCAAGACCACGCTGGTGGCCAGCTACCTCGATGCACGGGGTATCCCATGTTTGTGGCTCCAGCTGGATGCGGGCGACGCCGATCCGGCGACCTTCATCCACTTTCTGCGCGCGGCGGTACTGCGGGCGTCGCGCCGCAAGCTGAACCTGCCCTTGCCCAATGCGGATGACTTGCGCGATGTGCCGGCCTTTATCCGGCGCTGTTTCCGGGCGCTGGCACTCGCGCTCGATCCGCCGTGGGTGCTGGTGCTGGACAACGTACAGGAGCTCGGCCCGGCGTCGCTGCTCCATGCCGGGCTGGCCGGGGCGCTGGCCGAGCTGCCGCTGCAGGCGCGCGTGGTCGCCATCAGCCGTGAGCTGCCCCCCGCCGGCTACGCGCGCGCCCTGGGTGGTCAGCAGATGGCGCTGATCGAGGCGCCCTCATTGCGCTTCACCGACGACGAGACGCAGCGCCTGGTCAGCTTGCACGGCCGCGCGTGGTCACCCACGGCCTTGCGGCAGGCGACCGATGGCTGGGCCGCGGCGATGATCCTGCTGCTCGCCGCGCGCAGCGACCTGGACGCCGACGCGGCGTTGCACAGTGGCGCGGCCCGAGACCGGTTGTTTGCCTACTTCGCCGGCGAAGTGGTCGGGCGGATGGACCCCGATGACGCAGCCGCGCTGACACGCATCGCGTTCCTGCCCAGTGCCAGCGCGCCGATGGCGGTGGCGATCAGCGGCCACGCGCGCGCTGCCGAACTGCTGGCTGATCTGGCCCGCCGCAGCCTGTTCACCGACCGTCGCGCCGGCCCGCCGCCGGCCTACACCTTTCATGCGCTGTTTGGCGAGTTCCTGCGGGCGCGCGCGGCCGACAAGCTCGACGCGGCCCAGTTGCAGGCGCTGCGCATCGAGGCCGCCCAGTTGCTGGCCGCCCATGGTCAGGCCGACGCGGCCATCACGCAGCTCCTGCAGGCTGAGGCCTGGGGCGAAGCCCTGAGCCTGCTGGCGGTACACGCGGGCCGCTTTGTCGCACAGGGCCGAACCGCAGTCGTGCGCGACTGGATTGTGGCAATGCCTGAGGCCGAGCGCGCCGACCCGCAGGCCTCGTACTGGCTCGGGTTCTGCGAGATGGCCGCCGATCCTGCCAAAGCCTTGCACCACCTGGACCAGTCGCACCGGGGTTTTCTGGCGGTCGGAAACGCGCGCGGCTCCTTCTATGCCGCGGCAGCGGCAGCGGACGCGATCGTGTTCCTGGGCGCCAGCCTCGACGCGCTGGTGCCCTGGTTGCCGGTGCTTGAGGCCTATGCGCCAACCTACCTCGACAGTCGTGATGACGAAACCGATCTGCGCGTGCTGCCGGGTCTGCTGGCGGCCTTTGTTCACCGCAAGACCGCCCACACGTTGACCGCGCCCCTGGCCGATCTCGCCGAACGCCTGCTGGATCAGCCACTGGGCGCCAGCCAGCGCATCTTGCTGGGATCGCTCGCGTACTACCTGTTGTGGACTGGCCAGACGGTGCGGCTGGATCGCATCATTGTCAAGATTGACCGCATGTGCGCCGCGCAAATCGTGGCACCCGCCACGCTCTTGCGCTGGTATGGCGTGGGCATGCTCGTTCGCTCGTTGCTGGGGCGCGTGGAGGAAGCGCTCGACTACGCGCAACGGGCGCTGGCGATTGCCGGATCGGGCCAGCCGCAGCTGCGTGCCAAGGCGCATCTGATGATGGCCCATGCCGCGCTGGCCGCGCGCGACGCTGGTCTGGCCCGTGCGCACCTGCACGAAACGGCCGGCGTGCTGGATGCATCCAACCCGATTGACACCACCACCTACGAGTTCCTGCGGGGCCTGTTGATGCTGCTGGACAGCGACTGGAGCAACGCCGCCCTGCTGATGCGCGCAGCGGTTGTCAGTGGCCAGGCCAGCGGCTGGCCCATGCGCGAACACATTGCCCTGTTGGGCCAGACGCTCTCCGCCACCCAGGCTGGCGCACTGGACGAGGCCGAAACGGCGCTGCAGGCCACGCTGGCGCACCCGTTTCACGCGGTGTGCCGCTGGCACCACTGGATTGCCGCGCTGATTGAGGCCCAGCTGGCTGATCGGCTGGGCGACCGGGAGCGCTGCCTGGCCGCGCTGGCCCGCGCCTTCGCAACCGGACGCCAGTATGGCTACGACTTCGGCCCCATGCCCTATTGCTGCGGCGACATGATGTCGCGTCTGGCATCGCTGGCACTCGAACATGGCATTGACGCCCCGTTTGCGGTGCACATCGTCAGCCGCTACGGGCTACCCGCGCCGCTGGGTGCCGGCGACCACTGGCCGTGGCCGATCCGCATCCGCACGCTGGGCCGGTTTGCGCTGGTGCGGCGGGGCGAAGACGAAAAAACCGCGCGCAAGGAAAGCCGCAAGCCACTGGACCTGCTGAAGCTGCTGATTGCGTTGGGCGGCACGTCGGTGCCGGTGGCGCGACTGTGTGCCGCGCTCTGGCCCGAGGCGGCGGGTGACGCAGCGCGCAACTCGTTCGACAATGCCCTGCACCGGCTGCGCAAGCTGCTCGGCGGTGACCGCCATGTGCAACTGAATGCTGGCGGCCTGAGCCTGGACGCCGCCACCTGCTGGACCGATCTGGCAGCGCTGGAAGCCTGCCTCGCGCGGCTGGATGTCCGGGACGATGGCGCGCATGCGGCTGACCCGGCGCTGCTGATCGAACAGGTCGAACAGGCGCTGGCGCTGTACCAGGGTGATTTCCTGCCGGGCGAGGACGAGCTGGCCGACGTGGTGGCCGCGCGCCGGCGTGTCCAGTCGCGTTTTGTGCGGCAGATGGGCGCGGCGGGTGATCGGGTCGAGGCGGCCGGACATCCCGCGAAGGCCGCACGCATCTACCGGCGCGTGATCGAGCAGCAGCCGCTGGCGGAAGACATCTACCGCCACCTGATCAGCTGCCTGCTGAGGCTGGGCCAGCCGGCCGAGGCCTATGAGGCGTATCGGCGCTGCCGCCAGCAGCTGTCGGTGGTGCTGGGCATCCGGCCCGCGCCGGAGACCGACGCCCTGGTGGCCGGACTTCGCAATCTCTAAGCCATTTTTAGGATGCGGCCGCCTATTCTTGCTTCACAGGAGCGCTGCACCGGCGCCCCACTCCGGGAAGGACTCCAACGTGACTGCAAACCCTCACCTGCGACGGGCGTTTCTTCGCCATGGCTCCGCCGCGCTGCTTGCCCTGGGGTGCTGGGGCGCGTTGCGAGCGCAGTCGCCCGCTGATCAACTGCGCGTGCTGTGCACCGGGCCGGCAGGCAGCATCCCCGACATCGTGGCGCGCCGCGTGGCCGAGCAACTGGCGGGCAGCTACCCGCGTGGCGTGGTGGTGGAAAACCGGCCGGGTGCCGCCGGACAGATTGCGGTCAACGCGCTGAAATCGGGCCCCAGCGACGGCTCGACCGTGCTGCTGGCGCAGGGCGCCATCGCCACCGTCTACCCCTACCTGTACGACAAGCTGGCCTACGACCCGGTGCTCGATCTGCAGCCGGTGTCACTGGCGGCGGAAATGACACTGGCGCTGGCGGTCGGTCCGGCCGTGCCCGCCAGCGTTGGCACGGTGCGCGAGTTCATCGACTGGATTCGCCGCAACCCCAAGCTCGCCAACATCGGCTCGCCGGGCACGGGAACCTTGCCGCATTTGCTGGAAGTGATGCTGTTCCGCGAGGCCGGCGTGCCCTGGCAGCACGTGATGTATGCCGGTGGCCCACCGGCCATGGTGGATCTGCTGGGCGGGCAAATCGCGGCGCTGGTGCTGCCCGAGGGCCTGCTTCGCCAGCACCGGGCGGCTGGCAAGTTGCGCGTGCTGGCTACGTCGGGCGTGCAGCGCAGCAGCTATTTGCCCGATGTGCCGTCCTTCGCGGAGCAGGGCATGCGCGACATCGTGGTGCGCGAGTGGTTCGCGTTCTTCATGCCCGCACGCGTGCCCGCAGCCATGCTGGAGGCGACGTCTCAGCTGCTGCGCGGCGCCATCGGCCGGCCGGAACTGGCCGCCGCGTTCGCCGAGTCGGGCATGGTGCCCATGTCCAGCACACCGGCCGCCCTGGCCACGCGGATTGCGGCCGAACAGCGCTACTGGGAGCCCCTGATTCGCACGGCCGGCATCCGGGTGGAATGAGCCATGCCGCGCGCAGAACTGCTGGCGACACCCGCCGGCAGCCACCCCTGGGACCAGGCCGCTGAAGGCTGGAACCGCCACACCGATGTGATCCACGCCTGGCTGCAGGAAGCGACAGCGGCCATGCTGGACGCCGCGCACATCGCGCCCGGCGCCCGCGTGCTGGATATTGCGGCCGGCGCCGGCGACCAGACGCTGGCCGTCGCGCGCCGCGTCGGCCCGCAGGGTTCAGTGTTGGCGACCGACATCTCGCCCCGCATCCTGGCCCTGGCGCACGCCAACGCGCGCGCCGCCGGGTTTGGCTGGGTCGACACGCGTGTTGCCGATGCGCAGGCGCTCGGGCTGGCGGGCGCCGGCTTCGACGCTGCGGTGTCCCGGCTCGGCCTGATGTTCTGTGCGGCGCCGCTGGAGGCGCTGACGGCGGCCCGCCAGGCGCTCAAGCCCGGTGGCCGTTTTAGTGCGCTGGTCTTCTCGCAGCCGCAGCACAACCCGTGTCTGGGCATCCTGATGTCGACCGCGCTCAGGCACGCAGGGTTACCGGCGCGCTCGCCAGTCGAGCCCGGTACGCTGATGAGCCTGGGCGAGCCCGGTTTGCTGCCACGGCTGATGCAAGAGGCGGGCTGGATCGACATCACTGTCCAGCCGATCGCGGCGCCGTTTCGGCTGCCTGCCAGCCAGCATTACATCGACTTCGTGCGAGCCTCGGGTTCCCCCATCATGGAACTGCTGGCCCCATTGCCTGCGGCTGCCCGGCAAGCCGCGTGGGATGACATGGCGCGGCAACTGGGCGTGTTCGATACGCCGACCGGGTGGGTCGGGCCCAATGAATTGCTGTTGTGCAGCGCGGCATCGCCGACCGCTGCGGACAATTGACTACAATGCTATATAAATAATAGCAAACAATGACCGTCCGAAGCTGACCACAGGCATAAATCGCTTACAAATGCGGTGTTTTGGCGCGCCGCAGCCGGATCGGCTCGGGGGTGCTCCCCAGTCGCGCGGCCGGCCCTTTCACCACGCCGCTGGCGACATAGCCGCCGCCAAACAGCGCGGGCTGCACGGTGAAATCGTCCAGCCGGTCGGCCAGCTCGCTCCAGGGCTCGCTCAGGCCATCCAGCGCGGTCACCGAATGCAGCGCTGCGCCCAGCACGAAGCCGTTCACCGCCCACGACCAGGGGCCGGCCCACTTGAGCCCGGCCGCGACCACGCGCGCGCCTGGCCGCAGGTGCGCAAACACCCGCGCCACCGCCGGCGGATGCCGCAGGATGTCGTGGGTGAAATGAAACAGAGCGGCGTGGGCGCGCACCGTTATCGCGGCGTCCTCCACCGGCGCATTCAGCAGCGTGACCTGCGGCCAACCGTGGCCGTGCACACGCGCTTCAGCCTGCTCGATCATCTCGGGGCATTGCTCGATGCCGATCACGCGCCCGCGGGCGCCCACGCCTTCGGCCAGCGCCTGCAAACTCAGGCCGGTGCCGCAGCCCACGTCGAGCACCGTCTCGCCGGGTCGCAAGTCCAGCCGCTGGATAGCGAGCCGGCGCACCGGCTCGAACGGCGTCAGTTCCAGGTCATAGATACCCGCGCGGCTGCGGTACTGCGCCAGCGCGGCATCACGGTCGGGGGTGGGAGAGTACAACTTGTGGCTTGTCACGCAAAACTCCACGTTGAAAGCCGGCCATCTGCCGATGGCAGATGGAGACACCACTATAGGTCCACCGTCCCTGCACATCAAGGATCGGCTGCAGTCGGTTGTAACCGCTGGTCTCAGGCTTTGGTTTAACCTGTGTCAACTTATCCCCATCAATGCAAGAGGCAGGCCATGACCCCAAGTGATCTCGAGCCCATGTTGCTGCGCCACGACGAAGCCGGCGTGGCCACGCTCACGCTGAACCGCCCGCGCCAGTACAACGCGCTGTCGTCCGCCTTGCTTGCGACCGTGCAACACGAGCTGGACGGAATTGCGTCCGACCGGTCGGTCAAAGTGGTGGTGCTGGCGGCCAACGGCCCGGGCTTCTGTGCGGGCCATGACCTGAAGGAGATCAGCGCACTGCCCGACCAGGCCACGGTGGAGGCGCTGTTCGTGCAGTGCAGCCGCATGATGATGGCGCTCGGCGCGCTGCCGCAGCCCGTGGTCGCGCGCGTGCACGGCGTGGCCACCGCGGCGGGCTGCCAGCTGGTGGCGGCGTGTGACCTGGTGGTGGCGTCCAGTGCCGCGAGTTTTGCCACCTCGGGCGTTAACAACGGCATTTTCTGCACCACGCCCGGCGTGGCGCTGGGCCGTGTGGTGTCGCGCAAGCACGCGATGGAAATGCTGCTGACGGGCGCCACCGTGAGCGCGCAGCGCGCGTATGAGATGGGCCTGGTCAACCGCGTGGTGGCGCCCGAGGCGCTGGACACTGAGACCAACGCGCTGGTGCAGCTGCTGGCCGGCCAGTCGAGCGCCGTGCTGGCCAGCGGCAAGCGCGTGTTCTACCAGCAGCTTGAGCTGGCCCAGCCCGACGCCTACGCGATGGCCAGCTGCGCCATCGCGGCCGGGATCGTGGCGCCAGACGGGCAGGAGGGGATCGCGGCGTTTCTGGGCAAACGCAAGCCGCACTGGTCGTGATCACAGAATGCTATAAAATGTATAGCGCACAATGACCAGGCGACGTGGACAATCGGCACTTTTTAACCTTGAAACCGGCTTCCGCGGCCCTGCGGGGCTGATGCGGGGTGCGCCCATTGCCGGTCGCCAACGGGCGTACGCTACCGTCCGTATACTGGGGCAATGCGCAAAGACCCGTCCCGCCTCGCAGAGTTGCGCAGGCACCTGATCCTGGATTCACCGACCGAGCGCGCCTACGACGACCTCACCCAACTGCTTGCCAAGAGCCTGAGTGTCCCCATCGCCATCGTCAATCTGCTGGATGGCGAGCGCGACTGGTTCAAGTCCTGCGTGGGTCTTCCGAACCGTGAGTCGTCGGCAGAAACATCGTTTTGCGAAACAGTTTTCAGCTCGACGGAGGACGTGATCATTGCCGAGGACACTGCGGCCGATGCGCGTTTCGCGTCGCACCCTCTGGTGGTGGGCGCACCACACATCCGCTTTTATGCAGCAGCGAGGCTGGTGGTGGCCGGGCAGACGCTGGGCACGCTGTGCGCCTACGATTTCCAGCCCCGCAAAATCTCTGCCGATCAGATCGAGCAACTGCAGGCACTGGCCGCCGCCGTGGTGGAGCTGCTCAAGCAGCGGCCCGCCGCGGCGTGACGGTTAGCCCGGCGGCACGGCGCGAACCGCCCGCCGCCAGCGCCTGACCTTCACTGCCGCGCCGTCAGCGGCCTCCCACACGGTTGCTGTTGCGCGACCTACAGACGCTTGGCAGCGGACTCGCTACCCTGGACCTGAGGCTTTTGCGCGCCGGCCGCGCAGCCCAACCCTACCTTGGCGCCGCCGGCACCGAACGTCAAGGTCCATCCCCATCAGGCAACCCACAGACGGAGCGAACCATGACCAAAGTGCAGGGCGAAGGCGACTACGAGGCCGCCAAGCGATTCAACCAGTCGGAGCAGGCTTTTGTGAAGGCAGGCAAGGTGGAACAGGCCGCGGCAGATGCGCCACCGCTGACCCAAGAAGAAGCGCAGGAACTCCAGCGCGCCGAAGAGAAGGGCCGGAGCAAATCAAAGGGCGAAGACCCCCAGGTCGGCGCGCAGTCGGGCGGCAAGGACGCGGCATAGGTGTCGCAGGTTTGCGGCCATCGATCACCTTGACCCGCCGCGGACCCGGGCAGTCTTCTACACAGCTGGCACAAGACACGTCGTACGGCGGTGCGTTGGACGCTGTTTTGTTGTACGCATGCCACGTAGTGGAACCGCGGTGGCTGGGCGACGTGAAGAGCCACGTCGGGAGCATTTCCAGAGAAGTGCCCTGTGTCAAAATTTGCATACCAAGGTACTCGCAGGCGCAACATGGCTCAGGATGCAGATTTTTTTCATTCCAATGGTTTTCTGGTCCTCAATGGCTTTTACTCCACCAAAGAGGTGGACAAAGCGCTAGACGCATCCAGGACAGCAGTCAAAAAGCGCCCGATGGAGATCGTCGTGGACAACCTGGACACAGGTGAGCGGACGCTCGCGGGCATGTTGCCTCAATCAGCCCTGCAGGATGGTCGGTTCAAGGTGAATGATCTGCACCTGGATGTGGATGCGGTGCGTAACCTGGCCCTGTCGCCGCGAATCGTCGCCATCCTCAAGACACTGCTGGGCCAGACCCCTGTCTTGTGCAACAGTCTCTTTTTCGAGAAAGGCAGTGCACAACCCCCGCATGTTGACTCGCTGTACATGACGCCCAAAACGCCCGGGCACCTGATTGCCATTTGGGTGGCGCTGGAAGACTCCCACGCAGATGCGGGCCAGCTCGAGTATTTTCCTGGCAGTCATCAGATCGAACAGATGAAGTTCAGCAACAACAGCTACCACTTCATTCCTGGCGAGATGCTCAAGTGGGACCAGTACATGCAGTCGGCGGTTGCCAGCCGGGGCCTTGAAAAAAAGCGGTTCTCGGCGGTCAAGGGAGACGTCTTTATCTGGCATGCGCATCTGTTGCACGGCGGTGGACCGATCGCCGATCGTAAGCGGACGCGAAAGTCACTGGTGTTCCACTACTACTCAGAAAGTGACTGCCGTGGACTCAAACTGGTGCCGGAAGGCGACTCGCTCTGGCTGAAGCGGCCACCGCAGGATGTTGGCAATCTGGCGGAGGAGTACCAAGCCTTCACCGAAAAATCGTATTTGGCCTCGAACCCGGACGTCGCTGCAGCCGTAGCGAATGGTTCCCTGGAGTCCGCATGGGCGCACTTTGCCATTTTTGGGCACAAGGAGGGAAGGCGAGGGGCGTTTTCCGAAGAGGCATATCTGAAGGCCAATCCCGACGTTGCAAAAGGTGTCGCCGGCGGCGCGGTCAAATCTGCAACTGAACACTACTTTCGCTACGGTCGGCAGGAGCGTCGAAAGCTGCGGTGACGCGAGTGCGCGGCGGGCGCTTCGATCCCAGTCACTCAACGCCCACCCGCCTCGAGCGCTAGCGTGCGAATGTCGTTGAGCAACACCGGCGGCTGCAGGTAGTCCAAGCTGTAGATCTCGCGTACCACGCCGCGCGAGTCGATCAAAAAAAGCTTGAGCATGTGGTTGCGCAACCGCGTCGGGCGGCCCTGCGCGTCGTTGACGATGGCCACGTCCTGGCCGAAGCCGTCGAGCAGCGGCAGCAACTCGCGCAGCGAACGCGCGGTGGCAAAGCGCCATTCAAAGCGTGGCTCCGCATGCAGCCGACCTGCGTACCGGCGCAGCGTCTCTGGGTCGTCGTGTTCCGGATCAAAGCTGATGTTGACGAAGCGCACGCGCCGCGCGAGCGCCGGCTCGGCCAGCAGGGTGTTGCGCAGGCTGGTGAGCGTCGTGTACGCGAACGGGCAGCCCCAGGCGTCGGTGCAGTAGGTGTAGAAGAACGACAGCAGAGTGATCTTCGCTGTCGTCAGCTCGCGCAGGGCGACCGTGCGCGCCGCCGCGTCAGTCAGCAGCCCGTCGGGGCAGGTCTGGATGCGCTGCAACGTGTAGCTGCCGGGCGGTGGCGGCACAAAGTCCATGCGCGGGGCCAGCGGCTGGGTCGGGTCCGCAGCAGCGCGTGCCACCCCCGCTGCCGCCAGCGCGGCAGCCAGCAAAAAACCGCGTCGCCCGGGCGCGTTCACGCCGTCGTGCACGCGCATCAGCGCGCCTGTGCGAAGGTCGTTGAGGGCGGCGGCGCGCCCAGCGCGGTGGCGCCACCGCCCTTGGCACTGAACTTCATGTGATGCGCACGGCCGAGTTTTTCCTTGGCAAAGTCCACCTCGAAGGCGGGCTTCAGCTCCTTGCCGTCCCAGTTGAACGCGCGCAAAAACTGCTCGTTGTCGGCGCCGGCCTTGTCCCATTTTTCAAGCAGGCTGGAGGTGATGTAGACGCGCTTGCCGTCCCAGCTTTGCGACACCATGTTGACCTGCTTGCCGGTCTGCTTGGCGTACACCTCTTTGGCCTGTTCGGGGTTGGACAAGTCAAAGTAGCGCGTCATGCCGTCCATGAAGGTGTTGACCCACAGGCCCTTGCCGTCCGCGGTGATCGAGATGTCAACTGGCAGCGGAATCTTGGCCGGGTCGCCGATGGTGCCGGCATCTTTCGCCTGCCACTTGCCGTCGGCGCCGGGTTTTACCAGCCACAGCTTGGAGGTGAGTGCGGTGGCGGTGATGGCCCAGTTGTCCCCGGGTTTGAGTGACCAGCGGATTTCCAGTGGCGCGCCGGGCACGCTGAACACCTGTGTCGGCTTCATGGCTTTCAGGTCCCACATCACCATCGTGCCGCCAAATTTCTTCATGGCAGCGGGGTCGCCCACCACCGCGCCCAGCTCGCGCCGGTAGTTGTCCAGACCTGTAAAGCTGGAGGTCAAGAGCGCGTTTTTCGCGGGGTTGACGGCGATGTCGTAGCCATAGCCATCACCCTTGACGCCGCCGATTTCGGCGGTCGGCATCGGGTATTTGGCGACAAACTGGCCCTTGTTGTTGTACACAGCGAGGCCGGTGACGCCGCCCTTGTCGGCGGTGTTGGACAGCATGCCGATCAGCATGCGCCCCGGCAGCGCGTAGAAGGTGTGCGGCCCGGCGTAGCCGGTCTTGGCGCCCAGGTCGGTGAGGGTGCGCACCAGCTTCGGCTTCGCGGGGTTGGCGCCGACGTCGAACACGTGGATCTTGTTGCTCTCCAGCCCGCCCGCCCAGAGGAATCGGCGGTCGTCGGTGAAGCCCATGTGGTGCGCCTCGCCGCGCCCGCCCACCGACACTGTATGCACCACCTTGCCGTAGGTTTTGGACTTGGGGTTGGCGTCCACCGTTACCAGCTTGTCGGCGCCGTCACCCCAGCCCTCCACGCCCAGCGTCCATACGTGCACGTAGTCTTCCTGGCCCTTGATGAGCTTGGACATGTAGGGCGAGTTGCAGGTCTCATCGGCACCAGCGCCGGTACTGGCCAGCAGCAAGGCGGTACTCATGACCGCGGATCGGATTCGCATGATGGCTCCTTCGGCAGACGCGACGCGCCACGCGCAGGCAGTGCGCGCAGTCACCGGCACCGCTGGATAGTAGGCGGCGCCCGCACAGTGTGCAAACCGCGCGCACCGCCGGGCTACAGGCGGCTGTTGCGCAGCCTCAGGGCGTTGCCGATCACCGACACCGAACTCAGGCTCATGGCCAGCGCCGCGATCAGCGGTGACAGCAGCCAGCCAGTCATCGGGTACAGCACGCCGGCCGCAATCGGGATGCCCAGCGCGTTGTACAAGAATGCAAACAGCAGGTTCTGCTTCATGTTGGCCACAGTGGCGTCTGACAGCGCGCGGGCGATGGCAATGCCCCGCAAGTCGCCTTTGACCAGGGTGATCTGCGCGCTGTTCATCGCCACGTCGGTGCCCGTTCCCATGGCCACACCGACATCGGCCTTGGCCAGCGCCGGCGCGTCGTTGATGCCGTCTCCGGCCATGGCCACGATGCGACCCTCTTTTTGCAGCCGCTCGACGAGGAGCAGCTTGTCGGCCGGCTTCACTTCGCCGTGCACCTCGTCAATGCCAAGGCGTGCGGCCACTGCCTTGGCCGTGGTGTGGCCGTCGCCGGTGGCCATCACGATGCGCAGGCCGGCTGCCTTGAGCGTGGCCAGCGCCTCGGGCGTGCTGGCCTTGACCGGGTCGGACACCGCCAGCAGGCCGGCAAGTTGCCCGTCCACCGCCAGGTGCATCACGCTGGCGCCCTCCGCGCGCAGCACTTCGGCCTGCGCGGCCAGGCTGTCCACAGCCACGCCAATCTGCTGCATCAGGGTGCTGTTGCCCAGCGCCAGTCGGTGGCCAGCCACGGTGCCGCTGACACCGATGCCCGAGCTGGATTCAAAGCCCTCGGGCTTGTCCAGCGCCATGCCGCGCTCGCGGGCGGCGCCCACGATGGCATCGGCCAGCGGGTGCTCGCTGCCCTGGTCGAGGCTGGCGGCCAGGCGCAGCACCTCGTCGGCGTCGAAGCCGGGCGCGGCGATCGCGCGGTCGAACCGGGGGTGTCCCTCGGTCAGGGTGCCCGTCTTGTCGATGATCAGGGTGTCGATCTTGCGCAGGTTTTCGATGGCTGCCGCATCGCGAAACAGCACGCCCTGGGTGGCCCCGCGGCCGGTGGCGACCATGATCGACATCGGCGTGGCCAGGCCCAGCGCACAGGGGCAGGCGATGATTAGCACGGCCACGGCATTGATCAGGCCGTATACCCAGCTCGGCTCAGGCCCGAACAGGCCCCAACCCAGGTAGGTCAACAGCGCAGCCGCCACGACGCCATAGACAAAGTAGCCGGCCACCGCGTCCGCCATGCGTTGCATCGGCGCGCGCGACCGCTGGGCGAGTGCCACCATCTGGACGATCTGGGACAGCACGGTGGCCGAGCCGACATGCTCGGACTGCATCACCAGCGCGCCGCTGGTGTTGAGCGTGGCGCCGATCAGCTTGTCGCCCACGCGCTTGGTCACGGGCAGCGGCTCGCCTGTCAGCATGGACTCGTCCAGCGCGCTGCTGCCCTCGACGACCACCCCGTCGACCGGTACCTTCTCGCCCGGTCGCACGCGCAGTTTGTCGCCGACATGCACGCTGGCCAGCGGGATGTCCTCTTCAGAGCCGTCCGCCGCGATCCGGCGCGCCGTCTTCGGCGCCAGGCCGAGCAGCGACTTGATGGCCGCCGAGGTCTGCGAGCGCGCCTTCAACTCCAGCA
>JANOBJ010000079.1:0-10950 GCA_031411575.1 Betaproteobacteria bacterium | reverse complement strand
GCGCGAGGCCTGGGTCATCGCCACCAACGTGTACCACAAGACCGCGCAAGGCTGGCGCATGGTGGCCCACCACGCCAGCCCCGGCTCGCCGCGCGAGCTGCGGGATGCGAGCGACGCGCCGCAGGTGCTGCATGGATGCGCGCGGCCAGGCGCCCGGACTGCTGCGGCTGCAGTCCCGCCGACGTTGCTTCGGGCGGCCCGGCTGCTGGCGGCCCCGCCACGCGGTTTTGGGCCGTTTTTCAACGGTTTAGCCCTGTTGTCCTCATCCACTGGTCATAGTTTGCTGTGAATTATGTAGCGCCCGCGTGGCTGCCCGGCGGCAACCTGCAAACCATCTGGCCCGCCCTTTACGCCCGCCGCGTGTTCGGCGCCCACCCCCAGTACCGTCGCGAACGCTGGGACACGCCGGATGGCGACTTCATCGATGTGGATTTTCTGCAAGACAGCGATGGCGCTCCGTCAACGACAGGATTGAACCCGGCCGCCGCACCGGGTGCGCCTGCGAAATCGGGGTCGGATCCGAATTGCGCGCGTGGTTTGGCCGGCGAAGTGGGTGCCGACGCGCATTTCGGCTCTGACCCTGATTCAGGACAACCGTCACCGCACGCCAGGCAAAAGCCACTCCTCGTACTTTTCCACGGCCTCGAAGGCTCCTCCCGCAGCCACTACTCCGAGGCCTTCGCCGATTTCGCCAGCGAGCACGGCATGGCCTTCTGCGTGCCGCACTTCCGCGGCTGCAGCGGCGAGCTCAACCGCGGCCCTCGCGCCTACCACTCGGGCGACTTTGAAGAGATCGGCTGGATACTGGCCCGTCTGCGTGATCGACAGCGCAACTCGGCGGTGTTGAGCGCCGCCGGGCCGCCCCAAGGCGCGAGCGCCCCCTCGGGGGGCAGCGACGGACACGCAGTGCCGAGCGTGGGGGCTTCTATCGTGGCGGTCGGTATCTCGCTCGGCGGCAACGCGCTGATGTGCTGGGCCGCCGAGATGGGCGAATCAGCGGCAGGCATCGCCCGCGCGGTGGCCTCGGTCTGCTCGCCGATCGACCTGGCGGCGGGCGGCTGGGCGATCGGGCGCGGCTTCAACCGGCTGGTCTACACCCGCATGTTCCTCAACACCATGAAGCCCAAGGCGCTGAGAAAGCTGGCGCAACACCCCGGCCTGTTTGACCGCGACGCGCTGGCCGCCGCGCGCGACCTGTACGAGTTTGACAACGTCTTCACCGCGCCGCTGCACGGTTTCAAGAGCACCGAAGACTACTGGGCCCGCGCCTCGGCCAAGCCGCGCCTGGCCCGCATCCGCATCCCGGCGCTGGTGCTGAACGCCCGCAACGACCCGTTCGTGCCGGCCTGGTGCCTGCCGCACCAGAACCAGGTGGGCGACCATGTCACCCTGTGGCAACCCGCGCACGGCGGCCACGTCGGCTTCCCGCAGGGGCGCGTACCCAGCCATGTGCGACATATGCCCGATGCGGTCGGCGGCTGGTTAAAGCAGCACACACGCTAAGGTTTCGCCGCCGGGCCGCCCCAAGGCGAAACGCGCCCCCCTGGGGGGCAGCGATCCGCGCAGCGGCGGAGCGTGGGGGGCAGGTTTCCCCGCCGGGCCGCCCCAAGGCGAAACGCGCCCCCCTGGGGGGCAGCGATCCGCGCAGCGGCGGAGCGTGGGGGGCAGGTTTCCCCGCCGGGCCGCCCCAAGGCGAAACGCGCCCCCTTGGGGGGCAGCGACCCACACGCAGTGGGCGAGCGTGGGGGTCATAATCCTTTTATGGATGACATCGTCCGCCAAGCCTTGGCCAAATGGCCGAACGTGCCGCACTGTTACGGCTGGCTGGCGCTGGACGCGCGCGGCGGCTGGTACATGCGCGATGACCGGGTGCAGGCGCTGGGCGCGTTTGACAGTGGCGTGCCGGGCGCCAGGGGCTCGCTGCTCAAGCATGAGAAGCTGGTCGACTTCATTCACCGCAACTACGACAGCGATGCCACCGGGCAATGGTTTTTCCAGAACGGCCCGCAGCGTGTCTATGTGGAGCTGGAAGTCGCGCCGCTCATCTGGCGCATCAACCGCGCGGCCGACGCCTCGCCGGGTTTCACCGTAGCGGCCCACACCGGCGAGGCGGCCGTGCCGCAGCGTTGCGTGACCGACGAGCACGGCCGTGTGTATTTGGATACCGACCTCGGTTTTGGCCTGGTCCACACGCAGGACGTGGGGCTGGCCGCCGAGGCGGTGGAGCAGGGCCTGTGGGTGCCGGTGGAGGTGCCGGCGCGCGATTTGCCGACGCGTTTTGGCTATGTGCGCAGCCCGGCGGCGGCACAGGTAATGCTACATAAAGAATAGCAAACTTTGACCAAATGACGCCGACCGCAGGCCTGTTCGGCATCAAAACCATGAAAAAAGCCGGTTCTGAACCGGCTATTGTTTGAGCGCGAGGAGCGCGGCGCCCAGGCTGGCGGCGCGACCGCTTACTTGGCCGCGTTGACCATGTATTCAACCGCTGCGCGGATGTCGGCGTCAGGCGCGGCCGAACCACCCTTGGGCGGCATCGCGCCCTTGCCCTTGAGCACGCTGTTGGTCATCGCGTCCAGCCCGGTGGCAATGCGTGGTGCCCAGGCCGCTTTGTCGCCCAGTTTCGGCGCGCCGGCCACGGCCGCCGCGTGGCAAGCCATGCAAACGCCCTTGTACGTGGCTTCGCCGTTGGCGCTGGCCTTGATCACCGCTGCGGCGGGTGCGGCCGCTGCCGGCGCTGCCGCTGCCACAGCTACCGGAGCAGCGGCTACGGGTGCCACGGCCGCGTTGGGTGCCGGCGTTGCAGCTGGTGCAGCGGCCGGCGCCGCCGCTGCGGGCGCGGACGCCGCCGCAGCCGGTGCGGCCGACGGCGCGGGGAAGCTGCCGCCCGCGGCGTTGGCCATGTGGACCACGGCGGCAGCGATCTCGCGGTCGTCCCAGTCGCCACCGCCCTGGGCGCCCATGGCGCCCTTGCCCTTGAGGGCGGAATTGAGCAACGCTTCGTAGCCGGTCTTGATGCGCGGCGCCCAGGCGGCGGCGTCGCCAAACTTGGGCGCACCGGCCACGCCGGCGCCGTGGCAGGCCACGCATTGCGCCGCGTACACCGCGTCGCCGCTCTTCAGCGCGCGGTTGGCATCGCGAATCTCGACCATGCCGATCTTCTGGATGCGCTCGGCCACCGATTTCTGCGGATCAACCGCGCCGGCCGCCGGCTTGGGCGCCGAGGCCACGTAATACACCAGACCGATGATGGCGAAAATCGGCACCACGAACGAAAACAGCACGGCCACCAGCAATTGCTTCGGGTTCTTGATCGGGCCGATGTGGGCTTCTTCGTGGGCAGAGTCTGGTCCGGTGGGGCTCATGGCATCCTCAAGTAAATCGGGGCTTTGAAATCAACCTTCAATTATAAGGGGCGCCCCGGTGGAAACCCGTAGGGTCGCGGCCAGCACCCGAGTGCCGTGTGCGAGAATCGTGCTCTGCGTTCACGCAACGCGGCTGTAGCTCAGTGGATAGAGTATTGGCCTCCGAAGCCAAGGGTCGTGGGTTCGATCCCCGCCAGCCGCACCAATTCCACACCTTCCCCTTCGATCAGTCCAACGGCGGTTGGGGCGTGCCGGCCAGCCATCGCCGCACCTGATCGATCACCCATTGCGGGTCGTCCAGCGGCAGATCGTGGCCGGCCCACGGATGCAGCGCCAGCCTGCAGCCCCAGTGCCGGGCAATCGACTGTGAACACGCCACATGCACCAAGCCGTCATGCTGGCTCGCCAGCAACAGGAGCGCTACCGGTAGCGGTGCGGCGGGCGCCCGGTAGCGAGCCGCCGCGACCAGTTGACGCAGCGCGTTGCTACGCGAAACCGGGCGCTGCAGCCGGACGTCCACCCAGGCGACCACCACATCGTCGCGCAGCGCGGGCTGGTTGCTGGTGAGGCGCCACACCGTTTGCTCGGCATCGGCTGGCGTGCCCCGCAGCAGTGCCAGCCGCAGCAGCGGCCACCAGTTGCGCGGCCGCAGGCGCCGGTAGAAGGGGCCGAACGGCCGAAAGCTGGTGTTGATCAGCACGCAGGCTGCCACCTCGTGCGGCGCGTGGCGGGCCCATTCGGTCGCCACCATGGCGCCCAGCGACAGGGCCAGCAGGCGGTACGGCGGCCTCTCACGGCGGCGCGCCAGCTCGGTGCGGGCGTGTGCCACCATGGCCTCCACCGAGAACGGGCTGGCTGCGGCATGCCACACGCCGTTGCCCGGCAAGTCCAGCGTGATGACGGTCGAACCCGGCAGTGCCTGGCGGAATTCATCGGCAAATGGCCCCCAGTGGGCGGCTTCGCGGCTCAGACCGCGCAGGAAAATCCAGGTGTCCACGCAGCGGCCCTCAGTACCAGTCGTGCAGGGCCTGCGCGTGGCGTTGCGCGCGCGTGGCCGGCGCTGGCGCCCACAGGTGGTGCCCACAGGCCGCGCGCGACAGAAAATCCAGCAGCGACAGGTGGCGCCGCAACACGCGCTGCTGGCGGTGCTCGATCAGCGGGTTGAAGATGCCCTTGCGCGAGAACAGCTGGCGCGGGTTCTTCTTGATCCACAGCCACGAGCCCATCTCCAGCGTCAGTGGCAAAAAAGTGCGCTCCGGCTCGCGGCACGCCTGCAGGTAGAGGTGATCCCAGAGGTCGCCGTGGGCCAGGTACTGCACGCTTTGCGGCTCGAACAGGTAGCGGTGCTGGTTGTGGGCGTGCCAGAAAATTTCTTTCAGCGCGTGCATCTCGGCCAGGTGCGCAATCGGCTTGCGCTGGTGCGCGAAGGGAAACCAGATGCGGTCGCTGACGCCAAAGCCCGAGTGGCAATCGAGCGCGATGCTGAAGGTGCGGCGCAGCAGCTCCTGGCTCACCACCTCACACAGTGCCTGGCTCTCCACCTCCAGCGGATCACCCGGCCTGCCTCGGTACCACGGCAGCCCGGCGCTGATGCGCTGGCCGCCCACCAGGAACGGCACGCGATCCTGGGCGTCGACCGGGGCGTTGCGCATCAGATCGACACCGCGCGGGTTGGCACGTGTGCCCAGCCACAGGCCGCCGGGGTTGACGATGGGCATGAAGACCAGCCGCACCGTTTCAAGCTGCCGTTGCAGTGTGGTGTCCCAGGGCAGCCGCATCACCAGGTTCTGCAGGTAGGCCATCACCACTTCGGCGCCAATGCGCTCCAGGCCATGCACGCCGCCAAAAAATCCGACCGCCGGCACCTCCACGTCCGGGTTGCCCAGAGTGATGGCATGGATCGGAAAGCGCGCGCCAGCGGTCGCCGACACCTCGCGCACCACCCTGACCTGCAGATGCGAGCCGCCCTGTTCAATGATCCTTTCCAATGCCACGAGTTCGGGCAAGACGGCATTGGGCACGGTCAAAAGGGGAGTGGGTTGTTGTGGGGGTTCGCGGGGTATGGCTGGCGTCGCGAAGCATAGCGCCGCTGTGCTGGCCAGCGCAATTGGCCGGGCTGTAACCCTGCACTCACACGACTGACGCGAAACCGTCACAGTCGGAACGTAGGCTTGTGGGGTGGCAGTTTTGCCACGTCACCCAAAAGGTGCACACCATGTTGTGGAACTGGATCGGCTTGCAGAAACTGCTGGATGCGTTGTTTGACGATCAATGGCTGAGCCTTGGCCTGCCCACCACCCGTACGACCGGAATGGTCCACCATGACGCCTCCGCGCAGCCCTGTCAGGACTAGCGTGCTGCGCGCGCTGCTGGTGACCAGCAGCATCGCCCTGGGCGTGGTGGAGTTCTTTGCGCTGCAGCGCTCGCGTTACCAGGTATGGAGAGCGCGCGGCTGATCGGTGCGGCGGTATCGCAGTGGGTGCGGGCAGAATTTTCGCAGGCGGCGCACAATGCCGCTCTGTCCCTGTTTGCGCGGTATGCCCGCGCACAACGGCGTCGTCCGACACCCCTGAGGAGAACCCCGTCATGAAGTCTTCCCCCCTGTTTCGAGCCACCGCCCTGGCGGCGTTGACCGCCGTTGCCGCCGGCAGCTGGTTGAGCCCGCCCGCGCACGCCGCTGCGCCGATGGTCAAGACCTCCGCGCCCGCCTACTACCGCATGATGCTCGGCGACTTTGAAGTCACCGCGCTGTCTGACGGCACGGTGGCGCTGCCGGTCAGCAAGATCCTCACGAACATCACCGCCGCCAAGGTGGACAAGGCGCTCGGCAAGTACCGCCTGAAAAGCCCGCTGGAAACCTCGGTCAACGGCTACCTCATCAACACCGGTACCAAGCTGGTGCTGATCGATACCGGCGCCGCCGGGCTGTTTGGCCCCACGCTGGGCAATCTGGCGGCCAACCTCAAGGCCGCCGGCTACCAGCCCGAGCAGGTGGACGAGGTCTACATCACGCACATGCACGCCGACCACGTGGGCGGCCTGATGGCGGGCGACAAGCTGGCGTTTCCCAACGCCATCGTGCGCGCCGACAAACGCGACGCCGACTTCTGGCTCAGCCAGGCCAACCTGGACAAGGCGCCGGCCGAGGCCAAGGGCTTTTTCCAGGGCGCGATGGCCTCGCTCAACCCGTATGTCAAGGCCGACAAGTTCAAGCCCTTCGACGGCAACACCGAACTCGTTCCCGGCATCAAATCGATCGCGACCTACGGCCATACGCCCGGCCACGCCATCTATTCGGTCGAGAGCAAGGGCGAGAAACTGGTGCTGTGGGGCGACCTGATGCACGTGGCCGCGGTGCAGTTCGAGAACCCGGCGGTGACGATCCAGTTCGACACCAGCAGCAGCGCCGCCGCGGTGCAGCGCAAAAAAGCCTATGCCGACGCCGCCAAGGGCGGCTATCTGGTCGGCGTCTCGCACGTGTCGTTCCCGGGCCTCGGCCGGCTACGCGCCGAGGGCAAGGGCTATGTGTTCATGCCGGTGAACTACACGCCGCTGCGCTGAGTTTGCGGGGCACTGCACTCCAAAAGGGCCGCGTTTGCGGCCCTTTTGACGTCGGCCGGGATTTTCGGTAGTATTACATCTGTAATAACGTAAGGCGTTTGCCATGCACATGCTCAAACTCACCCAAATCGGCAACTCCGTAGGCGTGGTGCTGCCGAAGGAAGCCTTGGCGCGGCTGAAGCTGGGCAAGGGCGAGTCGGTGTTCCTCACTGAAACGCCCGACGGCTATGCCCTCACGCCCTACGACCCGGCGCTGGAAGAAGAGATCAACGCAGGGCGCGAGTTCATGCGTGACTACCGCGACACCTTTCACCAGCTCGCCAAGTGAGCTGGCGCTGGATCAGCAAGCAGGCGCTGCTGCTGCTGCACGGTGAAAGCCTGGCCGAGCACGGCGGGGGCGCAGGCTTGCGTGACGAGGGCTTACTTGACTCGGCGCTCGCACGCCCGGCCAATCTTGCTGCGTATGGCACACCAGACATTGCTGAACTGGCCGCGAGCTATGGTTTTGGCGTGGCGCGCAACCATCCGTTTGTGGACGGCAACAAGCGCGCGGCGTTCCTGGCCATCGGCCAGTTCCTGTACCTCAATGGCTACCAGCTGAAAGCCCAGCAGGCCGACGCCACGCTCACCATGTTGGCCGTGGCCGCCGGCGAGCTGCCCGAAGACGCGCTGGCCGCGTGGCTGCGGCAACACCTGGCGCCGCGCCGCTGAAAACCGGCTCACCGGGCGTTTTTAACGCCAAACAGGCCGGTTGTCCGCATCAGCTGGTCATTGTTTGCTATAAATAATATAGTGAATCGAAACCTGTGCAGCGCGGCCCTCTCGCGAAAATCCCCAAAAAAAGGGCCGCAATTGCGGCCCTTTTTGCTGGAGCAGGAACGCTCAGGGGATGAAGTTCAGCCCCTCAGGCAGCGGCAGCACGATCGGCACTTCGAAGAACGGACCGGCGGCGCCGTCCGGGTCGATGGTGAGGGCGCCGTTGCTGGCGAAGAACGCCGCAATCTGCGACTGCGCCATCACCGCGTAGGGCACCGTGCCCGCCGCCCCGATGTTGGTCAGGAAGGTGTGCGGGTTCTTCGGCACGCCGCCCGGATTGGCGTTGCTCTGCGGGTTGTTGGCATAGGCCAGGTCGTTGCGGAAGTAGGTGGTGCGGTCCTGCAGGGCGCCCGCGCGCACCAAGGCGCTCGATGTCGGGTTGGGCACCGTCACGTCACCCTTGGCAAACTGCACGATCACCGGCTTGGGCGCGCTGCCCGGCAGCGGCTGCTTGCGGATGAGCGGCGCGTACGACACCGGGTTGCCGGCCTGCTGCACCCACTCGTTCCATTCCAGCACCTGCGCGATGGCGGTGGCGCCGGGCACGGTGTTGACCACCGGTGGCAGGTTGCGCAGCGGCATGTTCTCGTTGAAGTTCAGGTTGAACGGCACCGGAACGCCAGGCGTGGGCGGCAGGTTCAGCAGCTGCGGCTGGCGCGTGGCCAGCGCAATCGCCGTCAGGAAGCGGAACACGCCCTGGCGCGCGACTTCGGTGATCGAGCCGCCCGGCACGTTGGGCACGCCGGCCTTGATGTTGGGCTCCACGCCCAGCAGGATGGTGCCGTAGATGCCGCCAAACGACTGGCCCGAGTAATAGATGCGCTGGGCGTTCAGGTCGGCCGTGCCGTCGCCGTCCACGTCCACGCCCACTTCGATCTGGCGCACCAGCTGCATGATGTCGATCACCGTCTGGCGCAGGCCGTCGCGGCTGCCAATCACGGTGCGTGGCGCGGCGGCGTTCACGCCCTCGGTCGAGTCAATCGCGCCGTTGCCGTCCTGGTCAAAGCCGCGGCCACCGGCCGGTACCGAGACCGGCGAGCCAGCCGTCGGCAGCACATTCAGCGTGCCTGCAGCACCGCCGCCATGGCCCACCACGTTGATCGCCAGCGTGGCGATGCCCTGCGAGGCAAACACCGACGCCACCGTCCACGGCGCGCCGTACATGCTATCGGTGAAGCCGTGGCCGAAAATCGCCACCGGCCAGCCGCCGGCCGGCTTGGTGCCCGCCGGCACGAACACCTGCACCGTCAGCTCGTTGCTGCCCAGCGCCTGCGGCTGGCCACTGAGCGTGCCGACAGCCGGGATGTATTTGGCCGCGGTCTGGTAATCAGGCGAGGTGAACTTGCCGTAGGCGATCTGCGCCACCGCGCCGTTCACCACATTCAGCGCCGGGGTCGGCAGGAAGGTCTGGGTGAAGCTGGCCGGCACGCTGGGCGCCGCGCCAATCTGGCGGTTGAACTGGATGCCCTGCAGCCCCGCCGTCGGGAACACCGCGCGCACCGTGCCGGCGGCCGAGGTGCCGATCATGAAGCTCACCGGTGCGGGCGTGGACTGCTTGATCTGCCGCATGATCTTGGCCAGATCAGAGGTGGCACTCTGCGTGGTGAACAACGAGGCTGCGGTGACCTTGTCGTCGCCGCGGTGCAGGCGGGCGGCGTCGCGCAGGTCGCGCCGGTACTCGCTGCTGCCGCGCCGGTCGAAGCGGCCCTTGTCGTCTTCGTCGTCGTCCAGCTTGTCGCGCTTGATGCGCTTGCCGGCGGCGTCACGCACGCCGTCGGTCACGATCACCACGTAGCGCGAATGCTCGGCCAGCAGGTCTTCGGGTTCGAACACCAGCGTCTTGCTCGCCGGGTCCCACAGGATCTGGTTGATGCCCACCTTCTGGCCGAAGCCGCGGCCGGACTGCGTGTCGCCCAGGTTGACCAGGTACACCGTGTTGCTGTTAACGGTGTTGACGTTGATGTCGCCGGTGAACGGCACCGTGATGCGCGGCTGGGTGTTGAAGCCGTCCAGCGTGTTGATCACGTCGATGTCGGCGCAGTCGCTGACGCGCACCGCGCAGTCGGGCTTGGGCAGGCTGACGCGCCGGAAGGTGGCGTTGGTCCAGTCGCGCACGGTGAAGCGGTCGCTGGGAAACGCGCTGCCGGTGGTGCTGGTCAGGTCGAACTTGACGCTCACACCATCGGCGAGAGCCGACAGCGGAGCAATGAGGGCCGGTAGCGCGAGGGCCAAGGCTGCCGCCATGGGGCGGACACGGAATGCGGGCATGGGTGGTCTCCTGGGGTCTTGTTGCGGGGTGGCGGACGTGTTGTTCTTTTCCGCAGCGCAGTTATAGGCCCGGCGGGCGATTTTCGCCAGCGGGTTGCCCCCCTACGCGCTGTCACACGCCTGCAGCGGGAGTCGCCTGCGCGACTGGGGCGCCCGCCCGGGAGCGCCCGCGGGCGATTGCCTGGCGCTTACTTCGCCGCCAGTCCGTCGGTACCGGCCTTGGCCACCACGCCGTCCTGCTCGGCCGTGCCGCCGGAGACACCGAGGCCGCCGATGATCTTGCCGTCGACCACGATGGGGACGCCGCCTTCGACCGCATTGGCGCTGCGTAGCGTGAGGATGCGCAAGCCGGGGCCGCCAGCCGCCAGTGCGTCCTGGAACGCCTTGGTCGGGCGCCGGTAGGTCGCGGCCGACACCGCCTTGTCCTGCGCCACGCCGACGCTGGCGGTCTGGGTGTTGTCCATGCGCTCAAACGCCACCAGCTGGCCGGCGTTGTCCACCACGGCCACGGCCATCGGCAGGTTCTGCTTGCGGGCCTCGGCAATCGCGGCGGCCAGGGTCTTGCGCGCCTGCTCGTGGTTGATGTTGGCGCCGTACTGCGGCACCTGGGCCAGGGCCGCACCGGCCAGGCACCACAGGGCGCCAGCGACCAGCACGGAAGTGAGGGACTGATTCACACGCATCGAAATCTCCAGAATTTTTGGTTGGGTTGAAGCCCCGCGCGAACCACGGAAGTGGTGCAACGCGAGGCGCGCGGAGTCTAGCACCCGGCGGGTGAAAAAAGGTGCTTTTTCCGGGGTTTTGTGCCCGTTGTCCTCATCGGACGGTCATAGTATGCTATTAATATAATAGCATTCCAGATTCAGGTCGGCGGCGCTGATGCCAGTGTGGCGAACGGCGCCTCGATCACCAACGCGCTGCGCGGGTGCGCCACGCAGGG
>JANOBJ010000078.1:0-7889 GCA_031411575.1 Betaproteobacteria bacterium | reverse complement strand
GCAGACAGGAAGGCAGAAAAGAAGCCCAAGCTCACCACCTCGGCGATGATCGCCTCAATCGCCTCCGAGGGGCAGCGCGTGAAGGCGGCACCGTTCGGCAAGGCGCTGGTCGAGTACGCGGCCACACGACCTGAGGTCGTGGGCCTCACGGCCGACCTGGCCAAATACACCGACCTGCACCTGTTCGCGCAGGCCTACCCCGAGCGCTTCTTCCAGATGGGCATGGCCGAGCAGCTCCTGATGGGCGCGGCCGGCGGCATGGCCAAGGAAGGGCTGGTGCCGTTCGCCACCACCTACGCGGTGTTCGGAACGCGGCGCGCCTACGACTTCATCCACCAGGTCATCGCCGAAGAAAACCTGAACGTCAAGATCTGTTGCGCCCTGCCCGGCCTGACCACCGGCTACGGCCCCAGCCACCAGGCCACCGAAGACCTGGCAATGATGCGCGGCATCCCCGGCCTGACCATCGTTGACCCCTGCGACGCGCTCGATATCGAGCAGGCCGTACCGCAGATCGCGGCGCACAAGGGCCCGGTCTACATGCGGCTTCTGCGTGGCGGCGTGCCGATGGTGCTCGACGAGATTGAGGGTTACCGTTTCGAGCTAGGCAAGGCCAAGCTGCTGCGCGAAGGCGCCGACGTGCTGGTGATTTCCAGCGGCATCATGACGATGCGTGCACTCGAAGTGGCGGCCGACCTGGCGTCAGACAAGGTCGGGGTGGCGGTGTTGCACTGCCCCACGATCAAGCCGCTCGACGAGGCCGCCATCGTCGAGGCGGTGCGCTACAAACACCGGCTCGTCGTCGTCGCCGAGAACCACTCGGTGATCGGCGGGCTCGGCGAAGCGGTGGCGAGCGCGCTGCTGCGCCACCGTGTGCAGCCTGCGGGCTTCCAGCTCGCCGGCCTGCCCGACGCCTTCCTCGATGCCGGCGCGCTGCCGACGCTGCACGACCGCTATGGCATCAGCCGCGAGACGCTCGGCGCACGCATCAAGTCTTGGCTGGTCTGAAGACCCGCCACGCCCGTCTGCAAGAGTGAAGCCATGCACGAACCGACCCTGTCCCCGCTCGCCAACGCCATCCGCTTCCTCGCCATCGACGCCATCGTGCGCGCCGGCGAAGGCCACCAGGGCGTGCCGCTCGGCATGGCCGAGATCGCGACCGCGCTCTACACGCGGCACCTGAAGTTCGACGCGGCCGACCCGACCTGGCCCGACCGCGACCGCGTGGTGCTTTCCAACGGCCACGGTTCGATGCTGCTTTATGCGCTGCTGCACCTGAGCGGCTACGAACACTTCGGCATCGACCAGATCCGCACCTTCCGCGACTTCGGCTCGCGCTGCGAGGGCCACCCCGAGATCGACGCCGCCTCGGGCATCGAGGTCACCACCGGCCCGCTCGGTCAGGGCATCGCCAACGCTTTCGGCATGGCGGTGGCCGAGGCGTACCTGAACGCGCGATTCGGCGCTGGCGTCGTCGATCACCGCACCTGGGCCTTCGTCGGCGACGGCTGCCTGCAGGAAGGCATCGGCCAGGAAATGATCTCGCTGGCCGGGCACTTGCGGCTGGGCAAGCTGACGCTGCTGTGGGACGACAACCGCATCACCGACGACGGCACCACGGACCTGTCGATCAGCGAAGACGTGGCCGAGCGCTTTCGCGTGGCTGGCTGGCACGTGGTGGCTGTCGATGGCCACGATCTCGAAGCGGTGTCGGACGCGCTCGCCGCGGCCAAGGCCGACCCGCGGCCCTCGCTGCTCGCCTGCCGCACCGTGATCGCACGCGGTATCGCACGGCTGCAGGGCCAGCGCGGCGGCCACAGCGGCAAGCTGCTGCCCGAAGACGCGGTGGCAGCGCGTGCCCTGCTCGGCTGGCCGCATGCGCCCTTCGAGGTGCCGGCCGACCTGCTCGCCACCTGGCGCGAAGCCGGCCGCCGCCATCGCGGTGAGCGTGCCGACTGGGCCGGGCGCGTCGCGTCCCTGCCCCCCGCCGCTTGCGCCGAGTTCGAACGCATCGTCGCCGGTGAGTTGCCCGAAGGCTGGCGCAACGTGCTGACCGACTACAAGTGCGGTGCCGCGCTGCGCGAGCCGCTGGCGAGCGGCATCTTCATCTCGGCCGAGATCAACGATGCGCTCGTCGACCTGATGCCCGAGCGGATGGTGGCCTGCGCCGACCTCGAAGCGCCGACGAACCACAAACGGCGTCTCACCGCCTTCACCGCTGACGACCGCACCGGCGCCTACGTGCACTGTGGCGTGCGCGAGCACGTGATGGGCGGCATGGTCAACGGCATGGCGGCACACGGCGGCGTGGTGCCGCTGGCGGTGACCTACCTCGCGTTCTCCGATTACGAGCGGCCGGCGATGCGCATGGCCGCATTGATGGGGCTGCAGGTCAAGTTCGTCTTCAGCCACGACTCGATCGGCATCGGCCGCAACGGCCCGACGCACCAGCCGGTGGAGATCCTCGCGTCGCTGCGCGCGATGCCCAACATGCTGGTGCTGCGGCCGGCCGACGCGGTGGAAGCAGCCGAGTGCTGGGAGATCGCGCTCGAACACCGCACCGGCCCGTCAACGCTGGTCTTCGCACGCCAAGCGTTGCCGCATGTGCGCCAAGCACCCACCGCCGCCAACCTGTCGCGGCGTGGCGCGTATGTGCTGACCGAGGCCGAAGGCGGCGCACGCCAGGTCACGCTGCTGGCCACCGGCTCCGAGGTCGTGCTCGCACTCGCGGCTCGCGATGAACTGCAGCGCGCCGGCACGCCGACCGCGGTGGTGTCGATGCCGAGCTGGGAACTGTTCGGCGCGCAGGACGCAACGTACCGGACCAGCGTGCTCGGCCCTGTCGGTTCGGTGCGCGTAGGCTGCGAGGCCGCGTTGCGCTTCGGCTGGGACCGCTGGCTTGGCGACCGGGGCGGCTTCGTTGGCATGACCGGCTTCGGGGCTTCCGGGCCGGCCGAAACGTTGTACCGGCACTTCGGCATCACGCCCGAAGCCATTGTCAGCGAGGCTCGCCGCCTGCTGGATGCGCGTTAGACAGCTGGATCGCGCCATGCAAGACTGAGAGCTTGCGCATTCAAAAAATGAAGCGAACACTCGCAATTCACCATTACCTTTGTTTGCTGAGGCAAAACGATCGCGGTTGCTTGTGGGGAAGCAACTTTTCCGCACATCTGGGTGCGCTGGCTACCCACGCGCGTGATCTCCCTCGGATTTCCAAATCACCGCCAATGTACTGGTCCTCCTGGCAGTAGTGCAGTTTGTGCATGGCCTCGTGATTGATACGCCCCACACGTACCTCATCGATCTTTGCTACTCCGTTGGCTGCAACCCGCGCTAGATCGCCCACTTCGTAAGCTTTCGCACTGAGGAATACCGATTTCCGTTGAGTGACTTACTAGAGGGGCTGAGATAACTTCGATAGGACGACCTTCTGCAGCGGGTCGAGAATCCCAGTTCGTCCGCGACGCTAGCGACCATTCCCGACTTTTGCAGCTGTCGCCCCTGCCGAATGACCGGTCAAGATGGTCAAGTGGTCGTTCGAGATCCACCCCATTGAATGACCAGTTTAGGTGCCACGACAAGACGCAGGTGTCGAATTCGGAAGACCGCAACCAGCCTGAAACGGACGCTCAGCGCAGGCCAGTCAATGACCGCTCACGGCCGGTTCCTGCCCCTCACCCCCGCATCAACCCCTCAATCTCCCCCGCCCCCACCGGCACCCCGCGCGAGATCAGCTCGCAACCGGTCGCCGTCACGATCGCGTCGTCTTCGATGCGGATGCCGATGTTGTGGAACTGTTCAGGCACGCCGTCGGCAGGGCGCACGTACAGGCCGGGCTCGATGGTCAGCACCATGCCGGGGTGCAGGATGCGGCTGGGGCGGTTTTTGATGAGTTCATTGCTGAGCGGGTCGCGCCGTTCGCTCACTTCGCCGGCCTGCGACGGCTCCACGTAGCTGCCGCAGTCGTGCACGTCCATGCCCAGCCAGTGGCCGGTGCGGTGCATGTAGAAGGGGAAGTACGCGCGTTTGTCGATCACGTCGTCCAGCGTGCCGACCTTGTTGGCGTCGAGCAGGCCGACGTCGAGCATGCCCTGGGCCAGCACTTTCACGGCGGCTTCGTGCGGGTCGGTGAAGCGGGCGCCGGGTTTGGTGGCGGCGGCGGCTGCTTCCTGGCTGGCGTGCACGATGTCGTACAGCGTGCGCTGCGGGCCGGTGAATGTGCCGTTGGCGGGGAAGGTGCGGGTGATGTCGCTGGCGTAGCTGTCGAGTTCGCAGCCGGCGTCGATCAGCACCAGCTCGCCGCTTTTCACGGGCGCGGCGTCGGCGCGGTAGTGCAGCACGCAGGCGTTGGCGCCGGCCGCCACGATCGATCCATACGCCGGGAACTGCGATCCGCCCAGGCGGAATTCATGCAGCAATTCAGCATCCAGGTGGTATTCGCGCACGTCTTTGCCTTCGCGCAGCATGCGGGCCGACAGCTGCATTGCGCGCACATGGCCGCGGGCGCTGATCTGCGCGGCGCGCCGCATGGTGTCTTGTTCGTGCGCGTCTTTCACCAGCCGCATTTCATCGAGGATGCCGCACAGGTCGCGTTGCTGTTCGGGGCACAGCGCGCCGTAGCGCACCCGCGCGCGCACCGCGTTCAGCCAGCCGCCCACGCGTGCCTCCAGCCCGGCGTGGATGGCAAACGGGTACCAAACGGTGTCGCGGTTTTCCAGCAGCTTGGGCGCCTGGGCATCCAGCTCGCCAATCGGCCGCGCGGCGTCCACGCCCAGCGCGGCGGGCGCGGCGTCAGGGCCCAGGCGAAAGCCGTCCCAGATTTCACGCTCCAGGTCTTTCGGCTGGCAAAACAGGGTGCTTTTGCCGTCGCCGGTGAGCACCAGCACCGCGTTAGGCTCGGTAAAACCGGTCAGGTAATAAAAGTAGCTGTCGTGCCGATAGATGAAGTCGGTGTCGCGGTTGCGCGGGCGCTCCAGCGCGGTCGGGATGATGGCAATGCCGTCCTTGCCCAGCAGGGCGGCGGCGCGCGCGCGGCGCTGGGTGTAGATCGAGTCAGTCATGGCGGTCATGGTCCAAGGGTTCAGGGTGCGTTCAGTTCGGCAAGCCGTTCGGGCGTTCCCACGTCGGTCCAGGCGCCGGTGTACAGCTCGGCGCTGACCTGGCCATTGTCCATCGCGACGCGCAACAGCGGGGCCAGCGGGGCTTTGAGGCCGGCCGGGTTGCCGAACGGCAGGCTGTTGAAAAATGCGCGGCGGTACAGGCCGATGGTGGAGTAGGTGTGTTTGACCTCGGCATGGTTCAGGGCCAAGCCTTGGTTGAGGCCGAAATCGCCTTTCAGGTTGTGCGGCGGGTTCGGCACCAGCCAGATATGCGCGAGCTTGTCGCTGGCGGCAAAGCGCTCGTAGGCGGCGCGCGAAAACTCAAAGTCCGGTGCAAACACGTCACCTGCCAGCACCCAGAACACATCCTCCAGCCCCGGCAGCGCCCGCGCGATACCGCCCGCTGTTTCGAGCGCACTGCCAAAGTCGCGGCCTTCTTGGGAGTATGAAATTAATAGCAAACTATGACCAGCTGATGCGGACTTGGCGACAAAATGGCTTGAAATCTGCTCTTCCAGCCACGCCGTGTTGACCAGCACCCGGTCAAACCCGCCGCGCGCCAGCGCCTCCATCGCCCACTGCATCAGCGGCTTGCCGCGCACCGGCAGCAGGGGCTTGGGGCAGGTATCGGTGAGCGGCCGCATGCGCTCGCCGCGGCCGGCCGCCAGCAGCATGGCCTGGGCCGCGGGTGGCCGGGGCGCCGGGTCGCTCACGCGGGCTCGCCCCGGTCCAGCGAGCGGCGCTCGGTCCATTCGGGCGCAAAGCGCTCGACCAGCGCTTCCATCAGCGCGTGGGCCTTGGCTGTGTGGTCCGCGCCGAAGTTGCACACATAGACGTCCAGCGTCACGGCGCGCTGCTCGGGCCAGGTGTGCACGCAGACGTGCGATTCGGCCAGCAACACGGTGGCCGTCACGCCGCCCGGCCCCTGGGGCGTGGCCGGAAACGCGTGGAACAGGTGGTTGACGGCCTGCAGTCCGGCTGCCCCGGTGGCTTGCACGCACCAGGCGGCCAGACGCGGCGCGTCGGTCAGCCACGCGGTGTCGCAGCGGCACTGGTACAGATCGGCGGTGAGGTGAAGGCCTTGCACGGTCACCACTGTAGAGCATCGGGCGGCCGTAACCGGGACGAACCCCGCCGTGGGGCCAGCCGCTAAAATGCCGGGTTTCCCCTGCCCTTTCCCTTTTCCTTTGCCCTCCCCCCTCCGGAGCTCCCCCTGATGGCCAACACCCCCCAAATGGCAAACGCAATCCGTGCGCTCGCCATGGATGCCGTACAACAAGCCAACTCCGGTCATCCCGGCGCGCCCATGGGCATGGCCGATATCGCCGTCGCGCTGTGGGGCCCGCGCTCCGCCGACGGCGCGCTCCACGGCCACCTGCGCCACAGCCCGCGCAACCCGCATTGGGCCAACCGCGACCGTTTTGTGTTGTCCAACGGCCACGGTTCGATGCTGGTCTATGCGCTGCTGCACCTCACCGGCTACGCGCTTCCGATGCAGGAGCTGAAGAACTTCCGCCAGCTGCACAGCAAGACGGCCGGCCACCCCGAGGTCGGCATCACCCCGGGCATCGAGACCACCACCGGCCCGCTGGGTCAGGGCCTGACCAACGCGGTGGGCATGGCGCTGGCCGAAAAACTGCTGGCCAAGGAGTTCAACCGCACAGACGGCAACGTTCACCACACCATCGTGGACCACCACACCTATGTCTTCATGGGCGACGGCTGCCTGATGGAGGGCATCAGCCACGAGGCCAGCGCGCTGGCCGGCGCCTGGAAGCTCAACAAGCTGATCGCGCTGTACGACGACAACGGCATTTCCATCGACGGCCAGGTCACGCCCTGGTTCATTGACAACACCGCGCTGCGCTTCGCCGCCTACGGCTGGAACGTGATCGGCCCGATCGACGGGCATGACGTGGCCGCCGTCTCGCGCGCCCTGGCCGACGCCAAGAACAGCGCCGACAAGCCCACGCTCATCATCTGCAAGACGCACATCGGCCAGGGCAGCCCGAACCGCGCCAATACCGCCAAGGCGCACGGCGAGCCGCTGGGCGCCGACGAGATCAAGCTCACGCGCGCGGCGCTGGGCTGGACGCACGAGCCGTTTGTGGTGCCGCCAGAGGTCTACCACGACTGGGACGCCAAGGCCCGCGGCCTGGCCGCCGAAGCCGAGTGGGACGCGGCGTTTGCCGCCTACAAGGCCGCCTACCCCGCGCTGGCCGCTGACTTCACGCGCCGCATGAAAGGCGAGCTGCCGAAAAACTTTGCGCAGGTGGCGGTGGACGCGGCGATCGCGGCCCACACCAAGGCCGAAACCGTGGCCAGCCGCAAGGCCAGCCAGATCGCGCTGGAAGCCTTCACTGCCGCGCTGCCCGAGATGCTGGGCGGCAGCGCCGACCTGACTGGCTCGAACCTCACCAACACCAAATCGACGCCCGCGTTCCGGGTGGACCTGGCGGGCGAGGTCAAGCTCGGTGAAGACGGGAACATCGGCCGCCACATCAACTATGGCGTGCGCGAGTTCGGCATGGCCGCCATCATGAACGGCGTGGCGCTGCCCGGCGGCTTCATTCCCTTCGGCGGCACCTTCCTGACCTTCAGCGACTACAGCCGCAATGCCATCCGCATGGCCGCGCTGATGAAGGCACGGGTGATCCACGTGTTCACCCACGACAGCATCGGCCTGGGCGAAGACGGCCCCACCCACCAGAGCGTGGAGCATGCCGCCAGCCTGCGCCTGATCCCGGGCCTGGATGTCTGGCGCCCCGCCGACACCGCCGAGACCAGCGT
>JANOBJ010000077.1:0-2925 GCA_031411575.1 Betaproteobacteria bacterium | reverse complement strand
CAGCCGGCGACACCTGCAGCGCGAGGTCCATCTTCGCCAGACGCTGCTCCAGCACCTTGAGCTGGATGCCGGCGATGCGCGAGATGTCCTGCGCCGTGAGCCCGTGGAACACCACCGTCTCGTCGATGCGGTTGAGGAACTCGGGCCGGAAGTGGTCCTTGAGCTGGTGCCAGACCGCATCCTTGACGTCGTCGTAGGGCTTGCCGACCATGGCCTGGATCATGTGCGAGCCGATGTTGCTGGTCATCACGATCACGGTGTTCTTGAAGTCCACCGTGCGGCCCTGGCCGTCGGTCAGCCGCCCGTCGTCCAGCACCTGCAGCAGCACATTGAAGACATCGGGATGCGCCTTCTCCACCTCATCCAGCAGCAACACGCTGTAGGGTTTGCGCCGCACCGCTTCGGTCAGGTGGCCGCCTTCCTCGTAGCCTACGTAGCCGGGCGGCGCGCCGATCAGCCGCGCCACTGAATGCTTTTCCATGAATTCGCTCATGTCCACGCGGATCAGGTGGTCCTCGCTGTCAAACAGAAAGCCCGCCAGCGCCTTGCACAGCTCGGTCTTGCCCACGCCCGTGGGGCCAAGAAACAGGAACGAGCCGGTGGGGCGGTTCGGGTCACTCAAGCCCGAGCGTGAGCGGCGGATCGCGTTGGCCACGGCGGCAATCGCCTCGTCCTGGCCCACCACGCGTTCATGCAATTTTTCTTCCATCACCAGCAGCTTGTCGCGCTCGCCCTGCATGAGTTTGGCGACCGGAATGCCGGTGGCGCGCGCCACCACTTCGGCGATCTCTTCGGCGCCCACCTGCGTGCGCAGCAGCTTGTTGACACGCACGCCAGCGGCGCCCGCAGGCGCGGCAGCGGTGACCTTGGCCTCGGCGGCCTTGAGCTGCTTCTCGAGCTCTGGCAGCTTGCCGTACTGCAGCTCAGCGACCTTGTTGTAGTCGCCCTTCTCGGTGAATTCCTTGATCTGGAAGCGGGTTTTCTCGATCTCCTCCATCACGCTGGCCGAGCCCTGGGCCTGCGCCTTCTCGGCCTTCCAGAGCTCGTCGTAGTCGGCGATTTCCTTTTGCAGCTTGGCGATTTCTTCGGCAATCAGCCCGAAGCGCTTGACCGACGCCTCGTCTTTCTCGCGACGCACCGCCTCGCGCTCGATCTGCAGCTGGATCATTCGGCGATCAAGCTTGTCCATCACCTCGGGCTTGGAGTCCATCTCGATCTTGATCTTGCTGGCTGCCTCGTCGACCAGGTCAATCGCCTTGTCGGGCAGAAACCGGTCGGTGATGTAGCGGTGGCTCAGCTCGGCCGCAGCCACGATGGCCGGGTCGGTGATCTGCACACCGTGGTGGACTTCGTACTTTTCCTGCAGGCCGCGCAGGATGGCAATGGTCGCCTCCACTGTGGGTTCGCCCACCAGGATTTTCTGGAAGCGGCGCTCCAGCGCAGCGTCTTTCTCGATGTACTTGCGGTATTCGTCCAGCGTGGTGGCGCCCACGCAGTGCAGCTCGCCACGGGCCAGCGCGGGTTTCAGCATGTTGCCGGCATCCATCGCGCCCTCGGCCTTGCCCGCGCCCACCATGGTGTGCAGCTCGTCGATAAAGACAATGGTCTGGCCTTCGTCCTTGGCCAGTTCGCTCAGCACGGTCTTCAGGCGCTCTTCAAATTCACCGCGAAACTTGGCACCGGCCAGCAGCGCCGCCATGTCCAGGCTCAGCACACGCTTGCCCTTGAGCGACTCGGGCACCTCGCCCGACACGATGCGCTGCGCCAGGCCCTCCACGATGGCGGTCTTGCCGACACCGGGCTCGCCAATCAGCACCGGGTTGTTCTTGGTGCGGCGCTGCAGCACCTGGATGGCGCGGCGGATTTCATCGTCGCGGCCAATCACCGGGTCGAGCTTGCCCAGGCGCGCGCGCTCGGTCAGGTCCATGCAGTATTTCTTCAGGGCTTCGCGCTGGCCTTCGGCGTCGGCGCTGTTGACGTTCTGGCCGCCGCGCACCGCGTCAATCGCCGACTCGAGGCTCTTGCGGGAAAGGCCGTTTTCGCGCGCCAGTTTGCCGGTGTCGCCCTTGCTGTCGGCCAGCGCCAGCAGGAACAGCTCGCCCGCGATGAACTGGTCACCGCGCTTGAGCGATTCCTTCTCGGCCGACTGCAGCAACACCACCGTGTCGCGGCCGACCTGCACCTGCTCATGGCCTTCCACTTGCGGCAGCTTCTTGATCTGTGCCTCGGCGCCCGCCTGCAGGCCGGGCACATTCACGCCGGCACGCTGCAGCAGCGCCCGCGGCCCGTCGTCCTGGCGCAGCATCGCCAGCAGCAGGTGCGCCGGTTCGATGTAGGCGTTGTCGCTGCCCAGCGCCAGCGTCTGGGCCTCGGACAGGGCTTCCTGGAATTTGGTGGTCAGTTTGTCGAGTCGCATGAATGCTCCGTGTCGCATCAAGGGCGCTGGAATGCCCGTGTTGAACCATCGGGGGAGCGTCCCCCGTACTGCATCGCAGCTTAGGGTTATCCACAGCTTTTCAAGTGACGGCAAGCGGCCAATGGCAGCGGCTTGCGCCAGATCAAGTGCGGGCACGGGTGCGGGTGCGGGGCCGGGAACGCGAGAACCGGGAAGCGATGACGGGGGGTCGAGCCCCCTCATTCCGGTTTCAGCCCGCTGTCGGGCGGGTTTCAGACCGGCTTCAACGCCTCGCGCGAGAACCCGGCGATGTTGGCGTAGTCGTCCGCGATCTGGCGCAGCTCGTCCTGGCTGATGAGGTCGTCGATGTGGCCAAAGGGTTTGCCGCCGCTCAGTTCGTCGGCTTTCATGATGATGAAATCCGGTGGGGTGGAGCGGTTGGTCAACACGATCTTCGACGTGGCGGGGCGGCGCAGCGCCTCGTAGGCGGCCAGCGCATCGCGCGGGTCGCCAGCGCCCTGCGCGTGCGC
>JANOBJ010000076.1:0-3780 GCA_031411575.1 Betaproteobacteria bacterium | reverse complement strand
TGCCGTCGCGCGCCTTGATACCGTATTCGCTGATTTTTTTCTCGATATCAGCAAAGCTCATCTGGTCGGCGTTGCGCAGGATCGGTACCACCAGCCCGCGCGGCGAGCCGACTGCAATGCCAATGTCAAAGTAGCCGTGGTAGACGATGTCGTTGCCATCCACCGACGCGTTGATCACCGGATACTTCTTGAGCGCGTGCACCGCTGCTTTCACAAAGAAACTCATGAAGCCGATCTTGACGCCATGTTCTTTCTCGAACTTTTCCTGGAACCGCTTGCGCATTTCCATCACCGGCGCCATGTTGACTTCGTTGAACGTGGTCAGGATGGCGTTGCTGGATTGCGATTGCAGCAAACGCTCGGCGATGCGCGCGCGCAGCCGGGTCATGGGAACGCGCTGCTCCGGGCGGTCGCCCAGGTCAACCGACTGAACGGCCACTTGCGGCAACGGCTTGGCTGGCGCCGCTGCGGGTGTAGCGGCGGCTGGCGGCGCTGGCGGTTTGGCGCCGCCCGAAGCGACGGCACCGAGCACATCACCCTTGGTCACACGGCCATCTTTGCCAGTGCCCGGCACGGACCCTGCGGCCAGGTTGTTGTCGGCCATGATCTTGGCCGCCGCCGGCATGGCCACGCCCGCCATGGCGCCGGTACCGGATGCTGCGGATGCGGGCGCCGGCACAGCCGCGGCAGCGGGTGCCGCAGCCGCAGCCACTGGTGCGGCCGCTGGCGCGGCGCCAGCCTTGCCTTCCGTGTCGATGCGCGCAATCACTTGCTCGGCCAACACTGTGCCGCCATCACCCACCAACACTTCAGCCAGGATGCCTGCGGCAGGCGCCGGCACTTCCAGCACGACCTTGTCGGTTTCGATCTCGATCAGGATTTCGTCGATGGCGACCGCGTCGCCAGCTTTTTTCTTCCACTGCAACATGGTGGCTTCAGCCACCGACTCCGACAGCTGCGGAACTTTTACTTCTACGATTGCCATTTTGATTTTTCCTAGGAGTCTGCTGGTTGCACCCGCCGCCGGGCGGAGCAGGACGGAGACTTCCTCCCGGTCCAGGTCCCGCGCCGGCGCCCGACTGCTTATTTGGTCAGTACGAAGCCCTTGAGCTTGCCAAACGCGCCGTCAACCAGCGCCTTCTGCTGCTCCTGATGCAGGTGCGAATAGCCTGCTGCTGGCGACGCGGCTGCGGCCCGGCCCGAGTAGCCGAGCTTCTGGCCGTCAACCATGTTCTCGTGGATGTAGTGCTGCACGAAAAACCACGCCCCCTGGTTTTGCGGCTCGTCCTGGCACCACACCACGTCGGTTGCGTTCGGGTACTTCTTGAGTTCCGCCGAAAAGGCCTTGTGCGGAAACGGATAGAGCTGTTCCACGCGCAGGATCACCACGTCGTCGATATCCTTCTCGTCGCGCTTTTTCACGAGGTCGTAGTACACCTTGCCCGAGCAGGCCACGATGCGCTTCACCTTGTCGGCCTTCTTGATGACCTCGTCGTTGTTTTCCGGGATCACGGTCTGGAAACCACCGCGCGTGAACTCCGACAGCGGTGACGCGGCATCCTTGTTTCTCAACAGCGACTTGGGCGTCATGATGATCAGCGGCTTGCGCAGGTTGCGGATCATCTGGCGGCGCAGCACATGGAAAATCTGGCTCGCCGTGGTCGGCTGCACCACCTGCATGTTGGTGTCGGCCGACAGCTGCATGAAACGCTCCAGCCGCGCTGAACTGTGCTCGGGCCCCTGGCCTTCATAGCCGTGCGGCAGCATCAGCGTGATGCCGTTGACGCGGCCCCACTTCACTTCGCCCGAGGCGATGAACTGGTCGATCACCACCTGGGCGCCGTTGGCAAAGTCACCAAACTGCGCCTCCCAGATCACCAGCGTATTGGGGTCGTTCGAGGCATAGCCGTACTCGAAGCCCAACACGGCCTCTTCGGACAGGATTGAATCGATGACGACAAACGGCGCCTGGTTATCGGCCACGTGCTCCAGCGGAACATAGCTGCCGGTGTCCCATTTCTCGCGGCTCTGGTCGTGGATCACCGCATGGCGGTGGGTAAACGTGCCGCGGCCGCAGTCTTCACCCGACAGCCGCACCGGGTAGCCGCTAGCGACGAGCGATGCAAAGGCCATGTGTTCGCCCATGCCCCAATCCACCGGAATCTCACCGCGACCCATGGCCGCGCGGTCGTCATAGACCTTTTTGACCAACTGGTGCGGGGTGACGGTCGCTGGAATCGTCGTGATTTTTTCCGCCAGGCGCTTCCATTCCGCCGTCGGAATGGCGGTGTCGGCCGAATCGGTCCACTTCTTGCCGAGGTAAGGGCTCCAGTCGACCGCGTACTTGCTCTTGAAATTGGTCAGCACCGGGTCAACCGTGTGCTTCCCGGCATCCATCGCAGCACGGTAAGCCTTGGCCATCTCGTCGCCCAGCGTTTCGCCCATGCCCTGCGCCGCCAGACGGTCGGCATACAACCTGCGTGTGCCGGGATGCGTGGCAATTTTCTTGTACATCAGCGGCTGTGTCAGCGACGGCGTGTCCTGCTCGTTGTGGCCCAGCTTGCGGAAACAGATGATGTCCACCACCACATCCTTCTGGAACTCCATGCGGAACTCCAGCGCCAGCTGGGTCGCCAGCACCACCGCCTCGGGATCGTCTCCGTTGACGTGCAGCACCGGCGCTTCAATCATCTTCACCACGTCGGTGCAATACAGCGTGGAGCGGCTGTCGCGCGGGTCGCTGGTGGTGAAGCCGATCTGGTTGTTGATCACGATGTGCACCGTGCCACCAGTGGAGTAGCCGCGCGTTTCAGCCAGCGCCAGCGTTTCCATGACCACGCCCTGCCCGGCAAATGCCGCGTCCCCGTGTACCAGCACCGGCAGCACCTGCTTGCCCAGCGGATCATCACGCCGGTCCATGCGGGCCCGCACTGAACCCTCCACCACGGGGTTGACGATCTCCAGGTGCGACGGGTTGAACGCCAGGCTCAGGTGAACCGGACCGCCGGGGGTGGTCACATCGGAACTGAAGCCCTGGTGGTACTTGACGTCCCCGCTGGGCAGCGCTTCGGGCGCGGTGTGGTCGAACTCGGCGAACAAATCCGCAGGCATCTTGCCCAGCGAATTCACCAGCACGTTCAGGCGGCCCCGGTGCGCCATGCCAATCACGATTTCCTGCACGCCCTTGGCGCCGGCCTGCTGGATCAGTTCGTCCATGGCGGCGATGAAGCTCTCGCCGCCCTCCAGTGAAAAGCGCTTCTGGCCCACGTACTTGGTGTGCAGGAAGCGCTCCAGGCCCTCGGCCGCGGTGATGCGGTCCAGGATGTGCCGCTTTTTCTCGGCGCTGAAGGTGGGTTTGCTGCGGATCGACTCCAGCTTCTGCTGCCACCAGCGCTTGTGGTTCTGGTCGGTGATGTAATTGGTCTCAGGCCCGATGCTGCCGCAATAGGTTTCGCGCAAGGCGTTGAGCAGATCGCGCAGGCTCATGGTGTCCTTGCCGAAGAACGTGTTACTGGTGTTGAACACGGTCTCCAGGTCGGCGTCGCTGAAGCCGTAAAAAGTCAGCTCCAGCTCGGGAATGTTGTCGCGCTCGGCACGCTTCAAGGGGTCAAGGTCGGCCCAGCGCGCACCCACGTTGCGGTACGCAGCGATCAGCTGCTGCACCGCGGTGCGCTTGCGGCCCATCTCGGAATCGGCGCCACTGGCCTGCACTACCCGGGTACCGCCCTGCTTGGCACGCTCGGCAAACGCATTGACGACCGGCAGGTGCGGTACGTCTTT
>JANOBJ010000075.1:0-21387 GCA_031411575.1 Betaproteobacteria bacterium | reverse complement strand
TCATATATATTGCTGCTTGGTTATACGTATTATTATCGAAACTTTGGGTTGAAAGATATACTGTTTTTGCTCTTCGTTTTTGGACATTGTTGTTATATGTATGATTCGCTTAGAAAATATGTAAGCGGAAAAGATGCATCTATTTATACTAGCCACTTGAATCCCAATGATAAAAAATCTGTAAAGGTTTTTTGGATAGTTATCACAAGTGGAGTTACAATTTTTCTTTGTCTTTATCCGCTGCTACGACATTATGTAATCGAGTAATCGGGGTCAGTTTCCAATTACTCTCAGCTCACCGTCGTGAACTCCACCTCCACCCCCTGACCGCAACCTCCCGCCGCCCGCCAGTGCCCATGGCTCCAGAGTTCAATTGCTGCATTATTCATAGCAAACTATGACCAGCCGATAAGCACAACCGCCCGATTTGACTCAAATTTTCCGCTTCCACCCGCCGTGACCACCCGCTTGCTTATTCCCCTCCCGCTTCACCGCTGGCCGCTGCACTGGCACTGTCTGCTAGCGCTGGCGGTTGTCGCGGCGTGCGGGTTGGGCGCCCGGGCCTGGGTGCTGGGGAGCGACGCCGGGGGGGGGTGCAGGCCTTGCAACGCACGCTAGTGGTGCAGTGGCATGGGCTGCGCGCCACCGTTAGCGGCATCGGCATGGCACCAGCGCCTATGCCGATGCCGGGCTTCAGGCCTCCGGGCTCACCCCCAGCGCCACCAGAAACCGCGCCACCATGTTGTAGGTGGCTATCGCGCTGGTCAGCTCCACGATCTGGGTGGTGTCGAAGTGGCGGCGCAGTTCCGCAAACACCGCGTCGCTGACTTTGACGTCCAGCGTCATCTGTACGGCGTACTGGATGACTATCTTTTCCATAGCATCCAATGACCCATCGGCGGGCACTGCACGCGGGTTGGATGCCAAAAACTGGTTCAGGGCATCGAGTTGCGGCTGGGTACCGCCGGCGGCCAGAAAATCGGGCGCGTGGTGGTGGTATTCGTAGGCCGCGCCGGTCAACAGTGCCACGGTGCAGATGCCGAGTTCGCGCAGCTTGCGGCTGGTGGGCAGGCCGGTGCGCACGGCGCCCAGGTACACGTTCCAGCCGCGCGCCAGCGGTTCGCTCCACAGCAGCGCGCGGTCCAGGTTGATCAGCGTGCCGCCGCGTCGCTGGAGGATGGCGTCCACCAGGTCTTCGGGTTGGGGTTTGAGGGCGGGGGTCCAGTCGGGGATGCGCATGGGGGTCTTTCGGCAAACAGGGAGTCGGTGGTGGGCGTTGGGGTCGGGCTTGGCCAAAGGGCCCCAAAGGATAAGGGGATAATTCCGCCATGCGAATAGGCTTCACCAAGATGCAGGGCGCGGGCAACGATTTTGTCGTGCTCGACGAGACCCGCGAGCGGCTGAACCTGAGCGCCGCGCAGTACCGCTTTTTGGCCGACCGGCACTTTGGCGTCGGCGCCGACCAGATCCTCACCGTGCGGCCGTCGCCCGCGCCAGGCATCGACTTTGCCTACGTGATCCACAACGCCAACGGCGGCGAGGTCGAGCATTGCGGCAACGGCGCGCGCTGCTTTGTGCGCTACGTGCGCGAGCGTGGGCTGACCGACAAGACCACCATCAAGGTACAGACCTTGAACCGCGTGCTGGAGCTGCGCCTGCTGCCCGATGGCCGCGTCACGGTGGACATGGGCGCGCCGGTGTTTGAGCTGCCGCGCATCCCGTTCAACCCGGCCGGGATGACGCCCGAAACCGTCAATTCATGGCAAAAATGGCCTTTGGTCCTTGTCGGACGGTCATTTGATGCTACTGTTTATATAGCAACTCTGTCCATGGGTAACCCGCATGCGGTGCAGCTGGTGGACGACGTGGACACCGCCCGGGTTGAGGACATCGGCCCGCTGGTCGAATCGCACCCGGCCTTTCCCGAGCGCGTCAACGCCGGCTTCATGCAGGTGCTGAGCCGCTCGCAGATCCGCCTGCGCGTGTACGAGCGCGGGGCCGGCGAAACCCTGGCCTGCGGCACCGGCGCCTGCGCGGCCGTGGTCGCGGGTATCCGCCTGGGGCTGCTTGATACCACCGTCGAGGTGCAGACCCGCGGCGGCCCGCTCACCATCGAATGGGCCGGCGGCTCCCACCCCGTGCTGATGACTGGCCCGGCCACCACGGTTTTTTCCGGCGAGATTGACCTTCCCGACCTTCCATGAACCTCAATTCCATGAACCCCATCACCGAAGACGATATCGCCAACTACCTGGCCAACACGCCCGATTTCTTCGAGCGCCACGCCCAGCTGCTGGCCGCCGTGCAGCTGACCAGCCCGCACGGCAACCGCGCCGTCAGCCTGCAGGAGCGTCAGGCCGAAATGCTGCGCGACAAGATCAAGGCGCTGGAGCAACGCATCATGGAGATGATCCGCAACAGCAGCGAAAACGTGGTGATCGCCGACAAGCTGCAGCGCTGGGCGCGCAACCTGTTTCTGACCCCGGTGGCGCGCGATCTGCCGCACCAGCTGGTGGCCGAACTCCAGTCGCAGTTCCTCGTGCCCCAGGCGGCCATCAAGGTCTGGGACGTGAACGATTCATTCACCGGCGAGGCGTTCTCGCAGGGCGTGAGCGATGACGCCAAGGCCTTTGCCTCGTCGCTGGGCAGCGCCTACTGCGGTCTGAACTCGGGCTTTGAAGCCGTGCGCTGGCTCGATGAGCCCAGCGTGGTGCAGTCGCTCGCGCTGATCCCGCTGCGCGCCGGGGCCGCGCCGCAGGCGTTTGGCCTGCTGGTGCTGGCCTCGCCCGACCCGCAGCGCTTTCACAGCGGCATGGGCACCGATTTTCTGGAACGCATTGCCGAGCTGGGCAGCGCCGCGCTGAGCAGGCTGCGGTGAAAGGATGACGCCCCCCCCCGACGCGCCTTCGGCGCCTCGCCTGGACCCACAGGGGCCCTCCGGTAGCCTGGGGGGCGCCACCAGCGGCCCGGCGAAGCCGGTTCCGCGGTGGCCCGCGAAGGGGGAGGCCGCAGCGCCGGCCGCCCTGATCGAGCGCTACCTCGAGCACGTTCGCGTTGAAAAACGCCTGGCTGCGCGCACGGTTGAGCTTTACGCACTCGACCTGCACAAACTCGCTGAATTCGCCGCCGCCACGCCGATTGATCTGCTGCAGGTGCACAACGCCCACATCCGGCGCTGGGTGGCGAAGATGCACGGCGCGGGCCGCAGCGGGCGCGGCATCGCGCTGATTTTGTCGGGCTGGCGCGGGTTTTATGCCTGGCTCGGCCGCGAAGGGCAGGTGGCCAGCAACCCGGTGCAGGATGTGCGCGCACCCAAGGCGCCCAAGCCGTTGCCCAAAGCCCTGAGCGTGGACGACGCGGTGCAGCTGGCCAGCTTCCAGAACGCCAACCCCGACGCCGACCCCTGGACCGAAGCCCGTGACGCAGCCATGGTGGAGCTGCTGTACGGCTGCGGGCTGCGCGTGGGCGAACTGGTGGGGCTGGACGTGCAGGCCAGCGCCGAGGGTGATCGGGCCGGCCGCGGCTGGATCGACCTGCAGGCCGCCGAGGCCCATGTGACCGGCAAGGGTGCCAAGCGCCGCACCGCGCCGGTCGGCGCGATGGCGCTGGCTGCGCTGCAGCGCTGGCTGGCGGTGCGCGACCAGCGCCTGGCGGCCGGCGCGCTGGATCCCACGCCCGCGCTGTTCACCGGCCCGCGCGGCACCCGGCTCAGCCCACAGGCGGTGTGGCAGCGGCTCAAGCGCCGCAGCCTGCAGGCCGGCTTGGCCACGCCGGTGCACCCGCACATGCTGCGCCACTCGTTTGCCAGCCACCTGCTGCAGTCCAGCGGCGATCTGCGCGCCGTGCAGGAACTGCTGGGCCACGCCAACATCACCACCACGCAGGTCTACACCCGGCTGGATTTTCAGCACCTGGCCAAGGCCTACGACGCGGCGCATCCGCGCGCGAAGAAAAAGTAGCGTCGAAATCAGGCGGAAATCGGTGACGGCGTCCGCCCGGCTAGCCGGCTCCCGGGAGCATTCAGCCCGCCGTTGAAGGGCCTGCCGCAGCTGCTGCGATCAGGATTCGGCCGGCACCGTGGCGGCCCGCGAATACGGTTCGCCCAGCGTGTAGACGGCGCGGCGGCTTCCCGCCGGGGCCGCCAGCAAGAGCGCGCTGAGCCGGCCCAGCAGCATGTCGATGTCGGTGCCGTCCAGCGGCACGATGGCCACCGCCACCCGCAGCTGCGGCACCCAGCCGGCCGGTTTGTCCTCAAACGGCATCAGGCAGCGTGCCACGATGCGCGGGCCGATGGCGGCTGCGTCGTCCGGCGTGAGCGGGCCTTCGACCAGCAGGCCAAAGCGCTGTTCGGACAGGCGCGCCACGCTGTCGATGCTGCGGGCGGTGGACAGCAGGCGCGCGGCCACCCGCAGTGGCAGCTCGGGCGCGAGTTTGCGGCCGAACTCGCGGGCCAGCGTGTCGGCGTTGACCACGTCGATCAGCAGCACCGCACTGATCTGCTTGAGCCGCTGAGAGCGCAGCACCATGCGCTGCAGCCGTGCCGCGAACACCTGGTCGTTGATCAGGCCGGTGGCCGGGTCGATGCGGTCCATGCCGCGGATGCGCTGCTGGTTGTCGCGGCGCTGCCGGCTGCGCAGCGTCAGGATCACGAGCTGGATGGGCAGCTGCACCGCAATGCCCAGCTGCATCGAATGGGTGGTGAGGAAGCCCGACGTCAGCAAGCCCAGGTTCTGCGCCAGCGGAAACAGCGCGGTCAGCAGCACCGGAAGCATGGCGATGGCAAACCACGGGGCATAGGGGTCGCCGCGCCGCCAGGCCCACAGCTGCAGGGCCGGAATCGCCACCATGCAGACGACCAGGTACGGCCACAGCAGCCCGCCGCGCTGTGAAGCGTCGACCCAGGTGACCGCTGCCGCCACCAGCACGCCGGCGACCGCCAGCGTCAGCATGCCGAGCGACAGCGCGAGCGAGCGCTCGCCCAGCGACACCACGCGGCTGTTGAACAGGATGGCTGCCGCCGCCGTGAGCGCTGGCAGCACCCAGGGTACGGTGTCGTTCCAGACGGGCGCTGCCGGCCACAGGTGCAGACCTGCGATGCCGGTGAACGATGCCTGCGTGAGCCCCATCAGGGCCACGCTCAGGCCGTACAGCGCGTAGGTGCCGTCGCGCAGCGAGAGGGCGCTCAGGACGGCCACCACCGCCGTCAGGCCGGTGAGGCCAAAGAACATGCCCAGCAGCAGCGAGGTGCGCTGCTCGCTGCCGATCAGGTAGCTCTCGCTGATGAACTGGATCGGCGTGGCAAAGCCGGTCGGGCTTTCAATGCGCAGCAGGTAGCTGTGCTGCACCTCGGCCGACACCATCACCGGCAGCAGCGGGTGGCGGTGCGGCACGGGCCAGGCTCGTACCGCGAGCGTGTCGCCGGCGCGCTGCGCGACCCAGGCGCCGGCGCTGTCCTCGGTGAACAGGGTCACGTGGTTGACGTTGGGGTAGGGTACTTCCAGGTACCAGCGCTCGCCATCGGGCGCTGGCGGGATCACAAAGCGCATCCACAGCGCCTGCTGGCCGGTAACCGGGTAGCGCGTGGCCTCGTGGGTCGGCTGCCAGGCCAGGTCGGGGTCGCGCGCCATCTGCTCGGGCGTGCGCCGGCCGCTCGGGTCCAGCGCGTAGTCGCCCCAGTCCTTGAGCAGCACCGGCTGGTTGGTGGTGTCCAGGTCGAGCACGGTGCGCGCCTGCACCGCCACCCCGGCGCACAGCAGCACGAGTAGCCAGGCCCACAGGACGGTGCGGGTGAGCCGGCGGGCCAGGGCGCGCGTCATGCGGTGGGGGAAAGGGGCAAGGTCATCCGCTTGCATGGTATCGGTCGCCCCTGCGTGTGGGCGCCATTGGCACCGCGCACGACCGCCCCGCGCCCGATAGCGTGCGGGACTTGGACGATGTGTCGGATTGATGCGACAGATTCGCGCCGACAATACCGGCCATGAAGACCATTCGGCTGCGCGAGGGCAAGGAGCGATCCCTCAAGCGCTTTCACCCCTGGATTTTTGAGTCGGCCATCGCCCGGGGTGGCGCCGACGCGGGCGAGACCGTGCGGGTGGAGTCGCACGCGGGTGAGTTTCTGGCCTGGGCGGCATTCAGCCCGAGTTCGCGGATTCGCGCGCGGGTCTGGAGCTTTGACGCCGCCGAGCGCATAGACGCTACGTTTATCATAGCAAACATTGACCGTGCGACAAGGACCAGAGCACGATTTGACATCAAAAGTGATGCTTTCCGGCTGATCCACGGCGAGTCCGACGGGCTGCCCGGTTTGATCGTTGACCGCTACGGCGACACGCTGGTCGCGCAGTTTTTGAGCTGCGGCGTCGAGCGCTGGAAAAGCGTGATCGCCGACGCGCTGCTGGCCGCCACCGGCCAGACGCGGCTGTATGAACGGTCGGATGCCAGCGTGCGCGGCCTGGAAGGCCTGCCGGAGGCCACCGGCTGGCTGCGCGGCGCACCGGCCGAGGGCGCCGCGGCCCCGGCAGCGGTGGCCCCGACCGAGTTGACGCTGCGCGAACACGACTGGCGCCTCACACTGGACATCGCCACCGGCCACAAGACCGGCTTCTACCTCGACCAGCGCGACAGCCGCCAGCGCTTCGCCGCTCAAGTACAGCGGTTGGGGCTGAAGCGGGTGCTCAACTGCTACTGCTACACCGGCGGCTTCACCGTGGCCGCGCTTTGCGGCATGCGCGCCGCGGGTGTGGCGGACGGCCACGTCACCTCGGTCGATTCGTCCGGCCCGGCGCTGCAGCGCGCGGCGGCCAATGTGGCGTTGAACGGCTTTGACGCCGCGCAAACCACGTTTCTCGATGCCGATGTGAACGCCTCGCTGCGCGCGTTCATCGAGCAGGGGCGCACTTTTGACGCCATCGTGCTCGACCCGCCGAAGTTCGCGCCCACCGCCGCGCACGCCGAGCGCGCCGCCCGCGCCTACAAGGACATCAACCGGCTGGCCTTCAAGCTGCTGGAGCCGGGCGGGGTGCTGTTCACCTTCTCCTGCTCGGGCGGCATCAGCGCCGACCTGTTCCACAAAATCGTGGCCTCGGCGGGCGAAGACGCGGGCGTGGACGGCTTTGTCACCGAACGCCTCGGCGGCGCGCCGGATCACCCGATGACGCTCCGGTTTCCGGAGGGCGAATACCTCAAGGGACTGGTGGTGCTCAAAAAACTGGTTTGAGGCACAGAATAGTCCGCATGTCGGCTTCGGATGGTCATTGTTTGCTATACATAATATAGCAATACGCGGGTAGCAGCCGGGCGCGGTTTGACACCGCCGGTAAAGTGGAAAAACGGCGCGCATACCCTTGCTTTGGCCGCTACACTCCCCACCTGCTGATTTTTCAGCCTCCTCCAGCGAAAAGCGCCACCATGTCCCTCATACCCGCCACCATCCTCACCGGTTTTCTCGGCTCCGGCAAAACCACGCTTCTGAAGCGCGTGCTCAGCGAGGCGCACGGCCAGAAGATCGCCGTGATCGAGAACGAGTTCGGCGAAGAAAACATCGACACCGAAATCCTGGTGTCCGACACCACCGAAAACATCATCCAGATGAGCAACGGTTGCGTCTGTTGCACCATCCGCGAAGACCTGCGCACCACGTTGCGCGAACTGGCCGAGAAAAAACGCAAGGGCGAACTCGATTTCGACCGTGTGGTGATCGAAACCACAGGCCTGGCCGATCCCGGCCCGGTGGCGCAAACCTTCTTCATGGACGAGGAAATCGCCGAAAGCTACCTGCTGGATTCGATCCTGACGCTGGTGGACGCCAAGCACGCCGCCACCCAGCTCAATGACCGCCAGGAAGCGCGCCGCCAGGTGGGCTTTGCCGACCAGATCTTCATCAGCAAGACCGACCTGGTGGCCCAGGAAGAAACCGACGCGCTGATCCACCGCCTGAAGCACATGAACCCGCGCGCGCCGCACCAGGCCGTGCATTTTGGCGAGGTGCCGATCAAGGACGTGTTTGACCTGCGCGGTTTCAAGCTGAACGCCAAGCTCGACATTGACCCGGATTTCCTCAAGGACGACGAGCACGACCACCACGACCACGCGCCTGGCGAGCACTGCGACCACCCCTCGCACCAGCACGACGGTCACGGCCACCACCATCACCACGACGACGACGTGAAGAGCTTCGTGTTCCGCTCGGACCGCGCCTTTGACCCGGCCAAGCTGGAAGACTTCCTGGGCGCCATCGTCAACATCTACGGCCCGCGCATGCTGCGCTACAAGGGCGTGCTGCACATGAAGGGCACCGACCGCAAGGTGATCTTCCAGGGCGTGCACCAGCTCATGGGCAGCGACCTGGGCCCCAAATGGGCCGATGGCGAGAAGAAGAACAGCAAGATGGTGTTCATCGGCATCGAACTGCCCAAAGACATCTTCTTGCAGGGGCTGGAGCAATGCCTGGTCTGAGCCCGTTCGTGATTTAGCACCGCTTCAGCCGATTGGTGCGCGCGATGATTGTCTCGATTTTGCAACGATCAGGTTTCGATGTTGCGAAGCCGATACAATCGCGCGCCAAAAGAAACAACGGCCCCGCGCTTCGGTGTGAGGGCTCAACACAAGCCCTCGAAGGTCAATAACAAGGGTATAACGGCGATGATTGATGACCACAGATCACCACCGAGGAGCGGGTCTGCCGACGCGCATGTGACCCATGCCACGGCCGGCTCTGTGAGGAGACCGTAAGTGAAAGCCCAACCGACCAAGCCCAAGGCAAAAGCCCCGGTGCACACAACCACTTCCAAGGCCAAGTCGGCAGCGCGACCGGTGAAAACCTCCAGCGCCAGCAAGCCCGCGGCCAAACCCGCGGCCAAAGTGACCCCGAAAAAGGCGACCAAACCTGCTGCCAAACCCGTAGCCAAGACGGCAGCAAAACCCGTGGCCAAGGCCAAGGCACCGGCAAAACCGGTCGCCAAGCCCAAGGCTGCTGCCAAGCAACCTGCGAAATCGCCACCCCGGGCGCCGGCCAAACCGGCCAAGCCCACCGCCAAGGCTACTGTGAAATCTCCTCTCAAATCCGCCGCAAAACCAGTGGCCAAACCGGCCGCAACGAAGCCGGTCGCCAAGCCGGTTGCCGTGGCGGCCAAACCGTCGTCAGCAAAACCCGCTGCGCCGGCTGCCGCGCGCCCCGAAGCCAAGGCAGCCGCCCCGGCCGCGATACTGACCGCCATCGGAACCGCTGCAGCCGCCGGCAAGCCAGGGCGCCCGTCCTCGCGGCTGGCGCAGATCACGGTGCCGTCGATGGCGCAATCGGTCGCGTCCACCGCCGCCAAAGCCAGTTACACCCAAATCATGTCTACCCCCGTACTCATCCCCCCGCCGCCGCTGGTCGTCAAGAAAGACCCCAAGCTCGCCAACAACTGGAAGACCAAGCCGGCCGACCAGATGACCGACGCCGAAGTCATGGCCATGCCGGACACCGAATACATGAACGAGAAGCAGCTGGCGTTCTTCCGCCGGCGCTTGGTGATCCTCAAGCAGGACATCCTCAACAGCGCCGGTGAAACCACCGAGCACCTGCGCGAGGACACCGTGGTGGTGCCCGACCCGGCCGACCGCGCCACCATTGAGGAAGAGCACGCGCTCGAATTGCGCACGCGCGACCGCGAGCGCAAGCTGCTCAAGAAAATTGAGCAGTCGATCAACCAGATCGATTCGGGCGACTACGGTTATTGCGACGAAACCGGTGAACCGATCGGTGTTGGCCGCCTGCTCGCACGCCCGACCGCCACCCTGTCGCTGGAAGCGCAACAGCGCCGCGAGCTCAAGCAAAAGATGTTTGGTGACTAGGGTATGACCCCCACGCTTGCCACTGCGTGTGCTGCGCTGGACGAGACGCTGCCAGAGTCAGCGTCCCTTCGGGCTGTCCCGCCCTGCGCAGGCAGGCCGGGAGCCGCAGCCCTCAGCCCCTTGGGGGCTGGCCTTGCTTGGGGCTGCCCGGCGCTGCGGCCGCTCGCTTTGTCCTGCTGCACCTAATTTGTCTCGAACTTCACCCTGATCATGGCCAAAGACGAAAACGGCGGATTGTTCTCCAAGGTGGTGAAGTTCGTCCGCAATCCGACGACGAACTGGTCGGACCTCGACCAGGCCGAGTCGAGCCGCGAGAGCACCTACAGCAAGCAGGCGCTCAAGGAAATGATCGAGCGCAAGCGGCGCAACGACTTCGTGCGCAAGCGCGAATTTGACATGCTGCGCAAGATGCGCCGGCGTGAGGCGCTGACCGGCGCCGACCTGGCCGCGCGGCCCTCCTTCTTCCAGAGCAGCATGCCGTCCAAGCCGGACGATCGCGCCATGACGATCAAGAAGATCGACGAGATCGAGGCGCAGATGTCGATGCAGTGGTGGAAGACCAAGAACGGCGAGAAGGGCGACGACTCTTCAGGCCGAGGCATGGTCAGCGGTTCCGTATCATCCAGCGGCCCCGATACCGATGGTCAGCCCCTCTCGCCACAGGCGCACGCCGCGAGCTACGCCGCGACCGATCCGGCTCCATTGGGCGGCATGCCACCCGTCAATGGTGGTTCGCAACGCGTGCCGCTTGCTGGCGGCCGGATGCCGACGTTCGATTCGGGCACGGGCTCATTTTCCATGTCGAAGGTCGCGGCGATCGAAGTCGACGAGATCGGCCACGATCCGGAGCTGGAAGAGGCCGCTATCCGGTTTGCCAATGGCGACGATGCGGGCGCCGAGGCGGGACTGCTAGATGCGCTGGGCGAAAAAGGTACGCGTAGCCGGCATGAAGACACCTGGATGACCCTGTTTGACCTGTACCGCGCGACGGGCCAGCAACCGCGCTTTGAGAGCGCCGCCGAGGACTTCGTGAACCGCTTTGGCCGCTCGGCCCCGCAGTGGTATTCGATGCCGGACGTGGTAAGCAGCATGGCGGCGCCCCTGGAATCGTCGCCGGCCGCACAGCCCGCGCACTGGACCAGTCCGTCATCGCTGGGCGTGCAGACGGTGGCGACGATGAACGCGGCGCTGAACCGTGCAGCGCCGCCCTGGCGACTCGACTGGAGCAAGCTGGCGGTCATTGAGCCGGCGGCGTTGGCGCCCCTTCACAAACTGTTCCAGACCTGGGGGTCGCAGCCCGTTCAACTGCGTTTCGTGGGTGCGGAGCGGCTTGACGAATTGCTGGCGGCGGCTACGCCTTCCGGGGACAAGACAGTTGATCCGGCTTGGTGGCGCCTGCGCATGGAATCGCTGCGCATCACCCAGCGGTCTGAGGATTTTGAACTCGCGGCACTCAACTACTGCGTCACCTACGAAGTGTCGCCCCCATCCTGGGAAAGCGCCCGCTGCGAGTACAAGCCGCTGGGGTCGGACGGCGGTTATGTGCCGGGACACACCATCATCGGAGATGTTTTCCGCAACTCGGGCATGCCCGGCATGGGTGGGCAGACGAGTGATTTTGGTGCAACGTCCATGGATTCCATGGCGGCCAACTTCGCCAAAGTCGAACTCAGCGGCCAGGTGCTGGGCGACGCCACCGAGGCACTCAAGAAGCTCGATGCCAAGACCACCGGCGCCGATATCATCGTGATCGCGTGTGCCCGACTGATCCGCGTGGATTTTTCGGCGGCGGGCAACCTGCTCAACTGGGTCAGCGCGCGGCAGGCCGAGGGGCGCCAGGTGCAGTTTGTGGAGGTGCCCCGTCTGGTGGCGGCGTTCTTCAACGTCATCGGGATCAGCGAGTCTGCGCGGGTTTCTTCGCGGGCGGAGTAAGCAGGCCATTAGCCTCTGCTTGTTTTTCGTCCAGCCATCCCAAGCTGCATCGGCATGGAAGCCTTTCACGGAACCACCATCGTCAGCGTGCGCCGCGCGGGGCCATCCGGTCCTCAGGTGGCGATCGGCGGTGATGGCCAAGTCACGCTCGGCAACATCGTCATCAAGGGAACGGCCCGAAAGGTGCGCAAGCTGCACCACGACCGCGTGCTGGCCGGGTTTGCGGGTGCCACAGCCGACGCCTTCACGCTGTTCGAGCGCTTCGAGGCGAAACTCGAAAAGCACCAGGGCCATCTGGTACGGGCCGCGATTGAGCTGACGCGCGATTGGCGCACCGATCGGGTGTTGCGCCGGCTCGAGGCCATGCTGGCCGTGGCCGACCGCGAGGCTTCGTTGATCATCACGGGCAATGGCGATGTGCTGGAGCCCGAGCACGGCATCATCGCGATTGGCTCTGGCGGCGCCTACGCCCAGGCGGCGGCCAAGGCGCTGCTCGACCACACCGAACTGTCAGCAGCCGGGATCGTGAAGAAATCGCTCGAGATCGCCGGCGAACTGTGCATCTACACCAACATGCACCACACGATTGAAACACTGGAATAGACAGTGCCCACCCCCGTTGCTTGCTCACTGCGTGGTGCCGCCTCCTCCCTCAACGGGGCAATGCCTGTGGCCCGGCGAAGCCGGTTCCAGGGCATTCACCGGCAATCGCGAACGCCAGACACCGCGAAATCACCATGTCTTCCATGACCCCCCAGGAAATCGTTTCCGAACTTGACCGCCACATCGTCGGGCAGGCGCAGGCCAAGCGCGCCGTGGCCATTGCCCTGCGCAACCGCTGGCGCCGCCAGCAGGTGGACGAAAAACTCCGTCCCGAGATCACGCCCAAGAACATCCTGATGATCGGGCCAACGGGTGTCGGCAAAACCGAGATCGCGCGGCGCCTCGCGCGGCTGGCGGATGCGCCGTTCATCAAGGTCGAGGCCACGAAGTTCACCGAAGTCGGCTATGTAGGCAAGGATGTTGATTCGATCATTCGCGATCTGGCCGAGGTGGCCGTCAAGCAGACGCGAGAAGCCGAGATGCGCCGCATGCGAAGCCGCGCCGAGGATGCCGCCGAGGACCGCGTGCTGGATGTGCTGGTGCCGCCGCCACGCAGCGAAATCGGCTTCGGACAGGCGTCCGCGGCAACTGGCGACAACACCGCGCGCCAGGCCTTCCGCAAGAAACTGCGCCAGGGCGAACTGGACGACAAGGACATTGAAATCGACGTGGCAGAAATCAAACCGGGACTGGAGATCATGGGTCCGGCCGGGATGGAGGAGATGACTGAGCAGTTGCGCGGCATGTTCAGCCAGTTCAATGCGCCCAAGCGCAAGACGCGCAAGCTCAAGATCGCCGACGCGATGCGCCTGCTGGTGGACGAGGAAGCGGGCAAACTCGTCAACGACGAAGAGATCAAGGCGCAGGCGCTGCACAACGCCGAGCAGAACGGCATCGTCTTCATCGACGAGATCGACAAGGTGACGTCGCGCGCCGAATCCAGCGGCGCGGAAGTATCACGCCAGGGTGTGCAGCGCGACCTGCTGCCACTGGTGGAGGGTACTGCGGTGTCCACCAAGTACGGCGTCATCCGAACCGATCACATCCTGTTCATCGCGAGCGGGGCCTTCCACCTGAGCAAGCCGAGCGACCTGATTCCTGAACTGCAGGGCAGGCTGCCGATCCGGGTGGAGTTGCAGCCACTGTCGGTTCAGGATTTCGAGGCGATCCTTACGCAGACAGATGCGTCCCTGGTGCGGCAGTACCAGGCGCTGCTGGCCACCGAGAACGTCACGCTCAACTTCACTCCTGACGGCATCACCCGTCTCGCGCACATCGCTTACGAGGTCAATGACCGCACCGAAAACATTGGCGCGCGCCGGCTGGCCACCGTTATGGAGCGCTTGCTGGAGCCGGTCAGCTTTGATGCCAGCCGCCTGGACGGGCAGACAGTGCACATCGATGCGGCGTATGTCGATGAGCGGCTGCGAGAGCTCAGTCGCGACGAAGATCTGTCGCGCTATATCCTCTAGGCGCAACGGCCGCTGAACTGGCGCATCTTTCATGCGTCACATGCACAGCACGCTCTAAGTGCTTAATTTAGAACGATTTTCTAGATTCTGCCGCCGGGATTCACGGCTAAGTCTTTGATTTCATTGCAAAAAATTGTTGCTGCAGTTGTGGTGCAGCAAGTGTTTCCTGCTACAGTGCAAAAAAGTGCAATTAAGTGGTGAAAAGTGTCTTTTCAGCCGCGAGAATGGCCATTTCACTTAGCGAGGGTGTGCTGTCGTGTTCCAAGGGGCTTCGTCTCTCAGTCTGGATGCCAAGGGTCGGCTGTCGGTGCCGACCCGGCACCGTGACGTGCTCGCCGCCACCGCGTCAGGACAACTCACGATCACCAAACACCCGCACGGCTGCCTGATGGTGTTTCCGCGGCCAGAGTGGGAAAAGTTTCGCGAACGGATTGCGGCGTTGCCGATGGCCGCCCAGTGGTGGAAGCGCATCTTGCTGGGTAACGCGATGGACGTCGACATGGACGCCACCGGCCGTGTGCTGGTCTCGCCTGAATTGCGGGCTTCCGCGGGTATTGCGCGGGATACCATGCTGCTCGGCATGGGCAACCACTTCGAGCTCTGGGACAAGGCGACTTACGATGAGCAGGAAGCGAAGGCGATGCAGGGCGACATGCCCGATGTCTTCAAGGATTTCTCTTTCTGAAGGCGGGTGGTGGAATCCTCATGGCAACACACCACCGTCCTGCTGAACGAAGCTGTCGAAGCCCTCTTCGGCACCTCCGTCACCGGGTCGGGCAACACCTACGTCGACGCAACGTTCGGCCGGGGTGGCCACTCGCGGCTGATCCTGTCACGACTCGAGCCTGCGGACCGGCTGGTGGCGTTCGACAAGGATCCGGAAGCGGTTGCCGAGGCGCAGCGCATCAACGATCCGCGTTTCTCGATGCGGCACGAGGGTTTTCGACACCTGGGCGATTTGCCGGCAGCCAGCATTGCAGGCGTGCTGCTGGACCTGGGCGTGAGCTCGCCGCAGATCGACAACCCGGCGCGTGGATTCAGTTTTCGCGGGAATGGCCCGCTCGACATGCGCATGGACACCACGCGCGGCGAGAGCGTGGCCGAATGGCTGGCAACGGCAGAAGTACAACAGATTGCTGAGGTGATTCGTGACTATGGCGAAGAACGGTTTGCTGTTCAGGTTGCAAAGGCGGTTGTTGCTCGCCGACAGGAACGGGGCCCAGTTTCAACCACCGCCGAGCTGGCCCAGCTCGTGGCTGGCGCGGTCAAAACCCGCGAGTCGGGCCAGGACCCTGCAACGCGCACATTTCAGGCTCTTCGGATTTTCATCAATGCCGAGCTTGAAGAGCTGCAACAGGCGCTAGCGGCGAGTCTCGATGTATTGCAACCTGGAGGCCGTCTTGTCGTGATCAGTTTCCACTCGCTGGAAGACCGCATCGTGAAGCAGTTCATCGCGAAGCATTCCCGCGATGAGTTTGATCGCCGCGCCCCGTTTGCCGCGCCGAAAGCGATGAAACTCAAGCCCCTGGACCGCATCAAACCGTCTGCCGCAGAAGTGGCGGCCAATCCGCGGTCGCGCAGCGCCATCATGCGCGTGGCCGAGCGCACGGAGGTCCTGGCGTGACGAGGCTCAATCTAGTGCTTCTGGTGGCCGTGCTGGCCAGCGCGCTGTACCTGGTCCGCACCCAGTATGAATCGCGCCGCCTGTTTACCGAGCTGGACAAGGCCCGTGCGGAGGCGCGCAAGCTGGAGATCGACAACGAGCGGCTCCAGGTGGAAAAACGTGCCCAGGCCACGCCCCTGCGTGTGGAGAGGCTGGCCAAAGGGCAGTTGCAGATGCGGTCGGCCACGCCAGCCATCACGCAGTACGTGACCTACGCAGCGCCGCAACCCCAGGAGCGTGCGCCGTGAGCAAAAGCGTCCTCTACACCTCCAGCCCCCTGTTGGCGAGCAAGACGCCGGTGTGGCGCAGCAAGTTGATCGTGGCCGCAATTGCCTGCGGCTTTGTCATGCTGGCAGGGCGTGCCGCTTACGTGCAGGTATTCAACAATGCGTTCTACCAGCGTCAGGGCGAGGTCCGGTTCGCGCGTACCCTGGAGTTGCCCGCAAACCGCGGACGCATCCTTGATCGCAACGGGCTGATCCTGGCGTCCAGCGTGCCAGCGCCGAGCATCTGGGCGATCCCGGAGGATATGGAGCGCGACCGGGTCAAGCTCAAGCAACTCGCGCAACTGCTGGAGATGCCGCTGGGCGATCTCAACAAGAAGCTCGAGGACGAGGACAAGACCTTCGTCTGGCTCAAGCGCCAGGTGGACGAGTCCGTCGCGCTGAAGATTGCCGCACTGGGCATCAAGGGCGTGTATCAGCGCAAGGAATACCGTCGGCAATATCCGGAAGGCGAGGCCGCCGCACACGTCGTGGGCTTCACCAATGTCGAAGACCACGGCCAGGAAGGCGTTGAACTCGCCTTCGACAAGGACCTCGCAGGCCGGGCGGGTTCGCGCCGCGTCATCAAGGACCGGTTGGGTCGGGTGGTCGAGGATGTTGGCGATACTGTGCCGACGGTGGATGGCCGCGACCTGCAACTCAGCGTGGACAGCAAGGTGCAGTTCTTTGCATACCAGAAGCTGCGGGACGCTGTACTGGAGCACCGGGCCAAGGCGGGAAGCGTCGTGGTGCTGGACGCGATCACGGGTGAAGTCCTGGCGTTGGCCAACTACCCGAGCTATGCGCCGGGCAAACGAAACAACCTGACCGGCGCGCAACTGCGCAACCGCGCCCTGACCGACACCTTTGAGCCTGGCTCGACGATGAAACCCTTCATCGCCGCACTCGCGCTGGAAAAAGGCATGGTTCGGCCCGAGACGGCGATCCAGACCGCGCCCGGCCGGATCAGCATCGGCGGCTCCACCATTTCAGACGCCCATCCGCACGGCGTTCTGACGGTCAACGAAATCATCCAGAAATCCAGCAACGTGGGCACCGTCAAGCTCGCGATGCAGATGCAGCCGCGCGAGATGTGGGAGCTGTACACCCAGGTTGGCTTCGGTCAGAAACCGCAGATACCGTTCCCCGGTGCCGTCGGTGGCCGGCTGCGAGCCTACAAGACCTGGCGGCCGATCGAGCAAGCCACGATGAGCTACGGCTACGGGCTGTCCAGCAGCCTGTTCCAGCTTGCGCGGGCTTACAGCGTGTTCGCGCGTGATGGGGAACTGGTGCCGGTCACGCTGCTCCGCTCGCCCGATGCTGCCGCCGGGGTGCGCGTGCTTGAAGCGCGAAACGCCATCGCGGTGCGCCACATGCTCCACATGGTGACGGGCGCCGGGGGAACGGCACCGAAGGCGCAGACCATGGGCTACTCAGTCGGTGGAAAGACAGGGACGGCCCACAAGCAGGAGGGCAAAGGCTACGCGGACAAGAAGTACCGCGGCTTTTTTGTCGGTGTGGCGCCGGTTGAGAGCCCGCGCATCGTGGTTGCCGTAATGATTGACGAGCCCAGCAACGGCAAGTATTTCGGCGGAGACGTGGCGGCGCCGGTCTTCAGTGAAACCGTGCAGCAGACGCTTCGCATGCTGGGCGTACAACCCGACATGGCTGTCAAGCCGCAGATTGTCGTGAACGCCGTCGAGGAGTCGTTCTGATGGCTGCCACGCTGCATGAAATCGACGCCCCGGCAGAAGCCGCGCGCTGGCTGAAAAGCCGTGTGACGGGCACCTTGCGGACCGACAGCCGCCTGGTTGGCGCTGGCGACGGTTTCATCGCGTGGCCCGGCGCGGCCACCGATGGTCGCAAGCATGTTCGTGCCGCCCTGGCGCGTGGTGCGGCGGCTTGCCTGATCGAAAAAGCTGGCGCTGACGCCTACGGGTTCGATGAGCCAGCAGTCGCCGTCTATGCGCAACTCAAGGCCGCCAGCGGACCGATTGCGGCGGCCTGGTTTGAAGCGCCTTCGACCCAACTTGACGTGCTGGCGGTGACGGGTACCAATGGCAAAACGTCGACCGCCTGGTGGTTGGCGCAGGCGCTATCAAATTTGAAGCATCCTGTATCCATCCCATGCGGACTGGTGGGTACTTTGGGCATTGGACGAGCGCCGACGAACGGCATCGATGCCGAGGTGACGCCGGATCTGGAATTCAACGGCCTGACGACCCCTGACCCGGTGTTGCTGCAGGCCGTATTCCGCCGATTTGTCGACAATGGTGTGCTGGCCTGCGCCATTGAAGCGTCCTCCATTGGTCTGGCCGAGCGCCGTCTGGACGGCACCCAGATCCGTGTGGCGATCTTTACCAATTTCACGCAGGATCACCTGGACTACCACGGTACGATGGAGGCCTACTGGGAAGCCAAGTCGCAATTGTTCCGTTGGCCCGGTCTGCGTGCGGCTGTTGTGAATGTCGATGATGCCAAAGGCGCGGCGCTCGCGGAGGAGCTGGCGCGTAGCGGCATCGAACTGTGGACCGCTTCAGCAGCCGGCGTGAGCTCCGCGCGACTGCGAGCATTTGCCATTGGCTACGACGCCAGAGGGTTGTCGTTCGAGGTGGTTGAAGGCGACCAGCGGTACCCGGTGCAAACCGCGCTGATCGGCCAGTACAACGCCGCCAACCTGCTTGGCGTGCTGGGCACTCTGCGCGCCTTGGGCGTTCCCTTGGTCGATGCGGTCGAGGCCTGCAACGGGCTCTCTCCTGTGCCCGGTCGCATGGACTGCGTTGGCGATGCGGGGCAGCCACTGGTCGCAGTGGACTATGCCCATACCCCCGACGCACTTGAGAAGGCGCTTGCGGCGTTGCGGCCACTGGCCGCGCAACGCGCTGGCCGGCTCTGGTGCGTATTTGGTTGTGGCGGCAACCGTGACTCGAGCAAGCGGCCGCTGATGGCCGCCGTTGCCGAAGCTGGGGCCGATGCCGTCGTCGTGACCAGCGACAACCCGCGCAGTGAGTCGCCGGAGGCCATCATTGAGCAGGTGCGCCAGGGGTTACGTCATCCGGGCCGGGCGATCATCGAGGGTGATCGCGCCCTTGCCATTGCCTCCAGCATTGCGCAGGCCGACTCACACGATGTGATCTTGATTGCTGGCAAGGGGCACGAGGCGTACCAGGAGATTGCCGGCATCAAGTACCCGTTCTCCGACAAGGCGCACGCGCAGCGAGGCTTGGTTTTGCGCGCTCAGGTGGGGGTGTCGTCATGAGCGGGATGATGACAATCGCGCAGGCGCTGGCGCTCATTCCCGGTGGACGGCTGATCGGCGATGGTTCGGCGCACGTGGCGCGTGTGCACACCGATACGCGTTCGCTGCAAGCAGGGGATCTTTTTGTGGCGCTCAAGGGGGAGCGTTTCGATGCGCATGAGTTCCTGGCGCAAGCGGCAGCACAGGGCGCAGTGGGTGCAATTGCGCAGCACGGTCTGGCGGCGGCAGGCCTCGCGGGTATCGAGGTACCCGACAGCAAGCTCGCACTTGGTGCGCTGGCTACCGGGTGGCGTGCGCAGTTCCGGTTGCCCGTGATTGCGGTGGCGGGCAGCAATGGCAAGACCACCGTCACGCAGATGATTTCGTTCATCCTTCGGGCATGGCTCGGTGACGGCGCTCTGGCCACGCAAGGCAACCTCAACAACGATATCGGTGTTCCGCTCACGTTGCTGCGGCTGCGCGACGCGCACAAAGCTGCGGTGGTCGAACTGGGCATGAACCATCCCGGCGAGATGGCCTATCTCGCGCGCCTGACGCTCCCCACTGTTGCGCTGGTCAACAATGCGCAGCGCGAGCACCTTGAGTTCATGTCGACAGTAGAGGCTGTGGCGCGGGAGAACGGTGCTGTGCTCGCGGCGTTGCCGGCAAGTGGCATTGCGGTCTATCCCGCCGACGACACATACGCCAGCTTGTGGTCTGGTCTGGCGGGCGCCCGTGCGCGCATGACCTTTGCGGGTGCAGGTCCTGCCGAGGTGACGCTGGCTGGCGCGACATGGGCATCGGGCGCCTGGCAGGTCACAGTGCACACGCCATCTGGTCAGATCGATTTCCGCTTGCAGGTGGCTGGGCGCCACAACGTACGCAACGCGATGGCTGCAACCGCCAGCGCGCTGGCAGCCGGTGTGCCGCCTGAGGCGATCGCCAATGGACTTTCAGCATTCGAGCCTGTCAAGGGCCGTTCGCGCGCGATTGCACTGGTCATCGGTGGCCGTACTGTCACGGTGGTCGACGACACCTACAACGCAAATCCGGACTCCGTGCGGGCCGCTATAGACGTGTTGGCTGAACTGCCGGGGCCGCGTTTGCTGGTGCTGGGAGACATGGGCGAAGTGGGTGCCCGGGGGCCGGAGTTCCATGCAGAAGTCGGCGCCTATGCGCAGGCGCGCGGGATCGAGCAGTTGCTGACACTCGGCACCCAATCGGCCCGGGCTGCCGACGGTTTTCCTGGCGCGCACCATTTCAGCGATATCGAGGGACTGAATGCCGCTGTCTCCAGTGCACTTCCGCTTGCCGGCAGTGCACTGGTCAAAGGCTCACGCTTCATGAAGATGGAGCGCGTGATCCAAGCCATGACCGCGGCGGCGCAGCTATCAGAGGATGTTCAGGATGCTCATCATGCGTGAGGTGTCTTCATGCTGATGTCGCTAGCTCAGTGGTTGCAGGCGCTGTCGCCCGAGTTCGGGTTCTTTCGTGTGTTCCAGTACCTGACATTCCGCGCTGTGATGGCCGCGATGACCGCATTGCTGATCGGCCTGCTGGCTGGGCCCGCCGTGATCCGGCGCCTCAAATCGCTCAAAATCGGTCAGCCTGTACGTGGTTACGGCATGGAAACGCACCTGGCGAAATCGGGCACGCCCACCATGGGCGGTGTATTGATTCTGCTGTCGATCGCGGTGTCAACGCTGCTCTGGTTTGATCTGAGCAATCGCTTTGTCTGGATCGTGCTGCTGGTCACGCTGGGGTTCGGTGCCATTGGCTGGGTCGACGATTGGCGCAAGGTGGTGCACAAAGACCCCGAAGGCATGCGCTCGCGCGAGAAGTACTTCTGGCAGTCGCTGATTGGCCTCTTGGCGGCGCTCTACCTGGTGTTCAGCATCTCCGAGAGCTCGAACCTGCGCGTCATCGAACTCTTCTTCAAGTGGGTGCAGTCGGGTTTTGATGTCGATCTACCGCCCAAGGCCGGCTTGCTGGTGCCCTTCTTCAAGGAGATCACCTACCCGCTGGGCGTGTTCGGGTTCGTGATCCTGACCTACCTGGTCATTGTGGGATCGAGCAATGCGGTGAACCTGACCGATGGCCTTGATGGGCTGGCCATCATGCCGGTCGTGATGGTGGGGTCGGCTCTGGGTGTCTTCGCCTATGTCACTGGCAGCTCGGTCTATTCGAAGTACCTGTTCTTCCCGCATATTCCGGGCTCGGGCGAGTTGCTGATTTTCTGTTCCGCGATGGCCGGTGCCGGCCTGGCCTTCCTGTGGTTCAACACCCATCCGGCCCAGGTGTTCATGGGCGACGTTGGCGCGCTGGCGCTCGGTGGCGCCCTGGGCACCATTGCCGTTATCGTGCGCCAGGAAATCAGCAACT
>JANOBJ010000074.1:0-17275 GCA_031411575.1 Betaproteobacteria bacterium | reverse complement strand
CGACGGCAACGACACCCTGCTCGGCTTGCTCGGCAACGACACCCTGCAAGGCCAGGTTGGCAACGACAGCCTGGACGGTGGCATTGGCACCGACTTGCTGTACGGGGGGGACGGCACCGACACCGTGAACGGGGGCGACGGCAACGACACACTGGACGGTGGTACGGGTGCCGACAGCCTGATCGGTGGTGCGGACAACGACCTGTACTACGCGGACGGCACCGACACCGTGGTCGAACTCGCCGGAGGCGGCCTGGACACGGTGGCCACCGGCTCGTCCTACACCCTGAGTGCCGAAGTGGAGAACCTGGTGGTGCTGGGCACGGCCAACTACAACGGCGCGGGCAACCTGCTGGCCAACCTGATGAGCGGCAACATCGGCAACAACACCTTCTTTGGTGGCGACGGCAACGACACCCTGAACGGCGGCGTGGGCAACGACACCTTGCTGGGCCAGGGCGGCAACGACCAGCTCAATGGCGGCGCGGGCACCGACTCCCTGGCTGGCGGGGCCGGCGACGACCTGTACCTGGCTGACAGCCTGGACACCATCACCGAGGCCGCCGGAGCGGGCACTGATACCGTGCAGATTGGGGGCTCCTACGCGCTCACCGCCAACGTGGAACACCTCACCCTGCTGGGCAGCGCCAACTACACCGGCGTGGGCAATGTCCTGAACAACCTGATCACCGGCAACACCGGCAACAACACCCTGTTCGGTGGCGACGGCAACGACACCCTGAACGCGGGCCTGGGCAATGACAACCTGCAAGGCCAGGCGGGCACCGACGTGCTGGACGGCGGGGTTGGCAACGACTCGCTGAACGGGGGCACCGGCAACGACACCCTCACCGGCGGGGACGGCAACGACACCCTGGAGGGCAGCGCTGGGGCGGACGCCCTGAGCGGTGGCGCAGGGGACGACCTGTACATCGCTGACGGGGCCGACCTGCTCACCGAGGCGCTGGGCGGGGGCATTGACACCGTCCACGTCGCGTCCTCCTACACCCTGGGTGCCGAACTGGAGAACCTGCTGCTGCTGGGCACAGCCGCCTCCAACGGGGCGGGCAACGCGCTGGCCAACACGCTGACGGGCAACGCTGGCAACAACGCCTTCTTTGCTGGCGAGGGCAACGACACGGTCGCGGGTGCGGCGGGCAACGACACGCTGCAGGGTCAGGGAGGCGAAGACGTGCTGGACGGGGGGCTGGGCCTGGATTCACTGCTGGGCGGGCTGGGCAACGACCAGTTCCGCTTCAGCACCGCGCTCAATGCGGCCACCAACCTGGACACCATCTCAGACTTTGCCAGCGGGCAGGACAAGATCGGGCTGAATGCGGCGATCTTCAGCGGGGTGGATGCGGGCAGCCTGGCCTCAGGCGCCTTCTTTGCCCTGGGCAGCGCGGCGGGTGACGCCGATGACCGGGTGGTTTATGACCAGACCACCGGGGCGCTGTACTACGACGCGGACGGCTCGGGTGCAGGCGCAGCTGTGCAGTTCGCCCTGATCGGCGCCACCACCCATGGTGCTGTGGCTGCGGGGGACTTCTTGCTGGTTTGAAGGGGGCATCGCTCCGCCCTGGCATTCACAAGCGGGATAATCCCGCCTGTGAATGCCGTTTTCGACAAACCCTCCCTGCTGCAACGCGCGGCGCCGCTGTTCCGGGGCTTTGACGTGCCGCTCACCATCGCCGTGCTGTTGCTCGGCTGCGCTGGCTTGGTCACCATGTATTCCTCGGGGTTTGACCATGGTTCGCGCTTCATGGCGCACGGGCGCAACATGCTGATCGCGGTCGGCATCCTGTTTGTGGTGTCGCAGATCCCGCCGCAGCGACTGATGGCGCTGGCCGTGCCGATGTACGCGGTAGGGGTGTCGCTGCTGGTGGCGGTCGCGGTGTTCGGGCTCACACGCAAGGGGGCGACGCGCTGGCTCAATATTGGCGTCACGGTGATACAGCCGAGCGAAATCCTGAAGATTGCGATGCCGTTGATGCTGGCGTGGTGGTTCCAGAAGCGCGAGGGGCAGCTCAGACCGCTGGATTTCCTGGTGGCGGGCGCGCTGCTGGCCATTCCGGTCGGGCTGATCATCAAGCAGCCTGACTTGGGCACCGCCCTTTTGGTGCTGTCGGCCGGGCTCACCGTGATTTTCTTTGCGGGGCTGAGCTGGAAGCTGATCCTGCCACCGGTGCTGCTGGCGCTGGTGGGCATCGCGCTGGTGGTGATCTTCGAGCCGCGCCTGTGCGCCGACGGGGTGCGCTGGTCCATCCTGCACGACTACCAGCAGCAACGCATCTGCACACTGCTTGACCCGGGAAAAGACCCGCTGGGCAAGGGCTTTCACATCATTCAGGGGATGATAGCGATTGGCTCCGGCGGCGTGTTCGGCAAGGGCTTCATGCAGGGCACGCAAACGCACCTGGAATTCATTCCCGAGCGCACCACCGACTTCATCTTCGCGGCGTTTTCCGAGGAGTTTGGCCTGGTGGGCAACTTGCTGCTGATCAGCGCCTTCATCTTTCTGGTGCTGCGCGGGCTGGCGATTGCGCTGGAGGCACCGACGCTGTTTGCACGCCTGCTGGCGGGCAGCGTCACCTTGATCATTTTTACCTACGCGTTCGTCAATATGGGCATGGTCAGCGGCATCCTGCCGGTGGTGGGCGTGCCGTTGCCGTTCATCAGCTATGGCGGCACCGCGATGGTGACGCTCGGCATGGCCATCGGCATCCTGATGTCGATTGCCAAGTCCAAACGGCTGGTGCAATCATGAGTGGGAGCGCGTCCGTGCCGAATGTGGGGATCATTGGTGTTGGCAACATGGGCGGCGGCATGGCGGCCAATCTGCTGGCGCGGGGCTGGCCTGTGCACGTCTGCGACCTGGACCCGGTCAAAACCGCCGATTTGGAGCGTTTTGGGGCTGTTGTCCACGCCAGTGGGTCAAAGTGCGCTATAAATTCGATAGCATTGATCATCTGCGTGGTGGATGCGGCGCAAACGGTTGAGGTCTTGTTCGGCGGGGCTGACGGTTCAGACGGCGCGGCGGCTGCCCTGCAGCCTGGCCAGGCGGTGATGCTGTGCCCAACCATCGCCCCCCACGATGTCGAGGTGATTGCTTCGCGCCTCGCTGAACGCGGCATCCACACCATCGACGCCCCGATGTCGGGCGGGCCGGCGCGTGCGCGCGAGGGCTCAATGAGCCTGATGGTGGCGTGCGCGGATGCGGTTTTCGAGCAGCACCAGGCGCTGATCAACGCCCTGTCCAGCAAGGTGTTCCGCATCAGTCAGCGGCCTGGCGACGGCGCCCGTACCAAACTGGTCAACAACCTGGCGGCTGGCATCAATCTCGCGGCCGCCGCTGAAGTGCTGGCGCTGGCCGAGCGGATGGGTCTGGATCTGGCGTGCACGCTGGACGTGATCGAGCAGTCCAGCGGGCAGAGTTGGATCGGTTCTGACCGGATGCGCCGCGCCATTGCCAACGACTACGCGCCGCGTGCCCACACCACGCTGCTGGCCAAGGACACGCGTCTGGCGGTCGCGGCGGCCACCGCAGCGGGATTTGACCCGGTGATCGGCCGTCAGGCGGCGGCGGTCTTTGCCCAGGCACTGGATGCCGGGTTTGCCGGCGAAGACGACGCCAGCCTGTTCAAGCTGTACCGGGGCAGGTGAAGAGCCTCTTGGTCAGCGATGGTCTGGCCGCACCGCGCTGGGGACTGGTTACAACAACAAACGGTTTTGGTGTGAAGAACTACCACTTTTTAATCAATCCCGTTGCGTCGATCCGCGTAACCAGCTAAAACCTCGCTTGCCAACCGTGCTTTGGCAAAAACCAGGAGACCTTCATGGCCGGTAAGTTCGAGCTCAAGAAATCCAAGAACGACAAGTATTTTTTCAACCTGCTCGCAGGCAATGGGCAAATCATCCTTTCCAGCGAGATGTACGAATCGAAAGCCAGTGCAGTCAATGGCATCGCGTCGGTGCAGAAGAACGCCGCTGACGACGCCAAATACGGTCGCCTGACCGGCAAAGACGGATCGCCCTACTTCACTCTGAAAGCTGGCAATGGCCAGGTCATCGGGCAAAGCCAGATGTATTCGGGCGAAAAGGCACGCGACGCCGGCATTGATTCGTGCAAGAACAACGCACCTGGCGCCGCGACGGACGACCAGGCGGTGTGAGTGGCCGCGCCGGCCCGTGGTGCCGGCGCTGATCCAGACCCGCCAACCCGGTTTCCAGCGTGCAACGGCGGAATGGCCGTTTGGCGACCGGTGCCTTGCGCCCTGCCTACAATGGCGCATGATCTCCCGTGAACCCACCCTCGAGCGTCTTGCCGTCGCGCAGGACCTGCTCCTCAAACCCTTTGGCCTCGACGAATCCCACCTGACGCGCGCGCTGGCCGAAATCACCGCGCACAAGGTGGACGACGCCGACCTCTACTTCCAGTACACCCGCAGCGAAGGCTGGAGCCTGGAAGAGGGCATCGTTAAGACGGGCAGCTTCAGCATTGATCAGGGCGTGGGCGTGCGCGCCGTCAGCGGCGAGAAAACCGCCTTCGCCTACTCAGACGATATTTCCGAGGCCTCGCTGCTCGACGCGGCCCGCACTGTCCGGTCCATTTCGTCTGCCGTGCAGAACCGGCGGGTGCGCGTAGCGACCCAGAAAATAGCAGGCAGCCGCTCCCTGTACCGTGGCGTCGACCCGATAGCCACGCTGGACAGCACGGCCAAAGTCAAGCTGCTGGAAAAAGTGGAGCAGCTGGCGCGCGCGCGCGACCCGCGCATCGTGCAGGTGATGGCGGGGCTGGCCAGTGAATACGACGTGGTCATGGTGGCGCGTGCCGACGGCACGCTGGCGGCTGATGTGCGCCCGCTGGTACGCCTTTCGGTCACGGTAATCGCCGAGCAGACGGTGGGCGGCAAGGCTCGCCGCGAAATGGGCTCCGGTGGCGGCGGCGGGCGCTTTGGCCTCGCTTATTTTGACGATGCGCACGTCAACGACTATGTCGACGCTGCCGTCAAGGCCGCACTCACCAACCTCGAGGCGCGCCCGGCGCCTGCGGGCGAAATGACGGTAGTGCTCGGGCCGGGCTGGCCCGGCATCCTGCTGCACGAAGCCATCGGCCATGGGCTGGAGGGCGACTTCAACCGCAAGGGCTCCAGTGCGTTCAGTGGCCGCATCGGCCAGCGCGTCGCAGCCAAGGGCGTGACGGTGCTGGACGATGGCACCATTTCCGACCGGCGCGGCTCGCTCAATGTGGACGACGAAGGCAATGCGACCCAGAAGAACGTGCTGATCGAGGACGGCATCCTCAAAGGCTACATCCAGGACTCGATGAACGCTCGGCTGATGGGCGTGAAACCCACCGGCAATGGTCGCCGCGAAAGCTACGCCCACGTCCCCATGCCCCGCATGACCAACACCTACATGCTTGGCGGCGACAAGACGCCCCAGGAAATCGTGGCCAGCATCAAGAAGGGCCTGTACGCCACCAACTTCGGCGGCGGCCAGGTGGACATCACGTCCGGCAAGTTTGTGTTCTCGGCCAGCGAGGCGTTCTGGGTTGAAAACGGCAAGATCCAGTACCCGGTCAAGGGTGCGACCATCGTGGGCAACGGCCCGGATGCGCTGACCCGCGTCAAGCTGATTGGCAACGACATGGCGCTCGACCCCGGCGTCGGCACCTGCGGCAAGGAAGGCCAGAGCGTGCCCGTGGGTGTGGGCCAGCCGACACTGCGCATCGACGGCTTGACCGTCGGTGGTACAGCTTGACGGCTTGACCGTCGGGGGAACCGACAGACGGCGTGACCGTCGCCAGACCTGCCTCATCACGGGGTCGTCAGCTGCGGTCCCTGGCGCGTTGCCCGTACTAGTGGTTGGCGCCGCGCTCGATCACGATTTCAGCGTCCAGCAAGTCGCGTGAGTGGTTCAGGTCCGACTGGCTGATCAGTACCGACAGACCGCTCCCGCGCATCCTTCCGACCACCTCGGACAGCCGCTGCGACAGCGCTGGCGCCACGCCTTCAAACGGCTCATCGAGCAGCAGCAGGCGTGTGCCCACCGCCAGCGCGCGGGCCAGCGCCACCATCTTTTGCTGACCGCCTGACAGCAGCAGCGCCTTGCGCTCACGCATGTCCAGCAGCTCCGGCAGCACGGTGTAGACCAGTTTCAATCGCTCGGCTGCCACCAGGCTCGGCGACACCCACAGCGGCAGGCAGATGTTTTCCTCGACCGTCAGCTCGGGCACCAACCCGCGGTCTTCGGGCATGTAGCCGATGCCCAGCGCGGCGCGTTCGTGGCTTGCCTTGGCGCCCAGATCGACCTCGCCAAAGTGCAGGCTACCCGCGCGCAGGGGCAGATGCCCCATGATCGTGCGCATCACGCTGGTCTTGCCGGCGCCGTTGCGGCCGACCAGGCCCACCAGGCTTCCAGGCTCTACCGTGATCGAGAATTGCCGGAGCACCTCCACATTCTGGATCGCGACCACCGCTTGTGACAACCGGATCATGGCGCAGTCTCCGCTTTGGGGCGCACCGAGCCGGTGACGTAGCGCTGCACCTCGGTATCGGTCAACACCACCGACGAGGAGCCATCGGCGATCACGCGGCCGCTGTAGAACGCGATCACGCGTGATGCATAGCGCTCAACGATATCCATGTCGTGCTCAACGAACACCACAGTCACGGGCAGGCCATGCAGGCCGCGGTCGATGGCCTGCATCACCGTGTCCATCGTCGTGAATTTTTCATCGGCACTCACACCACTGGTCGGTTCATCGAGCATCAGCAGCTTGGGCCGGCCGGTCAGGGCCATGGCGATGTCCAGCAGCTTGCGGACACCGCCGGGAAGCTCCATCACCGGCCGCGACGCATGCCCGGCCAGTCCAAAGCGATCCAGCAAGTCGCGGCATTCAGCCACGTCAGCGGGCGCCCGCCCAGACCGCAGGAACGAGCGCTCGCCGCGACTGCAATGCAGCGACGCCAGCAGGTTGTCCATCACGGTCATGTGCATGCACAGTTGGGGAATCTGGAAGGACCGGGCCACGCCCCGGCGCGTGATGGCGCGGGGCGCCAGCGCGGTGATGTCTTCTCCATCCAGCATGATCTGACCGCTCGATGGCTTGAGGTAGCCGGTGATCATGTTGACGAAGGTGGTCTTGCCCGCGCCGTTGCTGCCGATCAGGCACAGGCGTTCGCCGGCGGCGATGTCGATGCTGACATCTGCAGCCGCCACGACGGCCCCGAAATTGCGGTTCAGACTCCTGGCGGACAGCAGCATGGGTGTAGCGCCAGTCATGTCTGCTCATCCGACAAGGCGCTGCGCTTGGGCAGCAACCGGTGCATCTGCGAGCCCAGTCCGTCGGGCAGAAAGCGGATCACCAGCAGCAGGAAAATGCCAAGTGCCAGCTGCCAGGTGTTCGGAAAATACGAGCTGGAGAACGAGCGCACCAGCTCCAGCAGGAACGAGCTGACGAGCACGGCCGCCACGCTGTGGTAGCCCGCCAGGATGGCCACGAAGACGAATTCGCCCGAGGTGGTCCAGTAGCTGAAGTTGGGATCAATGTGGCCCAAAGCCAGCACACTCAAAGCGCCACCCATGCCACCCAGAGCGGCGGCCAGCAGGTAGTTCCAGGCCACGATATTGACGACCGACATACCCAGGTACTCCACCCGCAGCTCGTTCTCGCGAACTGCCAGCGCCAACAGGCCCCGCGTGGAATCGCAGTACACACGGGCCAGCCCTGCCACCAGGCAGGTCACGCCGGCCGTCACGCCCCACAGCATCAGCGTGGACTGCGCGGCTTCGGGTCGAAACCCGAACAGCGTCGGGCGCGTGACGTTAAAACCATCGGAGCCACCCAGCGTCTGGGTTTTCATCAGGATGCCGTACAGCACCATCGACAGCGCCAGCGTCAGCATGGCAAAGAAGATGCCACGGTAGCGCGCCAGCAATGGCGCAAACGGCAGTGCGATGCAGAAGGCCACGACGCCACCGAGCAGGCAGAGCGCGAGTGCGTCGGTGATGCCCAGCCGGTTGAACAGCAAGGCCGCCGTGTAGCCACCAGCGGCAAACACCAGTCCCTGGCCGAAGGGGACGACGCCGCTGCGCATCATCAGCATGATGCCCAGCGACACCAAGCCGTTGGACAGCGCGATCGTGCCGAGAAAGACCAACCACTTTGGCAGCACCAGCCCAAGGCCGAGCAGCATCAAAAAACTCAGCGCGCACATCAGCAATACGCGCTTGGCAGACAAGGCAATCAAGGCAAAACCCTCCGGGGGGTTGGACGGAAGAGGTGCAGATCCATCAGATCTTTCGGGCCTGGATGCGCTGGAACAGCCCTTCGGGCCGCCACACCAGGATGACCGCCATCACCACATAGATGCTGAACAGTTCGGCCGGCGGCCAGATGTGCACCGCCGCCGCCCGTGCCAGACCCACGATCAGCGCGCCAATGGCAGCCCCTTCGATGCTGCCGAGGCCACCGATGATGACGACGGCAAACGAGACGATGATCACCCCTACGCTCAGACCCGGCTGAACCGAGATCATCGGCGCGGTCAGGGCGCCTCCGAGCGCTGCCAGGAAAACCCCGCACATGAAGGCCAGGGTATAGATACGGGAAACGTTCACGCCCATGCTGGCAGCGACCTCTGCACTGTGGATCACGGCCGTGACGATCTTGCCCTGGCGCGTGCGGTTGAGCACCCACCAGGTGAGGATCCCGCACACCGTGGCCACGCCAATCAGCAGCACGTCATAGCCCACATAAGTCTGGCCGGCGATGGTGACGTTGCCAAAAGCCTGGTAGGTGTCCGAGACGTAGTACGGGTTGACACCCCACAGCAGTTTGGTGATGTCTTCCAGCATCAGGAACAGCGCGTAGGTCACCAACACCAGCAGCACCTCGTCGCGGCCGTAGAACATGCGCAGCAGCCCGCGCTCGGTCAGTGGGGCCAACACGGCGGCCACGGCTACCGCCGCTGCAAACAGCGCTACCAGGCTGAAAGCCGGCGCCATCTGGATCGACAGCAGCCAGCCCACCAGACTCGCGCCGGCATAGGCTCCCACGGCATAGAAACTGCCGTGCGCAATGTTCAGAATTTTAAGCACGCCGAACACCAGCGTGAGCCCCAGCGCCACGATGAACAGCCAGGACGCATACGTGATGCCGTCAAACAGGATCGTGATGAGCAGGTTCATATCCGAGACTATTCAAGGGACCGCCGCGGGACCGGCTTACGCCGGTCCGCTGGTGGTACCCCCCGAGGGAGAGGCGACCAAAGGCCGCTTCGGGGAGGGGCCTTTTTTCAGCACTTGGCGCCAGGAAACCCGGCCTTGATCCAGTCCTCGCTCTTCATGTTGGCAGGCGGGTTGACGCACTCGGCGGGGAACCGCTGGATGTCATCGAGCATGACCATCTTCTTGCCCGCGTCGTAGCGGGTCTTGCCGATCGCCGTGTCCTGAATGGCTTGCTGACCGTCGCCCAGCGTCATGCGGATCGTGCCGGCGGGCGACTCCCACTGGCTGCCCTTGAGTGCCGCGGCCAGTTGCTCCTGCGTCGGCTTTTTGCCGCCGTTGGCGGCAATGGCTTTTTCCGCCGCGGCCTTCAGTCCGAACAGGGCCTGCGCCATTCGGTACGGCGCCTGCACCGGGTACACGTTGTAGGCCTTCTCGTACAGACCAAACCACCAGTCATTCAGCGCAGACTTCGGCGACATCAGGCCGTAGGCCCCACGTGCGCCAAGGATCACACCATTGGGCATCTTGTCGCCCAGGCCAGGTAGCACGTGGTCAGCCGCCGAAAAAACACCTTGCTGCTTCTGGAAGATCCCGCGTGCGCTGGCCTGCAGGATGAAAGCCTGCAAATCGCCGCCCCACAGGCTGGAGTGCAGGATGTCGGCCGGCTTGGACGACAGCGCCGAAATCTCGGTGCCGTATTGCCCGGCGCCAAATTTCGGCAACAGGTCGGCGTCGACCTTGGCGCCCTTGTAGAGCTGTTCCATGGACAGCATGAAGTCCTTGCGCGAATCCTGACCCCAGGCGTAATCCTGGTGGATCATGTTGAAGCGCTCGACCTTGACGTTGCGTGATTTCAGGTAAAGAGCCAGCGCCACGTTGTCCATCGCCGCATGCGAGGCGGTGCGAAAGACGTACTGGTACTTGCCCTCCTCGAAGATGCGGGGCGTGCCGCAGTCGTACAGGATCAGGAAGCGTTTCATTTCCTCCGCGACGGGCGCTACCGCCAGGCAGTCGCCCGAGCCGACATAGCCCACGATCGCATCGACCTTCTCGCGCTCGTACAGGTTTCGCATCTCCTGTACCTGCTTGGTCGCGCCGCCCGCTTCGTCTACGTAAACGGCTTCGATCTTCATGCCGGCAAATCCCGGCTTGTTGTAGGGCGCCGGGGCTTGGCCCTTGTTGAAGGCATCGATTAAAACCTTGGCGCCGTTCACCGCGGGCACGCCAAAACTTTCCGCCGCCTGACCCGACAGGAAGCTGACGATGCCGACCTTGAATGTTTCCTGCGCCACCGCCGGAGCCGCGCCCAAGGCGATGGCCGTCGCCAGTAACGCATGGCGCCATTGGGACGGGAACCGGTTTCGTGGTTTGCTTGCTGCGATGGCCATGGTTGTCTCCTGGTGGTTGATCGGAACAGGTGGGTAAAGTGGTCGGCCCTGAAGGCCCGGTGTCATTCCAGGCGGTGCGTCTCTATGGGTGTGTTCATTGGAATCCTGGCCAGCGTATAGCCGCGCTGAAAATCAATCAAGTGCTTGCGGGTCCATTCCTGCGCCTGCTCGGCATCGCGCGCGGCAATGGCTTTGACGATGCGCTTGTGCGCCTCGAGGTTGCGCCGTTCCATCTGCGGCAGCACCGCCTGCAGCCGGATCAGCGAGGGGCGGTAGAGCAAGTTGATCGGCTCGCGGGCCAGCATTAGCACGCGGTTGCCGGATGCGCGTGCCACGGTGGCGTGAAACTCGATGTCGATCTGTGCATGCTCCTCCATCGAACCGTTGGTTTTGTAATGTGCAGCCAGGCGATCCACGTTGGCCGTGAGCTGCTCAATATCCTCGGCCGACGCTGACAGTGCAGCCAGGCGCGCGGCCTGCGGCTCCAGCACCACGGCGACCTGCCACAGCTCGGCAAAGGTGACTTGCTGCAACAGCAGCGAACGGGCGGCCCGCGGCGCGGCGTCGTAGATGCCGGGCATCGTGACCTGCAGACGCTTGGAGCTGCGGCGCTCGACCAGCCCTTCCTGTTCGAGCTGGCGAATCGCCTCGCGTACGGTGGAGCGGTTGACGCCAAATTGGTCAGCCAGCTCCACTTCGGTCGGGAGCAGGGTGCCTGGCGCCAGCTCGCCATTGAGAATCCGTCGTTCGACCACGCCAGAAATCATCTGATAGGCGGGTACGACCTTGACTCTTTCAAACACCGGTTCGGCGGCTAGCTCAACAGACATGGGACTCGCGTGTGTGCAAAAAGTTTGTCGGACAAACCAACTGTTGCATGAGCGGGCCAAGTGCCCGATAGGTACTTTCCCTCGGGAAGACCTGATAGCCCGTGACGCGGCTGGCGGGCGCTGCTAGATTGCGCTCGTTGACCTGCTCAACACCCGTCCATAACCACTCATATCGAGGAGACAACCATGCATTCCATGAAGCATTTGCGGCGCGCTGCCGCGGTCCTGTTTGTTGGCGCCGCATGTGCCGGTGGCGCATGGGCACAGGCCGACTGGTGCAAATCCAAATGGGGGCCCAACGATGAAATCGGTGCCGCGAACCTGCTGACGCCGCAGCTGGCAGCCGAGGCGGCCAAGCTGGTCAAGACCGGCAAGACCTATGCGCTCGGGTTCGAGACCAATGCGCAGACCGCTGCCTACGCACCGCGCACCTGGGGGGTGACTATTCTGCAACCGGGCCAGGCTGGCGGCGTCAGCCTCGGCGGTACCAAGACCACCTACAACGATGACATCTACATGGGCTGGGTCGGCACCGGGTCGCAGCTTGACGGGCTGGGCCACATCGGGGTGGACAACGTCTACTACAACTGCAACAAGAACTCGGAGTTCGTCCAGGCCAACGGCTTGAAAAAACTGGGTATCGAGAAGGTGCCGCCCTTTGTCACGCGCGGCATCGTGCTGGACATGACCGAGTACTTCAACACGCCGATGGTGAAAGAGGGAACGGCTTTCAACCGCAAGGAAATTGACGAGCAGGCCGCCAAGCAGGGCATCCAGATCAAGAAGGGCGACGTGGTGCTGTTCCACACTGGCTGGCAGGCGCTGGAGGGCAAGGACAACAAGCGTTTCCTGGGTGGCGAGCCGGGGCTGGGCAAGGAAGGCGCGCTCTATCTGGCGTCCAAGGAGGTGATCGCCATCGGTGCCGACTCCTGGGCGCTGGAAGTGATTCCCTTTGAGAAGGATGTGGGTGTGTTCGAGGTCCATCAGATCCTGTTGGCCAGAAACGGCATCTACATCCTGGAAAACATGAACACGGGCCCTCTCGTGAAAGACAAAGCCTACGAGTTCATGTTCGTGCTCGGCGCCTCGCGCATCACTGGCGGCGTGCAGGCCATCATCAACCCGGTGGCGATTCGCTGATCGGGCTGGCGCGCCCGGGATCGTCTGGGCGCGCCGTTGCCGGACAGTGCCTTCAGGAGGCGGTGATGCATACGTTGTCTTCTCGCGGTTTTTCATTGCTGCTGGTGCTGGCTGCCGCGGTGTTGGGCACGCCTGCGCTGGCCCACCCGCACGGCACCATGCAGTGCGGGCTGTCGGTGCACTATGACGACGGCCAGCCGCAACGCGTGTCGGGCCGGCTGCTGATGGACGCAGCGCATTCCGGCCAGGCGCTGGCGCAGCTGCGCGACGAGGCCAGCGGGCAGCTCGATCCGGCGCGCCAGCAGCGGTTCCTGTTCGCGCTCAAGATGCAGATGGCCCGGTTCAACTGGTTGCTGGCCGCTGAAACCGACGGTCAGGCGGCCGAACTGGTAGAAACGGCCGCGCCCACGCTGCTGTTGACGCCCGATGGCCGGCTCGGCCTGAGCGTGGATTTGGCGGTGCAGCCAAAGACGCCCGCGCCGCCGGGTGCGCCATGGACGTTTGCCTGCCACGACCCGTCCTGGTACTGGGTCAGCGAGTTCGCGCAGCCCGAGGCGCCGATGGCGATCACCGGTTGTGCGCGGGCCGTGGCGGCAACGCCGCTCAAGGTGTCCACCGGCCCCAAGGCGGGCAGTGTGCAGGTGGAGGTGCGGTGTGCGCCGTGATCGGTCGACGCATCGGCCCTCGCGACCACCGTTCCCCGTTGCGGGGCGCGCATGGTATATTGCGAAGGTGCAAAAGCTCAAGTCAGCGTTTTACTTTTACTTCTGGTTCTCAGTCCCCGGTGGACGAGAGGTGAACGCGTAGACCCCCAAGCGAACCCCACATCGAACCGCCGGCCCGCAAAGCCCGGCGGTTTTTTTATGCCCTGAACGGATCTACAAGGAGTGACCCCATGAATGCCAAAGCCACTGGTGCCAGCGATGCCTGGTATGCGAGCGTCGAGAAGACCAGCCAGACCGACGACGAACGCATCAAGGACATCACCGTGCTGCCCCCTCCTGAACACCTGATCCGGTTTTTCCCGATCGCCGGTACTCCGGTCGAATCGCTGATTACCGACACCCGCAAAGCCATCCACAACATCATTGCCGGCCAGGACGACCGCCTGCTGGTGGTGATCGGCCCGTGCTCCATCCATGACCCGGCCGCCGCGGTGGACTATGCGCGCCGCCTGAAACCGCTGCGCGACAAGTACGCCGACACGCTGGAAATCGTGATGCGCGTGTACTTTGAGAAACCCCGCACCACGGTCGGCTGGAAAGGCCTGATCAACGACCCCTACCTGGACGAGAGCTTTCGCATCGACGAAGGCCTGCGCATGGCGCGCCAGCTGCTGATCGACATCAACCGGCTGGGCCTGCCGGCGGGCAGCGAGTTTCTGGACGTGATCTCGCCCCAGTACATCGGCGACCTGATCAGTTGGGGCGCGATTGGCGCGCGCACCACCGAGAGCCAGGTGCACCGCGAGCTGGCCTCGGGCATTTCGGCGCCGATTGGCTTCAAGAACGGTACCGACGGCAACATCCGCATCGCCACCGACGCGATCCAGGCGGCCGCGCGCGGGCACCACTTTCTGTCGGTGCACAAAAACGGCCAGGTGGCTATCGTGCAGACCAACGGCAACAAGGATTGCCACGTCATCCTGCGCGGCGGCAAGACCCCCAACTACGACGCGGCCAGCGTGGCCGCCGCCTGCAAGGAGCTCGAAGCGGCCAAGCTGCCCGCCACCCTGATGGTGGACTGCAGCCACGCCAACAGCTCCAAGCAGCACGAACGGCAGGTCGATGTGGCGCGCGACATTGCCGCACAACTCTCAGGGGGGTCGCGTCACATTTTTGGGCTGATGGTGGAAAGCCATATCCAGGCGGGCGCACAGAAATTCACGCCCGGCAAAGACAATGTGGCCCAGCTCGAATACGGCAAGAGCATCACCGACGCCTGCATCGGCTGGGACGATTCGCTCACCGTGCTGGAGGTGCTGGCCGGCGCGGTCAAGGCGCGTCGCGGCTGACGAAGGGCGTGGCTCGGCAAGGCGCGGCTTGGCAAGGCGTACGCGGGCGTTTATGCAATCGAAAGGTTTACAGCGCCGCCATTCACCGCCTATAGTGACGGTTCGTTAATAATCAGGTGCGGTCGCGCACCTTTTTTTCGGACTGCAGCCACACGCCCCCATGAAACAGGCAGCGGATATCTCTGAGCAAGCCACCTTGTGGCTCGGCCTTGCCGGGTTCGACGCATCGGCCCGCGCAGCGCTGGCCGCCTTGTTGCCCAAGCCCCGGGCCCAGCAGCCGCACTGGAAAATCGGCGACTTTCATGGCGCCGACGGCTGGTGGCTCAACAGCGCCAACGTGAGCGTGTCGCCCGGCGGCGTCGTCACGGTGCCCGGCGACAAGGGCGCCTCGCAGATGCAGCTCAAGGTCAATGAAACCGACCGGCCGGTGGCGTTCACCACCCCGCTGGGCAGCCACCTGGGCAAGGATTTCGAACCCTTTTGCACGGTCGACCCGACCTCGGCCGCCGGCGTGGCCGACGTGCTGCAGCTGTTTGAAGACTGGCTGAGCCCGGTGCTGGCGCAGTTTGCGCTGGGCGCCCACATCCACCGGCGCAACACGCAGCTGACCAATGCTGTCTACCACCTGAACCGCCAGGCGGCGCTGGTGGCGGTGATCGATCTGCGCAGCTGGCGCGTGGGCATCCAGCCCGGCGCCCGCGCCGAGGATTTCGAGCAGGCCAGCTGGGACAAGCGCCCGCCCTCGGCCAGCGACATTCCGCGTGATTTCGACGCCATGAGCCTGACGCAGGTGATGTGGAACTACGCCCAGCGCACCAGTGCCGACGTGCTGCCCCCGCGCTACCGCGAAGGGCTGATCTTCTTTCGTCGCTCGCCGCGCGTGCCCTCGCGCGTGCTGCAGGATTCGCAGCTGCTGCTGCTGCGCGAGCTGGCAGCGGGGCCGGTATCGTTCCGCTCACTGTCCACGCAGTTCGGCCTGCCGGAAGATCAGGTCGCGCGTGATCTGGCCAGCCTGTACTTTGCCGGCTCCATCACCTCCAGCCGCAGCGAGGCCGACACCGCGCCGGGCGACCTGCCGCGCGGTAGCGCCACGGGCTTTGGCGCGTCGCCGCTGGGTGAAGATTCAGCCCTGTCCGGCCGCCGTGACTCCGACCCCCCGTTTGACGGCACCGCACCCGCGCCCCTGCGCTACGACTGAGCCACACCGGCGCCATTGGCGCCCTGGTGCCGGTTCGCGTGCCGGCGCCACCCCTGGTGAAAGACACTCATGCCAGCAGACCCGGGTTTGAGCCGATTGCCGGCCGCTGGGGGCCCGGCGATGCTCCGGGCATCCCGCCCCGTGGTGGCGTTGAGGAGTTGCCATGCGCAGTGAAGTCACCGTCCGGCTCGACGCCGGCACCGAACTCCGGCTTGATCTGGAAGAAGTGCAGCCGATGCCGCATGACACCGCGCGCAGCTGGCTGGACGAGCAGTTCACCCGGCTGGGCTGCGAGCCGTTGCGCCCCACCGGCAAGCTGCTGCTGGCCGACAAGGTGCTCACCGTGGCGCAGGCAGCCGGTCGCGACTTGTTTGCTGACACGCAATGGGCCAGCGATTTTGCCCGCGCGACCAGCGCCGCGCTGGCCAAACCCGTGGTGCGGCTGGACGTGCCCGCCATGACCGTTTCGTACTGATTTTCAAGCCTTTTTGGCCTGTGGTCCGCGTCAGATGGCCATAGTTTGCTATATATAATATAGCATCTCTGCGCGGCTGCGCGGCTGCGCGGCTGTGCAGCGTCAGGCCAGCGCCTGCAACAGCTTCGCGTGAATGCCGCCAAAGCCGCCATTGCTCATGCAGACGATGTGGTCGCCCGGTCGCGCCGCCGCCACCACTTGCGCCACCAGCGCGTCGATGCTGCCCGCCACCTGCGCTCGCGCGCCCATCGGGGCCAGCGCCTCGCGCGCGTCCCAATCCAGCCCGCCGCTGTGGCAAAACGCCAGATCGGCGTCTTCCAGGCTCCACGGCAGCTGGGCCTTCATGGCGCCCAGCTTCATGGTGTTGCTGCGCGGCTCGAACACGGCCAGGATGCGCGCCGTTTTGCCCACCTGCCGCCGCAACCCATCCAGCGTGGTGCGAATGGCGGTCGGGTGGTGCGCGAAGTCGTCATACACCGTCGCCACGCCGCTGGCCGGCTGGCCGCGCAGGCGCACCGTGCCGCGCACCTCCATGCGGCGCTTCACGTTCTGAAACCGGCCCAGCGCCCGGGCCGCAGCCGCCGGCGCCACGCCCACATGCTCGGCCGCCGCGATCGCCGCCAGCGCGTTCAGCTGGTTGTGCACGCCCGACAGCGCCCAATCGACCCGGCCCACCCGCTCGCCGCGGCGCAATACGTCAAAACCGCCCGGCTCGCCCTCAGCCGTGAAATCGCTCACCGCCGCGCCAAAACTGCGCACCTCGCTCCAGCAGCCCGCGTGCAGAACGCGCGTCAGACTCTCTTCCAGCCCGTTCACGACCACCCGGCCGGTAGATGGCACGGTGCGCACCAAATGGTGAAATTGACGCTCGATGGCAGCAAGATCGTCAAAGATGTCAGCATGATCGAACTCCAGGTTGTTCAAAATCGCCGTGCGCGGCCGGTAGTGGACGAACTTGCTGCGCTTGTCAAAAAACGCGGTGTCGTACTCGTCGGC
>JANOBJ010000073.1:0-20965 GCA_031411575.1 Betaproteobacteria bacterium | reverse complement strand
CCTTGGCGGCGACAGCGAGTGCGGCGCGGAAATCGGGCGCGGCGCCGACCAGATCCTCGAGGCTGAGTGGATCCGCCAGTTTCTCCGACAGCGGGGCGAGTTCGCCTGCAGCGCGCCGACGATCGGCGTTGATGCTCAGCGCCTCGAGCAGCCGTTCGGGGGCGACTGGCTTGACCAGATAATCGGATGCGCCGGCGCGGATCGCGTCGACCGCCATCGCCCGGCTATCCTGATCGGCAAGGACCAGAACGGGCAGGTCGCTGCGATTCGCGCGCAGGGCGGCGATCATCACCTGCCACGGTGCCGACAACCGGGCGATGGTCGATGCGCTGGTGAACTCGAACGGCAAGGCGCGCGGTGTCGCCACGGTCAAGCGTTCAGTGACCGACCAGGAACTGCAGCACATGCACGCTGCCGGTGTGCGCGGCGTTCGCTTCAACTTCGTCAAGCGGCTGGTGGACTTCACGCCGAAGGAAGAGCTGATCGAGATCGCCAACCGCATCAAGCCGCTGGGCTGGCATGTGGTGATCTACTTTGAAGCGGTGGACCTGCCCGAGCTGTGGGATTTCTTCACGGCGTTGCCGACGACGGTGGTGGTGGATCACATGGGCCGGCCGAGCGTTGACAAGCCGGTCGATGGCCCCGAATTTGAGCTGTTCGTGAAGTTCATGCGGGGGCACCCCAATGTATGGAGCAAGGTGAGCTGCCCGGAGCGGCTGAGCGTCGCAGGCCCCAAGGCCCTGAACGGCGAGCAGAACGCCTATCGCGACGTGATTCCGTTTGCCCGACGCATCGTCGAGACCTTCCCGGATCGCGTGCTGTGGGGTACCGATTGGCCCCACCCGAACTTGAAGGACCACATGCCCGATGATGGCCTGCTGGTCGATTTCATTCCACATATCGCCACCACGCCTGAACTTCAGAAGAAGCTGCTGGTGGACAACCCGATGCGGCTGTACTGGCCCGAGGAGTGTTGACCCCCACGCTCCGCCGCTGCGCGGGTCGCTGCCCCCCGAGGGGGAGCCAATCGCCATGGGGCGGCCCGGCGGCGATTCCACTTTCGTAAAGGAACAAAAATGGCGTTAGACAAACCCTACCTCGACGTACCCGGCACGACGATTTTTGACGCGGAGCAGAGCCGCAAGGGCTACTGGCTCAACCAGTTCTGCATGTCGCTGATGAAGGCCGAGAACCGCGAGCGTTTCAAGGCCGATCAGCGCGCCTACCTCGATGAATGGCCGATGACGGAAGACCAGAAGCAGGCGGTGCTGGATGTGGACCTGAACCGCGCGATTTCGCTGGGCGGCAACATCTATTTTCTGGCCAAGCTGGGCGCCACGCATGGCAAGAGCTTTCAGCAGATGGCAGGCAGCATGACCGGCATGACCGAAGACGAATACCGCAACATGATGGTGGGCGGCGGCCGTTCGGCCGACGGCAACCGCGTGGTGGGCGAGGATGGCGACGCGCAAGCCCATCGGCAGCCGCAAGGCGCCGCCGGCAGACAAACGAACTGAGCTGAACCATGGCACACATCACTGCATCTGTTTACACTTCTCATGTCCCCGCCATCGGCGCCGCGCTGGACCTGGGCAAGACCACCGAACCCTACTGGCAGCCGCTGTTCAAGGGTTACGACTTTTCCAAGCAATGGATGAAGGATCACCCGCCAGACGTGATCTTCCTCGTCTACAACGACCACGCCACGGCCTTCAGCCTGGAAATGATCCCCACGTTTGCCATTGGCACGGCAGCCGAGTACCAGCCGGCCGACGAGGGATGGGGACCGCGCCCGGTGCCCAAGGTTATCGGGCATCCCGCGCTGGCTTCGCACATCGCCCAGTCGGTGATCCAGGACGACTTTGACCTCACCATCGTCAACAAGATGGACGTGGACCACGGCCTGACGGTGCCGCTGTCGCTGATGTACGGCCAACCACAAGCCTGGCCCTGCCCGGTGATTCCGTTCGCGGTCAACGTGGTGCAGTACCCGGTGCCATCAGGCCAGCGCTGTTTCAACCTCGGCAAGGCCATCCGCAAGGCGATCGATTCGTATGACGCGCCGCTCAATGTGCAGATCTGGGGTACGGGTGGCATGAGCCATCAGCTTCAGGGGCCGCGTGCAGGGCTGATCAACCAGGAATTTGACAACGCCTTCCTTGAACAGCTGATTGCCGACCCTGTGGCGCTGGCGAAGAAGCCGCACATCGACTACGTGCGCGATGCTGGCAGCGAAGGGATCGAGCTGGTGATGTGGCTGATCGCACGCGGCGCCATGGCCGATGTCGCTGGCGGCAAAGCCCCGACAGTCGCGCACCGCTTCTACCATGTGCCCGCATCCAACACGGCCGTGGGCCATTTGATTTTGGAGAACGTATAACTCCCCCCCGAAGCGCCTTCGTCGCCTCCCCCTCAAGGGGGCGCCACTGGCGGCCCGGCAAAGCCGGTTCCGCGGTGGCCCCGAACTAACACAAGGATCACTTTTATGACAATCAAAGTAGCACTCGCCGGCGCTGGCGCCTTTGGCGTCAAGCACCTGGACGGCATCAAGAACATCGCCGGTGTCGAGGTCATCTCGGTCATTGGCCGCGAGCTCGACAAAACGAAGGAAGTCGCGGCCAAGTACGGCATTCCGCATGTCGCGACGGAGCTGTCCGACAGCCTGGCGCTCAAGGAACTCGACGCAGTCATCCTGTGCACGCCCACGCAGATGCATGCCGAGCAGACGCTGGCCTGCCTGAAGGCTGGCAAGCACGTGCAGGTGGAGATCCCGCTGGCCGACAGCCTGAAGGGCGCCGAAGAGGTGGTCGCGCTGCAGAAGAAAACCGGCCTGGTGGCGATGTGTGGCCACACCCGCCGCTTCAACCCGAGCCACCAGTACGTGCACAACCAGATCAAGGCGGGCAAGTTCAACATCCAGCAGATGGATGTTCAGACCTATTTTTTCCGCCGCACCAACACCAACGCGCTGGGCCAGGCCCGCAGCTGGACCGACCACCTGCTGTGGCACCATGCTGCGCACACCGTGGACCTGTTTGCCTACCAGGCGGGCAGCCCGATTGTTCAGGCCAACGCGGTGCAGGGGCCGATCCACCCGAACCTGGGCATTGCGATGGACATGAGCATCCAGCTCAAGGCGGCCAACGGGGCCATCTGCACGCTCAGCCTCAGCTTCAACAATGATGGCCCGCTGGGCACCTTCTTCCGCTACATCGGCGACACGGCCACCTATATCGCGCGCTACGACGACCTGTTCAATGGCAAGGAAGAAAAGATCGACGTGAGCAAGGTTGCCGTGTCCATGAACGGCATTGAGTTGCAAGACCGCGAGTTCTTTACCGCGATCCAGGAAGGCCGCGAGCCCAACTCCAGCGTGGGCCAGGTGTTGGCCTGCTACCAGGTGCTGAACCTACTGGAGCTGCAGCTCAACGGCTGAAGCCCCCACGCTCCGCCGCTGCGCGGGTCGCTGCCCCCCAAAGGGGGTGCGTTTCGCCTTGGGGCGGCCCGGCGGCGAAACCTGCCGCCTGCCAACAAGCAAAATGGGGTCGGATCACTCGTCGCGAAGCGGCGATGTGCTCTGACCCCAATTTGCGTGCATCGCAGAAACCAGAGGAATAAACCCATGCAACAACGACAACTCGGCGAATTCAACGTCTCCGCCATCGGCCTCGGCTGCATGAACCTGAGCCATGCCTACGGCACGCCGCCGCCTGCGGACCAGGCCGAACGCGTGCTGCTGTCGGCGCTGGACGCCGGTGTGACGCTATTCGACACCGCGGCCCTCTATGGCTTTGGCGCCAACGAAACCCTGGTCGGCAAGGTGATGAAGCCGCACCGCCAGAAGTTCACCCTGGCCAGCAAGTGCGGCATGCAGGGCGTAGACGTAGCGGGCGACGGCAAACTGGTGCGCGTGATTGATGGCCGCCCCGACACTGTCAAGCGGACGTGTGAAGACAGTCTGCGCCGCCTGCAGACCGACGTGATTGATCTGTACTACCTGCACCGCTGGGACAAGAAGGTTCCCATCGAAGACAGCGTGGGCGCCTTGAGCGATCTGGTGCGCAAGGGTCATATCCGCAGTATCGGCCTGTCGGAAGTGTCCGCCGCCACGCTGCGCAAGGCCCATGCAGTGCACCCGATTGCGGCGGTGCAGACCGAGTATTCGCTGTGGACGCGCAACCCCGAGATCGCGGTGCTGGAAGCCTGCCGCGAACTGGGCACCACTTTCGTAGCCTTCAGCCCGGTAGCGCGCGGCTTCCTGTGCGGCACGCTCACCGATGTCAGCACGCTCGACACCAAGGACATTCGTCGCGCGATGCCGCGCTTTGCGCCCGAGAACTATGCCGCCAACCTGAAGCTGCTGCCCGGCTACAACGAGGTGGCGGGCGAAGTCGGCTGCACACCGGCCCAAATGGCGCTGGCGTGGTTGCTGCACCAGGCGCCGCACATCATCCCCATCCCGGGCACCACCAGCACCGCGCACTTGCAGGACGATCTGGGCGCCGTGAATGTGAAGCTGGCGCCAGAGATCATCAGCCGCCTCGACAGCCTGATCAACCCCCTTACCGTGACCGGATCGCGCTACAACGCGCAGGGCAGCAGCGAAGTGGATACCGAGGAGTTTTGAGGTGCATCCGGCCGCGGCCTCGGGGTCGAAATAAAACGAAACAAACCGAAACCCCGCTGTGATGACCGCGCACACGGTCGCCGGCACCATGACAGGCATGTTCAACCCCTTCATTCAAAGGACCCTGTCATGAAAACCTGGATCAAACGCACCCTGTACGGCCTGTTTGGCGCCACCATCATTCTGGGCGGCGTGACCGCCTGCGGTACCCGTCAACACGGCCCCGGTGGCCACATCAGCGCCGAAGACCAAGCCCAGTTCCGCGGCAAGATGATCGAGCGCGTGGGCAGCCGGCTCGAACTCAACGACGACCAGAAAAAGCGCCTGGGCACACTGGCCGACAAGCTGCAGGAGCAGCGCGTGGCCCTGGTCGGCAAAACCACCGACCCGCGGGCCGAAGTGCAGGCACTGGTGGCCGGCGACAAGTTCGACAAGACGCGCGCCCAGGCCCTGGTCGCCGAGAAAACCGCCGCGCTCACCACCAAGAGCCCCGAGGTGATTGCCGCTGCAGCCGACTTCTACGACAGCCTGAACGCGACCCAGCAAGCCAAGGTGCGCGAGTTCATGCAGCAGCGCCGTGGCTGGGGCCGCCGCGGCTGATGCCGGGCAGGATGCGGGGCTGACACAATCCGCTTCATGCCCCGCATCCTGCTGATTGACGACGACGCGCAACTGGGCGCGCCGCTGGCCGTGTACCTGGCCCGCTTTGAGCTGCAGCTGACCCAGGCCGTGCGCCCGAGCGCGGGCCTGGCGTTGCTGCGCCAGGGTGGCTTTGACGCGGCCATCCTGGACGTGATGCTGCCCGAGATGGACGGCTTTGAGCTGTGCCGCACGATCCGCAAGGACAGCGACCTGCCCATCATCATGCTGACCGCGCGCGGCGAGGTGATGGACCGCGTGGTGGGGCTGGAGCTGGGTGCCGACGACTACCTGCCCAAGCCCTTCGAGCCGCGCGAACTGGTGGCGCGGCTGCAGACCGTGCTGCGCCGCCGCCGTGCCAGTGTTGCCCCGCCCAGTGCCGAGGCGCGCCTGATGTTCGATGGCATGAGCCTCGACCCCGCCACCCGCAGCGTTCAGCGCGGCGGCGAGTTGGTGGAGCTGACCAGCACCGAATTCGACCTGCTGCACCTGTTGGCGCGCGAGCCCGGCCGCGTGTTCAGCCGCGACGACATCCTGAACCACCTGCGCGGCCACGAGGCTGAGCTGTACACCCGCGCCGTGGACATCGTGGTGAGCCGGTTGCGCAAAAAACTGGAACCGCTGGACGCCATCAAGACGCTGCGCAACGCCGGCTATTCGCTCGCCCTGCGCCAGCAAGCCACGGATCTACATGCCGGCAAAACCTGAAAACACCGTGCGCCGTCGCTGGCACCAGCGCACAGGTCATGCACTGCGCCACTCCCTCAAGGCACGGTTGGTACTGCTGTTCTTGCTGCTGGCGCTGGCCATGTCGGGTGCCTTCCTGTTTGGTATGCAAAAAGCCTTCAGTGTGGGTTGGCGCGACGCCGCCCGTCCGCTGGTGGCCGACTATGTGGACCGGCTGGTGGCCGAGATCGGCGCGCCGCCCAGCATCGAGCGCGCGCAGGCGCTCGTGCGGCGCCTTCCCGTGAGCGTGCGCATCACCGGGCCGCAGGTCAACTGGCAAAGCCACCCCGAGGCGGAGCACAACACCCGCAACCGTCGCCAGGAAGACTGGCAGCGCGACGAGCCGCGCCTGCTCTCGCGCACCCTGGCCGATGGCCACCAGATTGAACTGGGCCTGCGTGCACCCACCTGGCAAAACCGGCCCGGCCGCATCGGCCTGATCACCTTGGCCGTGCTGCTGGCGCTGACGGCGTTGGCCTATGCCTATGTGCGCCGTCTGCTGCGCCCGCTGGACGATATTCGCGCGGGCGCGCAGCGCTTTGGCAGCGGCGAATTTGGCCAGCCCATCCCGATCCGCCGGAGTGATGAACTCGGCCAGCTCGCCAGCGGTGTGAATGCCATGGCGCATGACATTCACCAGATGCTGGAGGCCAAGCGCGCGCTGCTGCTGGCCATCAGCCATGAGCTGCGCAGCCCGCTGACCCGCGCGCGCCTGAACACCGAGCTGCTGCCCGAAACGCCCGACGTGCAGGCCCAGCGCCAGGCGCTGCTGCGTGATCTGGCCACCATGCGCGACCTGGTCACCGACCTGCTGGAAAGCGAACGCCTGGCCGCGCGCCCCGGCCACGGCCAGCGGCACGCCGCACTGCAGCGCGAGCCGGTTGACCTGGCCGCTCTGGCGCACGAGGTGACGGATGCGCTGAACGCAGGCGAAGGCGCCGTGAAGGTGGCGCTGGACATTGCGCCCGGCCTGCCGGTGCTGTCGCTCGACCGCGCCCGCATGCGCCTGCTGCTGCGCAACCTGCTCGACAACGCGCTGCGCCACAGCGCTGGCGCGCCACAACCGCCGGTGTTGCGGCTTCACTTGGAAGGTTCGGGCGAAGGGCAGGGCGCCGCGCGGGCCATCATCATCACCGTGCGCGACCACGGCCCCGGCGTGGACGAAGCCGCGCTGCCGCATCTGGCCGAGCCCTTCTACCGCCCCGACGCCGCACGCGAACGCACCTCCGGCGGCGTCGGCCTGGGCCTGTATTTGTGCAAGCTGGTGGCGCTGGCGCACGGCGGCAGCTTTGCGGTGCGCAACGCGCAGCCGGGGCTGATGGTGACAGTCAGTTTGCCGTCCACAGCGCCTTGACGCCGCCGCGGCCTCAGGCCTTGCTGCTGTCGGCCTTGACCGCCTGCGCCGCCAGCACCCGCAAATCAGGCTTGTAGATCTTGCCCACGTTGGTCAGCGGCATGGTTTGCAGGATGGTTACGCGCTTGGGCCGGGCCGGCGGCTCGTCCACCCGTTCGCTCACAAAGGCCAGCAGCTCGGCCTCGGTGGCGGTGGCGCCCGGCAGCAGCGTCGCAAACACCACCGGCAGCTCGCCCGCGTAGGCATCGGGCGCACCCACCGCTGCGCACAGCTGCACGGCCGGGTGCGCTGCCAGCGCGTCTTCAATCACCTTCGGGTCGATGTTGTGGCCGCTGCGGATGATCAGGTCTTTCGAGCGGCCCGACAGGTGCAGCCGCTCCTCGGCGTCCACCCAGCCCAGATCCCCCGTGGCCAGCCAGCCGTCAGGTGTGAAGGCGTGCGCGTTGTCCTGCGGGTCCACAAAGCCCGAGAACAGGTTGGGCGACTTGAACAGCACCATGCCCTGCTCACCCGGCGGCAGGTCACGGTTGCTCGCGCCGCCTTGCTCGTCCAGCGCCACGATGCGCAGCTGCGTGTAGGGCAGCCGCAGCCCCACGCAGCCCGGCGCGGCCACCATGCCCGGCGGGGTGATGGTGGAGATGCCGGCCATCTCGGTCATGCCCAGGCTTTCGTGCACGTGGATGCCCAGCATTTTCTTCAGCCGCGCGGCCAGGTCGGCCGGCATCGGCGCGGCACCCGTGCGCCCGTAACGCAGGCTGGAAATGTCGGCATCGCCGACCGGCACATTGGCCAGCGCGGCCAGTGCGGTGGGCACGGCCGACAGCACCGTGGCACGGTGCTTTTCGACCAGCCGCCAGTAGTTGGCCATCACCTCGCGGTTGCGAAACAGAGCCGTGGTGGGAATCACCGTCTCGGCCCCGGCCGCCAGCGACGTGAGCGACCCCGGCAGCACCCCCGCCACATGAAACAGCGGGTAGCCGTTGATGCCCACATCGGTGGGTTTGGAGCCCTGCAACTGTACACACACCCACGCCGTAAAAACCTGCGCACCGTGGCTGTGGCGTGCCAGTTTGGGTGCGCCCGTGGTGCCGCCGGTGTGAAACAGCGCCGCGATGTCGGTGGGGGCGATGTTGCGCCCGCTCACCAGCCGGTCTGACGGCTCGGCTGCGCGCAGGGCGGCAAAGTCCTGCACGCCCGCCGGCAACGCGGGTGAATCACTCTCGCCGTGCGGCGCCACGCGCAGCACCGTGTGCAACGTGGGCACGGCAGTGCGAATGCGCAGCGCCTTGCTCCACAGGCCTGATTCGTCGTCATGGCCCCACGCAAACAGCACCTTGGCCTGCGCCGCGTTCATCAGCGACGCCAGTTTTTCATCACTCAGCAGCGGGTTCAGCGGCTGCACCACGCCCGCTGCCGCACCGCCCCACAGCGCCAGGTGGTAGTCCAGGCAGCCCGGCAGCAGCACCGCCACCGTGTGTGTCGGCCCCAGGCCGAGCCGGTGCAGCGCGTTGGCCGTCTGGTGCACGCCGGCCAGCAACTGCGCGAACGACCAGCGCACGGGTGTGTCGGCCGGGTCCGCCGTGGGCAGAAAGGTCAGCGCCGTCTTGTCGCCAAAGGCGTGGGCCGAGTTGCGGATGATCTCGTAGGTGCTGCGCACGGTGAGCGCCTGCGCCAGCGGCACCGCCTCCAGCCGCCGCACATCGGCCGCGCTGCGGATCGGGAACGCCGGCGCAAACGGTTCAGCAAACGCCGTGCTGGCAGTAGCTGGGGAGTGTGGATTGGTCATGACGGGCACCCATGATTCAACAAGCCCGATTGTTGAGCAAGACGGGCCGGCTGGGCAGTCACCTGTGCAATCCGGGCGCGGACAGGGCTGCCGCCGCAGGGGTTGCCCGGGCCCGGTTGTCACGGCCCTGTCACTGTGGCACCCTAGCGTCCCGGCTTCAGCCACCATTTTCAGGAGATCACCATGAACACGCAAGAACTGGCCAGCGCATTCACCGAGCTGTGCAAAAAAGGCGAGATGGACGAGGCCGGCAAACGCTACTGGTCTGACGACATCGTCTCGCGCGAGGCCATGGAAGGCGACATGGCCCTCCTCAAGGGCCGCGCAGCCGTCGAAGGCAAAGGCGCCTGGTGGTACGCCAACCACGAGATCCACGGCGTCAAGGTCGAAGGCCCCTACGTCAACGGCGACCAGTTTGTCGTGCGCTTCACCATGGACGTCACTCCCAAAGGCCAGGCCCGCATGAGCATGGACGAGATGGGCGTGTACACCGTCAAGGGCGGCAAGATCGTGGAAGAGCGGTTTTACTACGGGGGGTGAGGTGGCGACCCGCGCGCGACGCGCATGACTACGCTCATGCGTGAGTCAGCTTGAGTCCCGCAATCCCCCCACGATCAGCCCCACACAAAGCAGCCTCGCCAGGGTGGCTGGTTCGCTGAACAGCACGATGCCCAGTACAACCGTGCCCACCGCGCCAATGCCCGTCCACACCGCGTAGGCGGTGCCTACCGGCAGCGTGCGCATGGCCAGCCCCAGTAGCAGCACGCTCGCCACCATGGCCGCCCCCGTGCCCATACTCGGCCAGAGCCGAGTAAAGCCTTCGGTGTATTTGAGGCCAATGGCCCAGCCGACTTCCAGCAGGCCGGCAATCAGGAGAAGGAACCAGGGCATGAGGATCTCCAAAACTAAATCGCTATCAAAAATATAGCTAACTATGGCCCTTTGACGAGAACTTTTATCGTATCCTAATGAGAAATGCACTCGGGAAGGTCTGTTGCAAGGCAACCACCCAAGCTGGCAAGGGTTGTTGGTGTCGTGCGGTGGGCGTGGCAGTTGTCGGTCGGCCCCTAGAATTGTGCATATGACTCAAGACCTCGACGATCTGGTTCAGCAACTTCGTACTTTCGCAGTCGAAAGGGATTGGGATCAATTTCATTCGCCCAAGAACTTGGCGGCGGCTTTGACAGTCGAGGCGGCTGAATTGCTGGAACATTTTCAATGGATGACCGAACCCGATAGTCGGCTGCTTTCCGAAGCTGCCAAGAAAGCCGTGGCGGCCGAAATGGCGGATGTGCTGCTCTATCTGCTTCAGCTGTCCGACAAACTTGGCGTGGATTTGGTTCTTGCCGCGCAGTCAAAGATTGCAGCCAACGCGCTGAAGTATCCCGTCGATCTCGCGCGGGGCCGCAGCGCGAAGTACGACAACCTGTGATTTCCCGCACCCATAAGCACGTCCACCTGTGATCGTCTATCAGGCTACCAAGTCGCAGTTCCTGCAGCATGCTCAGGGCAGTGACATTGACGAGATCGTTGGCGCTGCATTCGCGGAAAAGCTAGGGCACGTGGTGGGAAAGGCGGAAGCGCGGTCGTGGAAGGCGTCGCTCGACTCAATGGCCAAGGTGCTCACCGACGACGGCATTCCCTCTACAGCAGGGGTCGCCATCGAATACAACATTCCGCAGACGGGCAAACGCGTCGACTTCATCCTCACGGGCAGAAGTGCGGATCGCGCTCCCAAGGTCATCATTGTTGAACTCAAGCAGTGGGAGTCAGCCGCGATCTCGGAGAAGGACGGCATCGTGTCGACATTTGTCGGTGGGTCCACAAGGGAGGTGAGCCATCCTTCGTATCAAGCGTGGTCCTATGCTGCGTTGTTGGAGGGTTTCAATGAAGCGGTTTACGAAGGCAGCTTCAGCCTGAAGCCTTGCGCCTACTTGCACAACTACATCCCCGATGAAGTCATAGGCAGCAGTCACTACGCGACCTACCTGGAGCGCGCGCCGGTTTTCCTGAAGGGCGAACTGGAGCGCCAGAAGCTGCGCAACTTCATCAAACAGCACGTCCGGTACGGGGATGACGTCGACCTGCTCTTCAAGATCGACAACGGTCGTATTCGACCGTCCAAGATGCTAGCTGACAGCCTCATGAAGATGCTGAAAGGGCAGCCTGAGTTCGTGCTGATCGATGATCAGAAAGTGGTTTTCGAGATGGCACGTTCACTTGCTCGGCGTGCGGATGCAGGCAAGAAGAAGGTGTTGATCGTCGAAGGCGGGCCGGGCACGGGCAAGTCTGTGGTGGCGATTAACTTACTGGCGGCCCTGACCAACGAAGGCCAGCTATGCAGGTATGTGTCCAAGAACGCAGCACCGCGTTCGGTTTACCAGAGCAAGCTGACCGGGCACTTCAAGGCCACATACATCATGAACCTTTTCTCGGGATCTGGCGCGTTTGTGGCGTGTGAGGCGGACGCGTTCGACACGCTAGTCGTCGATGAGGCGCATCGGTTAAATGAAAAGTCGGGCCTGTACGAGAACCTCGGCGACAACCAGATCCGCGAGATCATCGATGCAGCCAAGTGCACTGTTTTTTTCATTGACGAAGACCAGCGTGTCACGCTGAAGGACATTGGCGGAAAGGCAGCCATCGCAGCATTTGCGAAGCAGGCTGGTGCGGAAGTGGTTGAAATGGAACTGGCTTCCCAATTCAGGTGCAATGGGTCGGATGGCTATCTTGCCTGGCTGGATCACACATTGGGCGTCCGGGAAACGGCCAACGCTCTGCTCGAGACCGCCGCCTTCGACTTTCGGGTCATGGACTCGCCAGTCGAACTTCACCAGTTGATCGCTGAGAAGAACAGACTCAACAACAAGTCCAGAGTGGTAGCGGGCTACTGCTGGGACTGGGAGAGCAAAAAGAATCCGCAGGCGTTCGACATAGCGTTCCCGGAGTTCGGCTACCGCAAGCGATGGAACTTATCGTCCGATGGCAGTCTCTGGATCGTTGCGCCCTCGTCTGTTGACGAGGTGGGATGCATCCACACCTGCCAAGGGCTAGAAGTGGACTACATCGGAGTGATTGTTGGAGGCGATTTCATTGTTCGCAACGGCACAGTGGTCTGCCAGCCTGCGGAGCGCTCTAAGTCAGACCGGTCGATCCGGGGGTGGAAGAAGTTGCTCAAGGAGCATCCATTGGCGGCGCGCGAGCGCCTTGACCTGATCATCAAGAACACGTATCGCACGCTGATGTCGCGCGGCATGAAGGGGTGCTACATTTTTTGCACCGATGTAGAAACGGCGCGCTATTTCCGCTCTCGCCTTCAGCCTCCGACCGGATTGTCGTTTCAACCCGCAGCGGCAGCCAACGACGCCGCTCTAGGTTCAGCGGCCGGCGTGCTGCCATTGAAGGTGGTGTCGGGCGAAACTCTCAAGCCCTACAAGAATGCGGTGCCGCTTCTCGACCTCAAGCTGGCTGCGGGTGCATTCAGTGATTTCCAGTCGTTCGAACCAGAGGATGTCTCCTGGGTTGAATTGCCCGACCTCTACCGTCCGCAACCAGGACTATTCGTTGCGCAGGTCGTTGGCGAATCGATGAATCGGCGCATCCCGAGCGGTGCGTGGTGTCTTTTCCGCATGAACCCCCAAGGTACCCGCGCTGGCAAAGTGGTAGTCGCCCAGCATCGGTCCATCGACGATCCGGAGTTGGGGGGTGCATACACCGTGAAGCTGTACCAAAGCGAAAAGTCGCAGGACGCAGACGGGCAATGGCGGCACACCCAGGTTGAGCTGCTACCAGACAGCAATGACCCCAAGTTCGTACCGCTGGTTTTCGATTCGCACACGGCCGATGGCGTCCGCATCGTCGCCGAGCTCATCGCGGTGTTGGACTTCTAGCCACGGCGTCGCGCGGTAATTTGCAAAGCCTCGGGAAGAAGTAGTTTCAAGTTGCTTCTGATTTGATAGCAACTAATGACTAGCCGACAGGGACCTGCCGCCAATTCGGCGATTTGTTTGCATCGCAGGCAGTATTGGGCCAAAGTCTGGGCTCCTTGATTGCCGTCAACCGCCGTGCCCACCAAAATCAGAGCCCTAAACCCGCCCACACCGCCCCGAACCGGTACGACGGCTGTCCGCGCTGCGGACCCTAGTGAGGTGGAGCCGGGGGCCGGGTCGGTTGTCCTGGCGCCGGGGCGCATCCAGTGCGGTGACGCGGCGCGCTCCAAGCTGGCGGAGTTGAAGCTGACTGAGACGGACGTGGCCAACGCTGTGGAGTGGGCGCGATGCCGCGTTGCAGGGTCCTGACGCCGGCCTGTCTCGCGCCGGATTGCTGGGTTTGAGGCTACGAACTGTGATGTCAAGTTGGGGCGGGCAGGGTGCAGTCCATCCTGTCAGTCAGCATTTTTGCTGCTATTTTGATAGCAGACGATGACCAATTCACGGGGACCTCTGCTCATTTTTGATACTTAAGAACCGGTTTCGAGCCCTTCCAGGCTGATGGGACCCGTAACGCCCCACGTCGGCACCACGTGCCGCACGTACAACGCTTCTGCGCTTGCAATTCCTCGTGCCACGTATTACATTCTATATTCGTGATTTAAGAATAGAGAATGTAATGCAACTCAAACCACAAGACCTTCTGGTCGCGCTCAAGCTGGTGGCTTGGGGCGAACAGCGCTGGACGTATGCGCGGCTGGCACAAGAGTTGGGGTTGAGCACATCCGAGGCGCACGCCAGCGTCAAGCGGGGGCTGCAGGCGGGGTTGCTGCTGGACAGCACCCTGGCTGCGGCGCCGGCAGTGGCCTTTGCCGGCGTGCAGGAGGCGGCAGCGGTCTACCGGGTGCGTGCGCGGCCCCGGCGCGTGCGCCAGGTGCCGGGCGGAGTGGACGCGTCAGCCCCGGCGCCGGCCGACAACCCGGTGCGCGTGCACAGCCGAAATCTGGCCGAATTTGCCGTGCATGGCGCCAAGTACGCTTTTCCGGTGGAACGGCTGCCGGTCGCGCTGGGGGTGCCCACCAGCCACAGTGCGCCGGCGTTTGCAGGCGTGTTTGGGCCGGGCTCCGACGACTGGGTGTGGCCGCACCCCCACGGCACGGTGCGTGGCCAGGGTTTGGCGCCGCTGCACCACAGCGTGCCCTTTGCCGCCATGCAGGACGCCAGGCTGTACGAGATGCTGGCGCTGCTGGATGCTCTGCGCGTGGGCCGCGCCCGCGAGCGCGGCATGGCGGTCGAGCGGTTGCCTGCCCTCATTCACCCCGATGGCCCCAAGCCGGAAGTACGGCCTCAGCGTGGCTAATCCCAATCTCGAACTCCTGACCCAGATGGCTCAGGCCATGGGGCCGGTGCGCGAGCAGGTGGTGTTTGTGGGTGGTTGCGCCACCGGGTTGCTGCTGACCCAGCCAGAGGTAGCCGAAGTGCGCGCGACGAAAGACGTGGACGCCATTGTCGAGGTGTTCACACTGGCGGGTTACCACAAGCTGGCGCGGGCGCTGATGGCGCTGGGTTTCACGCAGACGATGGAAGCCAACACGCCACCTTTTCGCTGGTTCTGGCGGCAGATGCAACTGGATCTGGTGCCGATGGATGAAAAGGTCATGGGTTTTGCCAACCGCTGGTACAAGCCGGCGTTTGCGGCTTGCGTGGTCACGGAGTTGTTGCCTGGTCTGCCGCTGCGCCACCTGTCCGCGCCGTACTTCATGGCCACCAAGCTGGAGGCATTCAATGACCGCGGCAACAACGACGTGTACATGAGCCACGATCTGGAAGACGTGATCACCGTGGTGGACGGGCGACAGGAGATCGTGGCGGAGTTGGTGGCAGCCCCGGACGATCTTCGTGTTTTCGTTGCCGGCACGCTGGCCGCGGTGCTGCGGCATGCTGATTTCTCCAACGCGCTGCCCGGTATCGTGTCGCAGGCCCAGCGCGCGGGGCTTTTGCTTCAGCGGCTTCAGGCCATGGCGTCTCTCGCGAATGGGTGAGCGGTGACTGGCGTAACCTGATTCGCCGTTGGTCTGGGTTGCTCAGTGAATCAAGGCGCTATTATTTACATAGCAAACAATGGCCACTCGAAGCGGACGCCGGGCCATTTTCATGCTAAATCGGCGGTTTTACCTGATCCTGGCCACCCACCTCCGCCACCTCAGCCACCGCCGCCAGATGCCCCACCAGCAGCGTTGCTGCGGCCGACAGTGTGGCTTCGTCGCGAAAGCAGATCGCAAAGCGGCGCTGGGCCCAGGGGTCGGTGAGCGGGATCACGCGCAGGCCGTAGGTGCCGGCGTAGGGTTGCGCCACTTCGCGTGGCACCACGCTGATGGCCAGGTTGGCGCGCACCACGCGCAGTGCGGCGTCAAAGTTGGAGACGACCATGCGTTGCACCAGCGCCCGGCCGGCGCGTGCGGCGGCCTGTTGCAGCATCAGCTGGGCGGCGCTGGCGGGCGGCAGGCTCACGTGCTCAAACCCCAGCGCCTGCTCGAACGCCAGCTGCGTGTGCCCGGCCAGCGGGTGCCCGGGCGGCACCACGATGGCCAGGTGGTCGCTGCGGTAGGGGCGGCGCTGCAGGCCCGACAGGTCGGCGCCGTGCGGGCTGTCCCAGCAGATGCCGACCGAGGCGCTGCCTTCCTTCAGGCCGCGCACCACGTCGGCGCTGATGCGCTCTTCCATGCCGACCTGGATGTCGCGGTGCGCCGGGTTCTGCAGGAACGCCGCCACGTCATCGGCCAGCGATTCGGCCAGCACCGACACCGTGGCCAGTACGCGGACCTGCCCGCGCACGCCGGTGGCGTAGGCCGCCATGTCGCGGCCAATGCGGTCGGCCCCGGCCAGCATGGCGCGCGCGTGCTCCAGCAGCGTTTCGCCGGCCGGGGTGGGCTCCACGCCCCGGCGGCGGCGCAGCAGCAGCGGCGTGCCCACGGTGGCTTCCAGCGCGGCCAGCCGTTTGCTGATAGCCGAGCCGACAATGGCCTGCTGCTCGGCGGCGCGCGCGATGTTGCGGGTTTCGCACACCGCCACAAAGAGGCGCAGTGAGGTCAAATCAAGGTCGCGCATGGTGGGGATGGTTGGTTAAGAATTTCCTTTTGGGAACTATAGACGTTCCATAATGAATTTTGTAGTCCTGATGGGAATCTCTAAGATCAGCTCGGTGCCCCCGGAGACCAGCCCTTGACCGTCACCACCCGCCACCCCGCCACCTGCCCGGCGCTACCGCCGCGCGCCACCATCCGCGAGGTGGGCCTGCGCGACGGGCTGCAAAGCATCGCCACCATCCTGCCCACGGCGCACAAGCGCAGCTGGATCGAGCGCGCTTACGCCGCCGGCCAGCGCGAGATTGAGGTGGGCTCTTTTGTGCCGGCGCGCCTGCTGCCGCAACTGGCCGATACGGCCAAGCTGGTGGCGTTTGCCCAAACCCTGCCCGGCCTCACCGTGTCGGTGCTGGTGCCCAACCTCAAGGGCGCCGAAAAAGCCATCGAGAGCGGCGCCCACCTGATGGTCGTGCCGCTCTCGGCCAGCCACGCGCACAGCCTGGCCAACCTGCGCAAGACGCCAGACGAGGTGGTGGCGGAGGTGGCGCGCATCCGCGCCGCGCGCGATGCCGCAGGCTCACCCATCCTCATCGAGGGCGGCGTGGGCACCGCGTTTGGCTGCACCCTGCAGGGCGCGGTGGCCGAGAGCGAGGTGCTGCGCCTGCTGCAGGCCCTGCTCGACGCCGGCGCCGACCGCGTGAGCCTGGCCGACACTGTGGGCTACGCCGACCCGGCCATGGTGCGCCGCCTGTTCGCCAGGGCCCGCGCGCGGGTGGGCGACAAGCTGTGCTGCGGCCACTTTCACGACACGCGCGGGCTGGGCCTGGCCAACGTGGTGGCCGCGCTGGATGAGGGCGTGACGCGCTTTGACAGCTGTCTGGCCGGCATCGGCGGCTGCCCGCACGCACCCGGCGCCAGCGGCAACGTGGCCACCGAAGACCTGGCCTACCTGCTGCGCAGCATGCGGGTCGAGACCGGTGTGGACATCGACGCGCTGCTGGCTCTGCGCGCGCAGGTGGCGGGCTGGTTGCAGGGCGAGACGCTGCATGGCACGCTGTGGAAGGCGGGGCTGCCGAAGACGCTGTTGGCCGCCCTTGCAGCCTGAGACACCCGACGCGACATACCACTGAACATCCGAATGAGCGACACCCACAACCCAACCAAACCCCTGCCGCTAACCGGCCTGCGGGTCATCGAATTCACCCACATGGTAATGGGCCCGACCTGCGGCATGGTGCTGGCCGACATGGGGGCCGAGGTCATCAAGGTCGAGCCGATTGAGGGTGACCGCACGCGCCACCTGCTGGGGGCGGGGGCGGGATTTTTCCCGATGTTCAATCGCAACAAGAAGAGCATGGCGATCGACCTGCGCCACCCGCAAGGCGTGGCCGCCGCGCGCCAGCTGTGCGAGAGCGCCGACGTCGTGGCCGAGAACTTCAAGCCCGGTGTGATGGCCAAGTACGGGCTCGATTACGCCACGCTCAGCCAGACGAATCCGCGCCTGATCTACATCAGCCACAAGGGCTTTCTGCCCGGCCCGTATGAACACCGCGTGGCGCTGGATGAGGTGGTGCAGATGATGGGCGGCCTGGCCTACATGACCGGGCGCCCCGGCGACCCGCTGCGCGCGGGCTCCAGCGTGAACGACATCATGGGCGGCATGTTTGGCGCCATCGGCGCACTGGGTGCGTTGATCCAGCGCGGCATCACCGGCAAGGGGCAAGAGGTGCAGAGCGCGCTGTTCGAGAACAACGTGTTTTTGGTGGGCCAGCACATGATGCAGTACGCCATCACCGGGCAGCCCGCCGCGCCTATGCCCGACCGCATCTCGGCCTGGGCCGTGTACGACGTGTTCACCGTGAAGGACGGCGAGCAGATTTTTCTGGCGGCGGTGAGCGACGCGCAATGGGCCACGTTTTGCGACGTGTTGGGGTTTGACGACCTCAAGGCCAATGCCGCGTACGCCACCAACAACGAGCGCGTGCGCGGGCGCCCCACGCTGATGCCGGTACTGCGCGAGCGGCTGGCGCTGCGCAGCGCGGCCGAACTCACCGCCATCTTCGAGCAGGCCGGCCTGCCGTTCGCGCCGATCCGCCGCCCCGAAGAGCTGTACGACGATGAGCACCTGCTGGCCACCGGCGGGCTGGCCGAGGTGACGCTGCCCGATGGCGCGCGTGCCGGCCAGACCGCGCAGACCACGCTGTGCCCCTTCACCATGGACGGCCAGCGCCTGGGCGTGCGACTGAACCCGCCGCGCAAGGGCCAGCACACCGCCGAGCTGCTGGCCGAGCTGGGCTACACGCCCGCGCAAATAGAATCGCTGCTGTCGCAGGCCGCAGTGGCCTGAGCATCTTTCTTCACGACAATCGTTCCGCGAACGGAGACACCGATGACCCGGCCAAGCCAACATTTTTCGCGCCGACAGGCCCTCGCCGGGCTCGGCGGTGCGGCCCTCGGCGCGGCGGGCCTGGGTCCGCCGGCTTTGGCGCTGGCGCAGGCGCAGACGCCATCAGACAAGCCGGTAAAGTTCATCCTGCCGGTCTCGGCCGGTTCGGGCGTGGACGGCATTACGCGCGCCGCCAGCGCCCAGCTGGCCAAGGCGCTGGGCCAGCCGGTGGTGATCGACAACCAGCCCGGCGCGGGCGGCGTGGTCGGCACGCAGGCCATGATCAAGGCCGCGCCCGATGGGTTGACGCTCAGCATGGTGTCCAACAACCACGTGATCTACCCGAGCGTGCTCAAGTCATTGCCGTTTGACCCGGTGGCCGACATCACGCCGATCGCCATCGTCGGCGCCACGCCGCTGGTGTTGGTGGTCAACCCCAAGGTGCCGGCCAAAGACATGAAAGAACTGGTGGCGCTGTTCAAGGCCAACCCCGGCAGGTTCAACTACGCCTCCAGCGGCAACGGCACCATCCTGCACCTCGCACCCGAGCTGTTCAAGGACGTGACGGGCACCTTCGTCACCCACATCCCGTACCGCGGCGTGGCGCCCATGGTGCAGGACATCATCGGCGGCCAGGTCGACATGGGCGTGCTGGCACTGCCCTCGGCGCTGGCGCACATCAAGGCCGGCACGATGCGCGCCATTTGCGTATCGGCGCCCGCACGCATCCCGGCCGCGTCCGAGATTCCCACCTCGGCCGAGGCGGGTTTCCCCCAGTACCTGGTCGAAGGCTGGATCGCCGTGGTCGGCCCCAAGGGCCTGCCGGCCGATCAGGTCAAGCGCATCAACCAGGCGTTCATCACCGCGTTTGCCACGCAGGAGGTGAAGGACGCCATGGCCAAACAGGGCAACACCATCAACATCACCACGCCCGAAGCAGCGCTGTCGCACTTCAAGACCGAGCTGGTGAAATACGCCGCTCTGGTGAAGAAAGCGGGCGTGGTGGCGCAGTAAGCCGACCGCTCCGCAGACGCTATCAAAAAAATAGCGCCTTAAGACCGCTGGATGCGGACCTGAGGCGCTTTTTGCTTGAAAAGGCCGGGTTTACAGCGTGTCGATGAAGCTGCGCAGCTTGTCCGAACGCGACGGGTGCTTGAGCTTGCGCAACGCCTTGGCCTCGATCTGGCGGATGCGTTCGCGCGTCACGTCAAACTGCTTGCCCACTTCTTCCAGCGTATGGTCGGTGCTCATCTCGATGCCGAAGCGCATGCGCAGCACCTTGGCTTCGCGCGGCGTCAGGCTGTCCAGGATGTCCTTCACCACGTCGCGCAGGCCGGCCTGCATCGCGGCCTCGATCGGCGCGGTGTTGCCGGTGTCTTCGATGAAATCGCCCAGGTGCGAATCGTCGTCGTCGCCAATCGGTGTTTCCATCGAGATCGGCTCTTTGGCGATCTTCATGATCTTGCGGATCTTGTCTTCAGGGATCTCCATCTTGGCGGCCAGGATGCCGGCGTCGGGCTCAAAGCCGAACTCCTGCAAATGCTGGCGGCTGATGCGGTTCATCTTGTTGATGGTCTCGATCATGTGCACCGGGATGCGGATGGTGCGCGCCTGGTCAGCGATAGATCGCGTGATCGCCTGGCGGATCCACCACGTTGCATAGGTCGAGAACTTGTAGCCGCGGCGGTATTCGAATTTGTCGACCGCCTTCATCAGGCCGATGTTGCCTTCCTGGATCAGATCGAGGAACTGCAGGCCGCGGTTGGTGTACTTCATGGCAATCGAGATCACCAGCCGCAGGTTCGCTTCGGTCATCTCGCGCTTGGCGCGGCGGGCCTTGGCTTCGCCGTTGGTCATCTGGCGGTTGATTTCCTTCAGGTCCTTGATCGGAATGCCGACGCGAACCTGGATATCGAGCAGTTTCTGCTGTTGTTCGACGACGTGCGGCTCGAAACGCGCCAGCACCTCGCTCCACGGCTGCAGCGATTCAATTTCACCCTTGATCCAGCGCAGGCTCACTTCCTTGCCGGGAAACTCCTTGATGAAATGCGTGCGCGGCATGTTCGCCTTGTTCACACACAGATCGAGCACGGTGCGCTCGTGCCGGCGCACTTCTTCCACCAGTTTGCGCACGGTGTCGCACAAGGCTTCAATCTGCTTCGCCGAAAAACGGATATTCATCAATTCGTTGGAAATATCCTCGCGCGACTCGAGGAACGCAGGACTGCGCGGGCCGTTTCTGGCCAGCACCTTCATCATGCGGTTGTAGTGATTGCGGATGACCGAAAAGCGTTTGAGGGCTTCATTCTTGAGCCGCAGCAGATCGGCGGTCTGCACAGCAGCCGCGGCTTCTTCGTCGACTTCCTCTTCTTCCTCGGTGGCGATTTCTTCTTCGGCCTCGTCGTCATCCTCGCCGCTGCTGCTGATGGCGCGCA
>JANOBJ010000072.1:0-20523 GCA_031411575.1 Betaproteobacteria bacterium | reverse complement strand
CGGCTGGTCAGCGAATTGCAGCTCAACGCCGAGCAGCAGGCGAAGCTTGATGCGATCACGGCCGAGCTGCGCCCGCAATTCAGCGCACTGCGCGAGCTGCCCGAGGACGAACGCCGCGCGGCGCGCGACAAGGTGATGGGCGAACTGCGCGGCAAGATCACGGCCATGCTGACGCCGGAACAGAAGGCCAGGTACGCGCAGGTGCTGGCCCAGGCGCCAGGCGCCGGCCAGCGGCCCGCTGGCGTCGGCGCACCGGCCGCTGCAGGCTCACCACCGGCCGCAACGGCGCCCACACCGAATGCTCCTAAAAATATAGCAAATAATGACCGTGTGACGCCGACCCCGGGCACAAAAGCACCTCAAAACCCGGTTTCGGCACCGTCCGCAGCCGGGGCGCCTGCGGCCGCTGCTCCGGGCGCGCCAGCCGCTCCGTCAGCGGCTGCCTCGCCGCCAGCAACCGCTCCGGCAGGCCCAGGCGGTGGCAACCCCGCGACCGAATTCCGCAACCGGCTGGTGGCCGAACTCGCGCTGACACCCGCGCAGGTGGAAAAGGTCGACGCGATCTACGCCGACGCGCGGCCGAAGATGATGGCGCTGCGCGATTTGCCGGCCGAAGAGCGGCAAAAGGCGCGCGAGCGCATCACCGCCGACATCCGCGCGCGCATCGGCGACCTGCTGACGCCGGAGCAAAAGCCGAAGTTCGCCACGCTGGTGGCCGAATCCGCCGGCCGCCAAAGCACGCGCGGCCGCATCTACCTGATGGGCGCGGACGGCAAACCCAAAGCCTTCAACGTGCGCCTGGGCATCACCGACGGCACCAGCACCGAACTGATCGTGGCACCCAACGCCGCGGGCGCCGACGAGCTGAAGGAAGGCGCCACGGTCATCATCGGTACGGTGACGCCGGCTGCTGGTGCCGCCGGTACGCCGCGCCCGCCCTCTGGCCCGCGCCTGCCCTTCTAAAACCCGAAATGACTGTGGTTACCCCCAGCGCCCTGATCGAGGCGCGCGAGCTCACCAAGGTCTATGCCATGGGCGACCAGACCGTGCATGCGCTGCGCGGGGTGTCGCTGGACATTGCCGAGGGCGAGTTTGTGGCGATCATGGGGGCGTCGGGGTCGGGCAAATCGACACTCATGAACATCCTGGGCTGCCTCGATCTCCCGACCACCGGCCATTACCGGCTGGCGGGCGAGGCGGTGGAAACGATGGCGCAGGACCAGCTGGCCTCGATCCGCAACCGGCGCATCGGCTTCGTCTTTCAGCAGTTCAACCTGCTGCCGCGCACCAGTGCGCTGGAAAACGTGGAACTGCCGATGGTGTACGCCGGCTTGAAGGCTGCTGACCGCCACCAGCGCGCGATGGCCGCACTGCAGAAGGTGGGCCTGGGCGAGCGCTTTCACCACACGCCGGCCGAGCTGTCGGGCGGCCAGCAGCAGCGCGTGGCGATTGCGCGGGCGCTGGTCAACACGCCGCAGTTGATCCTGGCCGATGAACCCACCGGCGCGCTCGATTCACAGACCAGCGAAGACATCATGCAACTGCTGACCGACCTGAATGGCCAGGGCATGACGGTGGTGCTGGTGACGCACGAGGCTGACATTGCGCAGTGGGCGCGCCGCAAGATCGTGTTTCGCGACGGGCACATCATCGAAGACGTGGTGCAGCCGCCGCGCGTGCCGGTGGCGCACGAAGGAGCACCCGCATGAACGCGCTGGCCGCCCTGCGCAGCGCGCTGCGCGCCCTTGCCGCCAACACGCTGCGATCGATCCTCACCATGCTGGGCATCATCATCGGCGTGGCCGCCGTGATCACCATGATCGCGGTGGGCCGCGGCGCCACCGAGCGGGTGCAGGAGCAGATGAAGGGGCTGGGCTCCAACATCATGCTGGTGCTGCCGGGCGGCATCACGCAGGGCGGCGTGCGGCTGGGCGCGCAGACCGGACAGGGGCTGACCGAAGATGACGCCGCAGCCATCGCACGCGAAGTGCCCGAGGTGCAGGTGGCCGCGCCCAGCTCGCGCACCGGCGCGCAGGTGGTGGTGGGCAACACCAACTGGAGCACCTCGGTGTTCGGCACCAGCAACGACTACCTGGAGGCGCGCGAGTGGCCGCTGGCCGATGGCCGGCTGTTCGAGGCCGCCGAGATGCAGGGTTCGGCCAAGGTGGCGATCATCGGGCAGACGGTGGCGCAGCAGCTGTTTGGCGACGCCGACCCGCTGGACCAGGTGATCCGCATCAAGAAGGTGCCGGTCACAGTGGTGGGCGTGCTGGCCAAGAAGGGCCAGAACTCGATGGGGCAGGACCAGGACGACACCGTGCTGGTGCCCATCAGCACCTACCGCAACCGCATCCAGGGCGGCACGGCCGGCAAGCTCAAGCGCATCGGCTCGATCAGTGTGAAGGTGCGCGAGGGCCAGAACATGAAGGCCGCCGAGGAAAACATCAAGGAGCTGCTGCGCCAGCGTTTCAAGGTGCAGCCCGGTGGCGACGACCCGTTTGCCATCCGCAACCTGACCGAGATCCTGCAGGCGCAGGAGGCGTCGAGCCAGGTGATGACGCTGCTGCTGGCTGCCGTGGCGGGCATCAGCCTGATCATTGGCGGCATCGGCATCATGAACATCATGCTGGTGAGCGTGACCGAGCGCACCCGCGAGATCGGGCTGCGCATGGCGGTGGGCGCGCGCGGGCGCGACATCCTGATGCAGTTTCTGATCGAGGCGGTCACGCTGTCGCTGATCGGTGGCGCGATTGGCGTGGTGTTGGGCGCGGTGGCCACCTGGGCGGTTGGGCAGTTCGCGGGCTGGCAGGTCAGCATGACGGCGGCGTCGATCCTGCTGGCGGCCGGCTTCTCGGCCTTTGTCGGCATCTTTTTCGGCTTTTACCCGGCGCGGCGGGCCTCCCGGCTGCTGCCAATCCAGGCGCTGCGCTACGAGTGACGCGGCTGGTTCAGACCAGCTGCTCGGCCTTGGGCACGGCGCCGCGCAGGTAGATCACGCAGCCGTCTTCAGACGTGCTGTCGGCGTCCAGCACGCCAGCACGCACCATGTGAAAGCCGCCCGGGCCGAGTTCCACCGTCGCGCCAATGCGCAGGTGGCCTTCGATCACCACGCATTCCTCATCCACCGGGTGCCGGTGCGCCGGCAACACGGCGCCAGGCGCGAACCGCAGCAGATACGACATGACGCTGCCAGTTTGCTGCAGCACCTTGCGCTCGATGCCCGGCAGCAACTGGCGCCATTGGCCATCAGCCAGCGGCGACACCACATGGTGCTGCACCGAATCGGCCGCGATGCGCTTCATCAACCGGTCACGCACGCGCTGCACGGCGGCTTCGTCGGCGGGCTCCGACCGCTGCGCTGCGCTCAGCGCGTGCAGGATGTCGTCGGCAAGGGGTTTTGGCAGGTTGCTCATGTCAGGGTAGCGGCGGCTCGCGGGACGCCAGAATCTGGTTGCAGGCGGCCACGCAACTTGTGCTGCGACCGGTTGATCAATGACTTGACGGTGCCCAGGGGCAACCCGGTCAGTGCGGCGATTTCGGCATGGGTGCAGTCGCGGAAGAAGGCCAGGCCCAGTACCCAGCGCTCGTTGGGCGACAGGGCCGCAAGGGCGGCGTGCAGCCGGGTGTGCTGCTGCAGGCTGTCCAGCAGATGCTCCGGGCCTGGTTCGGCGGCGGCCTCGCTGCGTTCCGGGTCCCATTCGGGTGCCCCGCTGTGCCCGCCATGGCGCAAGGTTTCCTGGCGCAGCCGGTCCAGCGCGCGGCTGCGCACCACGGTGAGCAGCCAGCTCAACGGCGTGCCGCGCGCTGCATCAAACCGGGCCGCGTGGCGCCAGATCTGGAAATAGGCCTCGGCCAGCACATCTTCAGCATGGCTGTCGCCCGCGATGCGTCGCGCGACGGCCATCGCCTGGCGCACGGTGGCGTTGTAGAACTGTTCGAACGCCCGCGCATCGCCCTTGGCCGATGCCTGAAGCAAGGCGGCCAGCAGGTCGTCGCGGGAACACGCGTCGCCAGCCGTGTCCGGACCGGACGCGACGCTGCCGCTTGACGTGGTGGGCGAGGTTCGCTGGGCGAGCTCGCTTTTGGGATGCATCACCCGTGACACTAGTGCAAAAGTGGCGCTTTTGCCAGTTCGGGCGTCCGGCCAGGCCAGCGGAATCGTCTGGCAGTCGGCATCGGTGGAGGCGGCAAGGCTCATGACAAGCATACGCACGAGGGTGCGGCGTGGATGCAACGGGCGGCGATAATCCCCCGGCTACAAAGGAGCGAGTGTGGAGATTGCATTGCTGGTCAAGGCCGCCATCATGGGCGTGGTGGAGGGGTTGACCGAATTTTTGCCGATCTCCTCGACCGGCCACCTGATCCTGGCGGGTGCGTTGCTGGGGTTTGATGACGAAAAAGCCAAGGTATTCGACATCGCGATCCAGACTGGCGCGATCTTCGCCGTCATCGTGGTGTACTGGCAGAAGATCAGCACCACATTGGTGGCGTTGCCCACTTCCGCCGAGGCCCGGCGCTTTGTGCTCAACGTGCTGATCGCGTTTGTCCCGGCCGTGGTGCTGGGCCTGCTGCTGGGCAAAGCCATCAAGGCCAACCTGTTCACCCCGGTGGTGGTGGCCAGCACCTTCATCATTGGCGGCTTCATCATCCTGTGGGCCGAAAAGCGGCCACAAAGCGCGGCGCGGGTGAGCATGGTGGAAGACATGACGGCGCTGGACGCCATCAAGGTCGGGCTGGTTCAATGCCTGGCGATGATTCCGGGCACCAGCCGCAGCGGCGCCACCATCATCGGCGGCATGCTTTTGGGCCTGTCGCGCCAGGCGGCCACCGATTTTTCGTTCCTGCTGGCCATGCCCACGCTGATCGGCGCGGGCGCCTACAGCCTGTACAAGGACCGCGCGCTGCTGTCGGTGGCCGACGTGCCGATGTTCGCCGTCGGCCTGTTCTTCTCGTTCGTCAGCGCGTGGTTCTGCGTGCGCTGGCTGCTGCGCTACATCTCCACCCACAGCTTTGTGCCGTTTGCCTGGTACCGCATCGGGTTCGGCATCGTGGTACTGGTGACGGCTTGGACGGGGGTGGTCAGGTGGACGCCATGAACACCGCAAACGCCGCGCGAGCCCCAAACACGGACCAGTCAACCTGGCGCTGAGGGAAGCGTTTCGATACAACCCGCCGCAAAACTTTGCCAGTACTTGTTGCGCCGCGAACGGGGAATTTTTGGGCGAGCCCATAATCAGATTGGTATGGTCAATCTGTCTCGTTTCTTTTCCGGTGTCGCGGGTGTTTCGCGGCTGTTGCGCGCTGGCATCGCGGTTGCAGCGGTGGCGCTGCTCGCCGCCTGTGCCAGCCCCATCACCGCCAAGGTGACCTCGTTCAACAGCTGGCCGGCCAATGCGGCGGGCGCCACCTACAGTTTTGCGCCGAGCACCGCCAAGCCGAGCGAACTGGAGCAGGCAGCCTACGAAAGGTATGTGGGGGCCGAGCTTCAGCGCATAGGCCTGAAGCAGGCTGCACCGGGCCAGACGGGCCGTTTTTTGGTGGATGTCACGGCGTCGGGCACCACACGCAACCGCACCTACCTGCAGCCCATTTATGACCACAACTGGATCTGGTACCCGCCGTACCGCGACCGGAACGGCAATGTGTTTCAGGGCTATTGGGGACCCGACCCCTGGGGCCCGCGCTGGGTGGGCGACCGGCAGGTGACGCGCACCGTGCAGGTCGGCCGCCTGCAGGTGCGCCTGCTGGACAGCCAGATCGGCGGTCAAGCCAAGGCCAAGCCGGTGTTTGAATCCACCGCCGTGTATGAGGGCGACAACGAAGACCTGCCCGATCTGGTGCCCTACCTGGCGCGCGCCGCGCTCGATGGCTTTCCGGGCCAGAACGGCGGTGTGCGGGTGGTGAAGTTCGATCCGTCCACCGGCCAGCTGGTGCGCAAGTAGCGCGGCCGGTCTAAAAATCGAAGCCGCGCAGCGCGGCTTCGATGGCCGCTGCCGTGGCCAGGGGCCGCTCCATCGGGAACAGGTGGCTGCCGTCCAGCATCAGGATGCGCCCGCGCGTGACTTCATCGGTCATGGTCATGCCGACCTGCTTCATCTCTTGCGATTGCCGCCCGCCAATGAACGCCACCTTGCACTTGAGCGGGTGCCGCTTGATCAGGCGGTCCAGGTTGTCGGGCAGGGTGTTGTAGATCGCGGTCTCCACCTCACGCCGAAAGCTCAGGGCGCGCTTGCCGTCATCATCGTCATGCGTGGCGTGGGCAATGTAGTCTTGCAGCACGCGCGGCTCCCACTGGGCAAAGGCCTTCTTGTGGCGAAAATGCTCGAGCGCGGTGGCGGCGTCGGGCCAGGTGTTGCGGCGCAGGCGGCTGACTTTTCCCGGTGACACCGAACCCACCAGTTGCGTGCGCTTGATCATGCCCAGCGTGGTGGCGCGCCAGCCGCCCAGGATCGGGGCGTCCAGCAGCAGCACACCGCGCGCCAGGTCCGGGTGGCGCGCCGCGCACATCAGGCTCAAGAAGCCACCCAGCGAATGCCCGACTAGAAATGCCGGCTCGCCCGCCTTGTCGACTTCCCGCTTGGCGAAATCTGCCAGTTGCTGCACGAGGTGCGGCCAGTTGTTGGTGACCGGGTACTTCGGGTCGTGGCCGAACTTCTCGACCGCCTTCACGGTGAACCCGCGCGCGCGCAGGCTCTTGAACAGCACCCCATAGGTGCTGGCAGGAAAGCTGTTGGCGTGCGAGAAAACGATCAGCGACATCGGCTAGATCAGCCGTTCGTCGGGCGTGGTGATCTTTTTGAGCGGCTTGGCGCGGCCGTTGCTGGCCATCAGCGGGATATCGGTCTGGCGACCATCCCAGACCGGGTCTTCGATGCTGTCGAACACCTCGCGCAGCTTTTGTCCCCAGCTGCCGCGCAGCATGCGGAAGTAGGGGTTGGCTTCGTCGATGCTGACCACCTTGTCGGTCTTGAAGGTGTTGGCTTCATAGACCACCAGATCCAGCGGCAAACCCACCGACAGGTTCGATTTGAGGGTCGAATCCATGGACACCAGCGCGCATTTGGCGGCCTCGTCCAGCGGGGTTTCGGGTGTTAGCACGCGGTCGAGCACCGGCTTGCCGTACTTGGATTCGCCGACCTGGAAGTAGGGCGTCTCGGGCGTCGCCTCGATGAAGTTGCCGGGCGAATACACCTGGAACAGGCGCATGCCCTCACCGGCGATCTGGCCACCGAAAATCAGCGATACGTTGAACTCGACGCCGGCGGATTTGAGCGCCACTGCATCGCGTTCGTACACGTGGCGCACGGCCGCGCCCAGCACGCGCACCGCGTCGAACATGCTGGTGGCGTTCCAGATGGTGATCGGCTCACTGTGCTCGTGCTCTTTCAATTGCTCGACCTGCAAAATCTCGCGTACCGACTGCGAAATCGACAGGTTGCCGGCCGACAGCAGCACCATGAAGCGGTCGCCCGGCTTCTCGTAGACGATCATCTTGCGGAAGGTGCTGATCTGGTCGAGCCCGGCGTTGGTGCGCGAGTCCGACAAAAACACCAGTCCGGCGTTGAGCTTGATGGCGACGCAGTAGGTCATGGTGGTCCTGCCTGGGTAAGGAGTGATTTTTTCAGCGTGTAGAGGACGTCAAGCGCCTCGCGCGGGCTCAGGGCATCGGGGTCGATCGCCGCAAGCCTTGATTCTACGGCGCTGGGTGCTATGGATAGTGCAGCGGGCGGTGGCGCAAACAAATCGACCTGGGCGCGCGTTTCGGTCTGCTGCAGTTCCAGTGCGCCCAGTGCGTGGCGTGCGTGGTTGACCACCGCCGCTGGCATGCCCGCCAGCCGCGCCACCTGGATGCCGTAGCTGCGGCTGGCCGGCCCGGGCTGGATCTCGTGCAGGAACACGATATCGGCGCCCGATTCGGCCGCGCTGACATGCACGTTCTGCGCGGCGTGGTGCTTGGCCGGAAACTCGGTCAGCTCGAAGTAGTGCGTGGCGAACAGGGTGAACGCCTGTGTCTTGTCGTGCAGATGCGCCGCGATGCCGCTGGCCAGCGCCAGGCCGTCGAAGGTGGAGGTGCCACGGCCAATTTCATCCATCAGCACCAGGCTCTGGGGGGTGGCGGTGTGCAGAATTTGCGCGGCCTCGGTCATCTCCAGCATGAAGGTCGATTGCGCGTTGGCCAGGTCATCGGCGGCACCGATGCGGGTGTGGATGGCGTCAATCGGCCCGAGCCGGCAGGCGTCGGCCGGTACATGGCTGCCGATGCTGGCCAGCAGCACGATGATCGCGACCTGGCGCATGTAGGTCGATTTGCCGCCCATGTTGGGGCCGGTGATGACCTGCATCCGTGCCTTGGGGCCGAGCGCGGTGTCGTTGGCAATGAAGCTGCCGCCCGACGTCTCGGCCAGCCGTGCCTCCACCACCGGGTGCCGCCCGCGCGTGATGGCGATGCACGGCTCTTTGACAAACTGCGGCGCGCACCAGTTGAGCGTGAGCGAGCGCTCTGCCAGCGCACACAGCGCGTCGAGTGCGGCGATGGCCCGCGCCAGCCGCGTCAATGCACCGATGTGCGGCTGCAGCGCATCCAGCACCTGCTCGTACAGCCATTTCTCCCGCGCCAGCGCCCGCTCCTGCGCGCTCAGCGCCTTGTCCTCGAAAGTCTTGAGCTCGGGCGTGATGTAGCGCTCGGCATTTTTCAGCGTCTGGCGGCGGCGGTAGTCGGCCGGCACCTTGTCGAGCTGGCCCTGCGTGACTTCGATGTAGAAGCCATGCACCTTGTTGAACTGCACGCGCAGGTTGGCGATGCCGGTGCGGGCCTTCTCGCGGGTTTCCAGATCAAGCAGAAAGGCGTCGCAGTTGTCCTGGATGGCGCGCAGCTCGTCCAGCTCGGCATCGAAGCCGGTGGCGATCACCCCGCCATCGCGCACCAGCGCGGCGGGCTCTGGCTGGATGGCGCGGGCGAGCAGGCCGGCGCAACCTTCCGGGGGCTGCAAATCACGGGAAATATGAGCCAAAAGTGCCGGCTGTCCGCTTGCAGTGGTCACCAGATGCTCTGATTTTTGCAGCGCCTGTTGCAGCGCCACCAGTTCGCGCGGGCGCACCTGGCGCAGCGCGATACGGGCCGTGATGCGCTCCACATCGGTGGTGCCCTTGAGCCGGTCGCGCAGCTTCTGGCCCGCGCCGCGTCGCAGGTCAGCAATCGCCTCCAGCCGCTGCAGGGCTTCCACGCGCTCGCGCCGGGGCTCCAGCAGCCAGCTTTTCAGCGTGCGGCTGCCCATGCCGGTCAGGCAGGTGTCGAGCAGCGAGAACAGCGTGGGTGCGTCTTCACCGCGCAGGGTCTGCACCAGTTCCAGGTTGCGCCGCGTGGTGACGGGCAGGTCGATCAGCTCGTCGTTGCGCTGCACTCGCAGGCTTTGCACATGTGAGAGCGCGCGGCCCTGCGTGTGCTCGGCGTAGCCCAGCAGAGCAGCGGCGGCAGCATGCGCCTGCGGCAGACTTTCCGCGTTCCACGACGCCAGGCTGGCGGCCTGCAGTTGCGCCAGCAGCTTGCGCTGGCCGAGTGCGGCGTCAAACTGCCATTCGGGCCGCTGCGTGAGCGACAGGCGCGACGCTGACCGCAGCACTTTCAGCCGCTGCTCGAAAGCGGCGGTGATGTCGGCGCTGTGCAGCAGCTCGCTGGGTGCGATGCGCGCGACCCAGCTTTCCACCTCGTCCGCCGCGCACTCGGCCAGGTGCATCTCGCCCTGCGTGACGCTGAGCCAGGCCAGGCCGCAGGTGTGGCGCGGCCCCTGGTGCACGGCCAGCAGGATGGATTCGGTCTTGTCGGACAGCAGCTCGGTGTCGGTCAGCGTGCCCGGCGTGACCACGCGCACCACTTTTCTTTCGACCGGTCCCTTGGCCGTGGCCACATCACCCACCTGCTCGCAGATGGCGACCGACTCGCCGAGCTTGATGAGCCGTGCCAGGTAACCCTCGACCGAATGAAACGGGACGCCCGCCATCACCACCGGCTCACCGGCCGACTGGCCGCGCCGCGTCAGCGTGATGTCGAGCAGGCGCGCGGCCTTCTCGGCGTCGGCAAAGAACAACTCATAGAAGTCGCCCATGCGGTAGAACAGCAGCGTGTTGGGATACCCGGCCTTGAGGGCCAGGTACTGCTGCATCATGGGTGTGTGCGGCGCGGTGGGAGGAGTGTCTGGATTGCGCACCATCGAGCCGTGGTTTCGGGGGCGGGGACGAGGCTGATGAGTTTAGCATCGCCCCCCTGCGCGCTCGCGGGTTCCACGCCGCTGCTGTCAATAGCGCACAGTGATCTGCACGCTGTCCAGGTAGGGGCCTGGCGGCATGACAAACTGGTTACCCGGGATGCGGGCATAGACGGTATGGCTATGGACCAGCGGGAAAGAGCCCGAGACCTGGCACGAACTGGCGTCTGACGGATCGAACCAGGGAGCCGCATACGAAGCCGTGCAAAACAGGTTGTACCGAAGATACGAACCCGCAAAGGCCATGCGCCGCTGGTTGCCTTGCGCATGCAGGCCGCTGCTCAGGTCGATGGCGTAGCTGATGTTGGGGCCCGGTGCGAGTGTGCAGGTCACGGTGATGGAGCCTTGCCCGTCGTTCTGTGAGCCCCGGTAGGCAGCGAACGCTGGCGGAACGGCGCTGACGACACACACCTGTGCGGCGCAGTTGCCCACCCACAGCAGATTTAACAGGGCGATGACCGCCAGCGCGCGCGGGCTCACGGTGCGTCCCGGCAGGACACCAGATCCGCCACGGGTAACTCCGTCGCGCCGTCCACGGGCGGAACTTTGTAAACGCACTGCCGGCCGGCGTATCGAACGCTGAACGTGGTAGCCGGGAGCAACTCGCCCACCCAGACCTGTCCCTTGCGGTTGATGACCGTGGAGCGCTCTTCGCGGTCCACGCGGGCCGACACGACTGTTCCGGGTGGATACGGATTGCCGTCTAACGCAGGTACGAAGACGAGTGTTTCCTTCGGCCAGGACTCGGCACTGATCCGGAACGACACCAGCACCCCGCCGCCGCGCGGGGGCACTGTCGTGCGCTCGACGCTGGCAGCGTTCCAGTGCAGGGGCCAGGTCGAGGGATCGACCGACAGCCGGTTGACCTCAAGTGCGCGCAGGCTGGGCACGAGGGCCACGCCATTGCTGTTGGTGGTGGCCGCAAAGCGGTTGTCGTGCAGCACGGCTGTACCCTCCTGACCGGTGGAAACCAGAGCGAATGACCCTGTGACTGGCCGCGTGAAAAAGGTCGAGTTCTGGGCCCAGACCACACCACTGCGCAGTGAAACGCTGATATCGGTCTGATCAGTCGAGACCCGGCCGCTGGCGGCCATGTCCACCAGCGGGGTCTGGGCGGACCAGACTGCATCGATGGACGGCTGACCTGTGGCCGAAACGTGATCGTAGCCGGCGCTCAGGCTGGACTGCCCGCTCTGGGTGGCGCTGTCGCTGTACTGGACCCGCGAGATGCGGCTGTAGCTCGTCGAAGTGGTGCTGCCAACCAGCGAGCGGGCATCATGGCCGGGGCTGGGTTCCAGCGGCAGGTAAAGGGATACGGTGGCGCTGCGCTGCACGATGCCGCCACTGCGCAGGCGCGAGAATGAAAATAGTAAGGAAGCGGACGAGGAGTCGAACGGATGCGCGGACGCGAACAGCGTGGACACCTGTTCAGACGGCTCGCCAGTGCGTACCGTCTGCGCATGGGTGAAGCTCATCGAAACGCGCGGAATGCCGGTCCATTGCGCCCGTAACAGCCGCTGGGCGCGCAACGGTGACCGTGCGCTGGACAGCCCGGCCAGCCCGTGGGGTGCGTTCAACCAGTCGCCGAACACGCGCCACAGCCGACCGCCACCCTCCAGCCGGGCCTGCACGGCGTAGCCGTGATGGTCGCGGTTGCGGCTCGTGTGCCCGGCGACACGGGCGGCCCACAGCGCGCTCAGGCGCTGGTCGAACTCCAGCGACGCCAGCGATGCGTCGCGGCTGTGCAGCAGATAGCCGCCCGCGCTGGTGTCGCGATCGATGCCATGGGCATAGCTGGCGACCGCCAGCGGGCGGCCGTAGCCGGATTCTGCGGTCGTGAAATCCCGCCGCCGGAAGCCTGCGTCAAGCCGCCAGCTGGTGGCTCCTGCGGGCAGCAGCGCGGGCGGCAGGTAGATGTCGCGCGTCACCGTGACTGGATTGCCCTGGACGTCGCGTGTACGGATGCTATAGCTGTTGAAGCCCTGTTGGGCAGGCAGGTTGCGCAGGTCGAAATTGCCACTGTTGAGCTGCTGCTGGACTTGCAGCGTGTCGTTGATGAACACCTCCAGCGGGCCGGCCACCACGCCGTTGCCGCGCAGATCGGGCAGCACAGGCGCAAAGTCGGCCGGCTGCAGGCTGCGATCAGTGCCCCAGGCCAGTCCGCCAAACCGCAATGATTCCCCCAACGGGCTGGGCACGGTGATGGCGTCTCCGAGGCGCAGAAATACCCCGCTGTTGAGGTCTTCCTTCACCGCGTAACTGTCAAACCGCCTGCTGCGCCCCGGAGCCAGACCAAAACTGCTGCTCATGTACCAGCCGCTGTGATAGCCGTAGAACTCAGCAAGCCCTGTGGGCAGCACCCGTTGGCCGTCGTACTGGCCTGCCACCTGGTAGTTCACGCCAGTGCTTGTGACCACGGTGTCGGTAGCGACTGTCGGCCGGCGTTGACCGCCAAAGTTCTGCGACAAGCTGTCCGGGTCGATGAAGCTCAGAGTGTCTCGCTGCGCGCTGTAGGTCAACCACGGGTCGTCGGTAGCCAGCTGCCAGTAACGGGCAGCCCGGTAGGAGCAGGGCTTGCGCGCGGCATTTGCAGCCCCCGCGGGCAATGCTCGCGCGAGGGGTATGAACCAGTGCCGCTCGTCCGCTGACCGGTAGGCATCGGTCATCCGGGCTGGCGCATCGGTTTCGAGAAGCTCCAACACCGTGTGGGTTGCCGGCGCGAGGCCGAGCGCTGTGCATTCGGTTTCCGCAGCGCCCGCCGTTAGAGCCGCCAGGGAGAGAACCCATGCGGCATGGGCGATCAGCCTGCTGGGTGGACCGCAACTACTGCGCATGCCCGGCTGTCACGGAGACAATGGAACGGCACCCCGATCCGTCAGCGCGCTGGCTACACATGGCAAAGGCCGGTCAGGGAGCTGTCGGCTTTGCGCTGGGAACAGGCGCGTTTCCACCTTGAAGGGCAGACCCGGGCAGCCCGGGCCTTCAAGATGGCGCACGGTGAGCGTGACGTTGCCTGTGTTGCGCAGTTCCACGCCGCCCCCGGACTCCGTCAGGGCCAGGGCGGGCCTGACAACCAGTGGCGCCACAAAGATGGGTACTCCCAGATTCACCACGAACCGGATCTGGTCAGTCGGCCCGGTCGCCTCGGGCAACTGGCGGACAAACAGGCGGTAGATCTGCTCGTTGTCCGAGCGGTTGCCGGTGAAGCGAAAACGCAGCAGGCGGTTACCACCGCCCGCCAGCCGGAAAGCCGGCGGCGAGAAAACGAAGTCCTGGGTCGCTGCATACACCTCGCGGCCATCGACCCAGGTCATCCGCACCAGGTCCACCTCAATGCCGGTGGAGGCGTCTCCCCGGTTGCTGACACTCACGCTGCCGTAGTCTGACCCGGCATCCATGCGAACCGTGACTGGCGCAACGGCCACCGGGATATCGACGGCATATCCGGTTTCCGAGGCCAGCAACAGGCACGCTGCTGCCAACTGACGCACGCCCCGAAAATCCATGCAGCGCACCCGTTCAGTAGGTGACGGTGACAGCCACGGTATCGGAATACAGGCCCGGTGCAACGCCGGTCTGGCTGCCCGGCAACTGCCCGTAGACGGTGTAGGTGGCGATGGGGCCGGTCGAGGACACGGTGTCCACGCCGATGGTTTCGCCCCAGTTCTGGGTGCGGCCGGCGTCGCGGTACAACGCATAGTTCATCAAGTCAGCGCCAGTGGCGAGCTTCATTTTGCGCGTGGTGGTGGTCGCGCCATTGGCGCCGGCACCGAGGGCAACCGAGTAGCTGGCCACGTCGGGGGTGCAGGTCACGATCACGGTGGCGGCCACGTCGACGGCGCCCAGGCTGTAGTTGCCGAACACCAGCGGCGTGGTCGCCACCAGGCAGGTCTGGACCACCGTGGCCGTGACAGCCAGTGAGCCGGTGGCGGTGGCTGCTGAAGCCAGGTGCGGGGCAACCGCGAGCGTCGAGATCAAGGCGAGGGCGGCGATCTTGTTGAACTTGAGACTTGAACGCATGGTGAACTCCTGATGGCGTGCCCAAAAAGGGGCGATACCCGACTATCTGAATGGGCGATCGTGGCTGATGTGTCCACATGACCGCGTCGCCCGCTTTTTCACTGCTTGCCGGTAGCCGGTGGCGAAAGTGCTGCGTGCTGCCGGTATTGCCTCGTCAGAAGCAATGTCTCAAATCTACCGAGGTGGTGGCCCTCATGACAACTGGTATTAATGATTGAACTGATATAAATGATAAATATGTCTCAGAAAAACCAATTCATGCCAATTAGTTGACGGTTCTGGTTGTGAGATCGCGACAGGGGAAGACATCAAAAAAGTCGCCTATCGATGCCAAAGCGACAATTGAACCCGCTATGCGATGCGTGCGACGGGCTGCGTCATCAAAATGGTGCGTCTGCCTGCACGGTCGGGGGGAAGTCGTCCGCGTCGTCAGCGGGCTTGCCAGCCGGGTCGGCGGCCGCGCCCGCAAGGCTCATGGTCTGGCGCACCTCGGCTTTTTCGCCGGCGCTGGCGAACTTGCTGTACTTGGACAGGATGCTCACCAGCTGGCCGTAGATGCGGGGCGAGCCGGCCAGGCATTCGCGCTGCTCCAGAAAATCGGCTTCACCCGTGAGGTTGCCGATCAGCCCGCCCGCTTCGGTGACCAGCAACGAGCCGGCGGCCACGTCCCATGGACTCAGGCCGGTCTCGAAGAACGCATCAGTAAAGCCCGCAGCCACGTAGGCCAGATCGAGCGCCGCCGAGCCGGGGCGGCGCAGGCCGGCGGTGCGCTGCATCACGTCGCCCATCATGCGCAGGTACTGGTTGAAGTTGTCGCCCGGACGGAACGGGAAACCGGTGGAGATCAGGCATTGCTCCAGCCGGGTGCGCTTGCTCACGCGCAGGCGGCGGTCGTTCATGTAGGCGCCACGGCCCTTGGTGGCGGTGAACAGGTCGTTGCGGCTCGGGTCGTAGATCACGGCCTGCTCGATCTTGCCCTTGACGGCCAGCGCGATGCTGACGCAATAGACCGGAAAGCCGTGGATGAAGTTGGTGGTGCCGTCCAGGGGATCGATGATCCACACCATTTCGGAGTCCTTGGCGCCGTGTTCGCTGCCCGATTTCTCGGCCAGGATGCCGTGCCCCGGGTACGCGGCGAGCAGCGTTTCGATGATGGTCTGCTCGGCGGCGTGGTCGACTTCGGTAACGAAATCGTTGACCTGCTTTTGCGAGATGCGGACCGATTCCACATCGAGCGCGGCGCGGTTGATGATGGCGCCGGCGGCGCGGGCGGCCTTGACGGCCACGTTGAGCATGGGGTGCAGATTGGGGGACGACATGAGTTGTGGGGAAGAGCAAAAGGGGCCGACCGACGATGCGGTGGGCGGACCGCTCTATTTTCCCATGAAACCCGGCCACCGGCCGCGCCGTACCCCGGGTCTGGCGGCTGAGACAATCGGCGCCATGAAGACGCGATTCATCCTGATCAACACCAGCCATGCCGGCAATGTGGGCGCGGCGGCGCGGGCCATGAAGGTGATGGGCTTTGACGACCTGGTGCTGGTGGCACCGCGCTGGGCCAATGTGCTGCGGCGCGAAGAGACGATCCAGCGCGCGAGCGGCGCATTGGATGTGCTGACCAACGCGCGCATCGTCGATACGCTGGACGAGGCGCTGGACGGCATGACGCAGCTGTGCGCCACCGCCATGACGCCGCGCGACTTCGGCCCGCCCACGCGCACGCCCCGCGAGCATTTTGAATTGCTATTAAAATCAGAGCAAACAATGACCATTGGGAGAGGACCAGAGGCCGAAAACGCTTCAAAAATGGTTCAGACAGGGCATTCTGGCCGGCCCAGCGGCATGGCCTTCCTGTTCGGCTCCGAGCGCTTCGGCATGACCAATGAAGACGTGTACCGCTGCCATGTGGCGCTGACGATTCCCACCAACCCGGCGTTCGGCTCTCTCAATCTCGCCGCGGCGATCCAGGTGATCGCGTACGAGTGGCGGCTGGCGCTGGGCGGCTTTGGCCGGGTGGTTGCGCAGGCTGCGGCCGCGGGCGAGGCCGGCGCGCCCGCCGACGCCCAAGCGGTGGCCGGCATGCTCGCGCACTGGGAGCAGGCGCTGGTGTACATCGGTTTTCTGAACCCCGACGCGCCCAAGAAGCTGATGCCGCGCCTCAACCAGCTGTTCAACCGTGCGCAGCTGAGCGTGGAAGAAATCCATATCCTGCGTGGTGTTGCGAAGGCGATGCGCGAAGCGGCCAGTGCCGCAAAACGATAGACTGCCCGGAAAACAGACTTCAACAGCAACGACCGCACCGACACCCATGTTCACCCGCCTGCGTTCCGACATCCAGTGCATCCTCGACCGCGATCCTGCCGCGCGCAGCACATGGGAGGTGCTCACCTGCTACCCCGGCCTGCACGCCGTGGTGCTGCACCGGTTGGCGCACGGCTGCTGGACGATGGGCTTCAAGTGGTTGGGGCGTTTTGTGTCGAACGTGGCGCGCTGGCTCACCGGCATCGAAATCCACCCCGGCGCCAAGCTGGGCGAGCGCGTGTTCTTTGACCATGCGATGGGCGTGGTGGTGGGCGAGACCGCCGAGATCGGCGACGGCTGCACCATCTACCAGGGCGTGACGCTGGGCGGCACCTCGCTCTACAAGGGCACCAAGCGGCACCCCACGCTGGGCCGTGATGTGGTGGTGAGTGCTGGCGCCAAGGTGCTGGGCGGTTTTCTGGTCGGCGACGGCGCCAAGATCGGCAGCAACGCGGTGGTCATCAAGCCAGTGCCCGCGGGCGCCACGGCCGTCGGTATCCCGGCGCGCATCATTCCATCGAAGGCCGATGAGAGCGCCGATGTGACCGCGCCCGAGCCCAAGTTCTCGGCCTACGGCATCACCCAGGAAGACGACCCGCTGAGCCAGGCCATGCGCGGGTTGATCGACAACGCCTCGTCGCAGGAGCACCAGATTGCGCTGCTGTGGGAGGCGATCGAAAAACTCTCGGCGCAACGCGAAACGAAAGACTGCGTGCCCGACGAAGCCGCGCGGCATGAGAGCTTCGAGGCCGACAAGCTGAATCAGCTGGTGGGCAAGTAGTGCGCCGCCGGGCTGCCCGGGGCGGCTTCGCCTTCAATCGCCGTGGTGTCCTGACTTCGCTTGTCCTGGGGAGTTTGATATAAATAATATAGCAAACTATGACCACGGGACGCCGACAACCGGCCAATTTGACTCTAAAAACCGCCTGATCAGGGGTTGACGCGCTGCAGCGGGAAAACCAGGTCAGTGACCGTGCTGCCCCAGTTGCCTGGCAACTCAAAGCGGAACAACTCGCTGCGCTGGGCCGGTTCGCCCGTGGTGCGCAGTTCGATGAAATACACACCCGGCTGCAGCGGGCCCAGCGCCAGGCGCTCGGCCGTGCCCTCGGGCTGGGCGATCACCTGCGCCAGCGCCGCATCGCGTGCCAGCGTGGCGCGGTAGCCGGCGGCGATGAGCGGCTGGCCATCGGCCTGCACCGGGTTCCAGCTCAGCACGGCCTGGCCACCTTGCAGGGCCATGGCCGAGCTGGTGACCCGCCAGCGCGGCGGCGGCGGTGGTGGCGGCGGCGGCGGCGCGTCGCGCACCACGATGCGCTTGACCGCGTCAAACCCTTCCAGGCCCTGCACGTCAAAACCGCGCACCCGCACAAACCAGCCGCCGTTGGCCAGCGTGGACAAATCGATCGCCGCGCCGCTGGTCTTCAGGTCGCGCACGATGCCGTTGAACGGCTCGTCGGCGGCCACCTGCACGCGCCAGCCGGTGGCGCCGGCCAGGCTGCCCAGCGACGGCAGCGGCCAGCTGCCCGGCGGCTTCAGCACGTCGGCCGGCAGCGGCGCCAGATCGGGTGCCGCCAGCAGCTTGACGACTTTCACTTCTTTTTGCGCCGGGTTCACCACCGCGCCGGTGCCGCGCGGCAGGTTGGCGCCGCTGGCCTGGGCCGGGTTGTCGGCGCGCACGATGCCCTCGGTCACCTCGGTGCGGGCATTGCGGGCAGCCGGGTCTTCATAGGCCACGCGGAACTGCGTGCCGCGCACACCCACCAGCGAGGTGGGTGTTTCCACCTGCAGCGGGGTGGTGCGCCGGCTGCTCCTGACGGCGGCGGCCTCCAGCGCGCCCTGCGCCAGCCGGATCAGGCCGGAAAACCAGGTGGTGGAACCGCTCGCGGCCGGGTCGCGCGTGGCGTAGCCGCGGCTCGTCACCACGTCGGCCAGGGTGTTGGGCAGCAGCTTGATGCGGCTGCCATCGGCCAGCTCGACCACGGCCGAGCTGTTGGCGCCAGTCTGCAGCCGGCTGCCTTCGGGCACCGCCATGCCCGGCGTGGCGGCAGCGCCCGCCAGCTGCACGCTGCCCTCGGCGCTGACGACCCGTGCGCCGATGGTGGGTATCTTCATCAGCCGGTAGGGGATGTTGATCACCTGCCCGGGCAGGATCTGGTCGGGGTTGCGCAGCCGGTTCAGGCGCGCCACCTCGCTCCAGTCGGCCGGGTTGTTGAGAATTTCGCGCGCCAGCACGAGCAGCTTGTCGCCAGCCTGGATCTGGTAGGCCACCGACGGCTCGGACAGTGCCGACTGGGCCATGGTCGAGGAGCCAAATGCTAGAAAAATAATAGCAAACAATGACCGATTGACTTGGACTTTGAGTTGTTTTTTCATCAGATCCGGGCTCAGTACAGGTTTCGTCGGCCGGGTCGGGCCGGCAGCGGGTTGCGGTTATCAGCAGGCAGTCAGCGCGGCATCCGGATGGCTGTCTTGGGCCGGAACGCCTTGCAGATCTCGTCGCGTGTCTCCAAGTACGGGCCTCCAATCAGATCGACGCAATACGGCACGGCTGCGAAGATACCGGGCATGGCGTTCGACCCGTCCACGCTTTTTACGCCCTCCAACGTTTCCTGTATGGATTTTGGTTGACCGGGCAAGTTGATGATGAGACTTTTGTCACGAATGACGGCGCATTGGCGCGACAGAATCGCGGTCGGCACAAAGCGCAGGCTGATCTGGCGCATCTGCTCGCCAAACCCCGGCATTTCTTTGTGGGCTACTGCCAGCGTGGCTTCGGGCGTCACATCGCGCAGCGCCGGGCCGGTGCCGCCGGTGGTGAGGACCAGCGAGCAACCGGCGTCCACCAGCTCGATCAGCGTGGCGCTGATGCGCGCCTGCTCGTCGGGAATCAGCCGCGGCTCGAAGGTGATCGGGTTGTGCAGCGCGCGCGTGAGCCAGTCCTGCAGCGCGGGCAGGCCCTTGTCTTCATAGACGCCGCTGGAGGCGCGGTCGCTGATGGAAACGATGCCAATCTTGACGGGGTCAAACAGGGTGGACATGGGTTCAGGCTTCAAGGGGCCAGGTCTGCATTGCCGGCGCCGGTGTCATCGTCACGGTCGGGAACATCGTCGCCACCGGCCAGCTGGCTACGCACCAGCTGGAAAATCTCGCGGTAGGCGCGGCTGTGGCGCGGCGCCAGGCCTTGCGCGGCCGCGTGCGAGGCAGCGGCTGAATCGGCCGGCATGTCCTTGCGCGCCTGGCGGATCAGCGCGCGCAGCTGCTGGCTGTCGGTCCTGGGGAACTGCTGCACCCACTCGCCAAAAGCCGCCTCGCGCGCGATCAGGTCGTCGCGCCAGGTCTCGGCCTGGTGCAGCGCCAGCGTTTCGCGCGCCGAGCCGTTGTGCTGCGCGTCCAGCGCGGCGCGCACGCTGTTCAGCGTCTCGTCGTCCAGCCCGCGCATTAGCTTGCCGACAAACTGCATCTGACGCCGCTTGCCCTCAAAGTTGGTGATGCGGCGCGCCTGGTCGATGGCGTCGACCAGTTTTTCCGACAGCGGCAGCGGCGCCATCAGGTCGGCGCGCAGCGTGAGCAGCTGTTCACCGAGCTTTTGCAGCTCGGTGCTGACAGCTTTCAGGTCGGTCTTGCTGAGGTCGTGCGTACCCTTGAGCTCGGCCTTGAGCTCCAGGTCGAGTTCGCTGCCTTCGGCCACGAATTCGCCACGGACGTAGTAGCCTTTTTTGGGTTTGCGGGACATCGGTGTAGGTTGAAAAGCGCGCAGGGCAGCTGGAGGGCACCGCGGCCAGTATCATAGCCGTCGATATGACCACTCCTGCCCCCTACGCTCCGACCCGCCCCGCCACCGGATTCACGTACGCCCGCGCCCAGTTCGAGGAACTGGTCGACGCCGCGCTGGCCCACGCCAAAAAACTGGGTGCCACCGACAGGCCGCAGCCTTCGGACG
>JANOBJ010000071.1:0-24298 GCA_031411575.1 Betaproteobacteria bacterium | reverse complement strand
TCGGCCATCTGCCTGGCCACCACGCAGGCCGCCGCCAAGTACAACCTGCCGCACGTGGTGGACGTGGGCGTGGCCGACCAGATCGTCGAGCGTGGCCTGAAGAACACCTTCCGCTTCGGCCCCGGCTACCGCAAGTGCGCCGAGGTGGCGGTGGCCAACCTGCATGTGCTCAACACCGCCGCCGGCAAGCCGGCGCGCACCGTGATGATCATCCATGAAGAGTCGCTGTTCGGCACCGGCACGGCCAACCTGCTGGCGCGCGAGCTGCCGGGCTATGGCTACGAGGTGAAAGAGGTCATCAAGCACGCCAACCCGACGCGCGATTTCAACAACATCGTCCTGCGCATGAAGGCGGTCAATCCCGACATCGTGATCCCGGCCAATTACTACAACGAGTACGCGCTGCTGGTGCGCACCATGCAGCAGCAAAAAGTCAGCCCGAAAGCGATCTACTCGGTGCTGGGCGGCGCCGCGTCGAGCTACAAGTTCGTCAAGGAGTTTCCGGACGCGGCCAACGGCATCATCGACTGCAACCACTGGTTCAACCCGAAGGACAAGCGCAGCGCGGAGCTGCGCAAGCGCGTCGAAGCCAAGAACCTGTTCTTCAGCTACGAAGTCTTCATGGCCTACACCGCCACGCGCCTGCTGGCCGATGCGATCGAGCGCGCCAAATCGGCCGACCGTGCCGCCATCATCAACGCGCTCGAGAGCAGCACTTTCAGCGACCACATGATGCCGTACGGCACCACCAAATTCGTCAACGGCCAGAACCAGGGTGCGCAGCCGCTGATGACGCAGGTGAGCAAGAACGACATCAAGGTCATCATCCCGCGCGACTACCGCGAGATTGATCCGATGTTTCCATTGAAGGCCTGAGAATATGGCCCCCACGCTCCGCCACTGCGTGTGGGTCGCTGCCCGCCGAGGGGGCCTTCGCGCCTTGGGGCGGCCCGGCGGCGCTCACCCTGTCATGCGCTGATGTTTGACGCCGCCATCCTCTTCCCGTCCATCCTGAACGGCATCACGACCGGCGCGGTCTATGCGCTGATCGCGCTGGGCCTGACGCTGATCTACGGGGTGCTGCACATCATCAACTTCGCGCATGGCGCGGCGCTGATGGTGGCGCTGTACGCCGTGTACCTGTTGCGCCAGTACTTCGGGATTGACCCCTACCTCGCGCTGCCGATCGTGGTGCCGGGCATGTTTGTGCTGGGCTATGCGCTGCAGCGCGGCATCATCAACCGCGCCAGCCACGGCAAGGACGAAAACATCCTGCTGGTCACGCTGGGTCTGTCAATCGTGATGGAGAACCTCGCGTTGCTGCTGTTCAAGTCCGACACGCGGACCATCGATACCGCCTATACGCTGACCACGGTGCCCATCAGCATCGGCATGGCCTCGGCCATGATCGCCTTGCCCAAGCTGGTGGCCTTTGGCGGCGCGCTGGTCACGTCGGCGCTGTTGATCCTGGTGGTGCAGCGTACCGACCTGGGCCGAGCCATCCGCGCCGTGGCGAAAGAAAAGCAGGGCGCGCGGCTGATGGGCATTGACGTGGAGCATGTGTACGCCATGTGCTTTGGCATCGGTCTGGCTTGCCTGGGCGCGGCGGCGTGCTTTTTGCTGCCGGCCTACTACGTGAACCCGCAGGTGGGCAACGGCTTCGTGCTGGTGGCCTTCACCATCGTGGTGCTGGGCGGCATGGGCAGCTTTGCCGGCGCGCTGATTGGCGGGCTGCTGATTGGCGTGGTCGAGTCGCTGGGCGGGCTGGTGCTGGGCGAATCGCTCGGGCAGATTGGCATCTTCCTGATCTTCATCGCGGTGCTGCTGTTCCGACCGCAGGGGCTGTTTGGGGCGCGCGCATGAAATCGTTTGTGGCCATCGCGGTGTTCGCGGGGGTGGTGGCGCTGGTTCCACTCGCCACCGATTCGGGCGTGGTGCTCAATTTCGTGATGATGGCGCTGTACGCCGCGCTGCTGGCCCAGTCGTGGAACCTGTTGGGCGGCTTTGGTGGGCAGTTTTCGTTTGGCCACGCGCTGTTCTTTGGCACGGGCGCCTATGTGCAGGCCATCGCGCAGCTGCAGGGTGGCATGAACCCATGGCTGGCACTTCCACTGGCGGTGGCGGTGAGCGCGGGCGTGGGGCTGTGCTGCGGCGCCTTGAGTTTTCGCTATGGCCTGAAGGGGTCTTACTTTGCGCTGGTGACGCTGGCGTTTGCCGAGGTGTTCCGCATCGTGGCGCTGTCGGTGCCGTTCACGGGCGCCGGTGTCGGCTTGATGGTGCCGCTCAAGGAGGGCTTTGCGAACATGCAGTTCGGCACGCGCGCGGGCTACCTGTACCTGGTGCTGGCGCTGGTGGTGCTGGCGCTGCTGGTGACGCGCTGGCTCAAGGCGTCGCGCTTTGGCGCCTACCTGCAGGCGGTGCGCGACAACGAAGACGCCGCGCGCGCCATCGGCGTCAATCCATTCCGCGTGAAGCTGGGCGCGATTGCGCTGTCGGGCGCCTTCATGGGCTCGGCGGGCGCGTTCTATGTGCAGGTGTTCCAGTACATCGACCCGGGCATTGCCTATGGCGCTCACACCTCGGTCGAGGCCTTGGTCGGCGCGATCGTCGGCGGCATGGGAACCGTGTGGGGGCCCGTTGTGGGCGCCTTCGCGCTGCACCTGCTGGCCGACCTCACGCGCAACCTGTTCGGGCAGCTGCCTGGCATCAACATGGTGATCTACGGCACCGTGCTGGTGGTGATCGTGATGTTCGCGCCGCGCGGGCTGACCGGCGCCGGGCAGAGTGTGGCGAACCTGTGGCGCGGTTCGCGCAAGACCGGCAATGACCCCGGCAAAGGCACGCCATGACCGCGCCGCTGCTGGACGTGCAAGGCGTCTCCAAAACCTTCGGTGGCCTGCGCGCGGTGCAGAACGTGAGCCTGGCCGTCATGCCCGGCAGCCTGACGGCGCTGATCGGCCCCAACGGCGCTGGCAAGACCACGTTGTTTGCGCTGATGTCGGGCTTTCTGCGGCCGGATGCAGGGCGTATTCACTTCGCGGGCCAGGACATTACCGGCCAGGCGCCTGACGCCAACGCGCGCCTCGGGCTGACCCGCACCTTCCAGATCGAGCAGCCATGTGCCGCGCAGACCGTGCGCGAGAACATCGCCGTAGGCGCGCATTTACATGAGAAGCGTCGTACCGAGGCATTGCACCTGGCCGAGGCCGTGGCCCATCGCCTCGGGCTGGGCCCCTTGCTGGACCAGCCGGCTGCCGACCTCACCGTGGCGGGCCGCAAACGCCTGGAACTGGCGCGGGCGCTGGCCACGCGGCCGCGCCTGCTGCTGCTGGACGAGGTGCTGGCCGGGCTGAACCCGCAGGAGATCGGCGAGATGATCCCCGTGGTGCGGGGCATCGCGGCGGGTGGCGTCACGGTGCTCATGATCGAGCATGTGATGCAGGCCGTGATGAACCTCGCCGAACACGTGTGGGTGCTGGCGCAGGGCGAGTTGATTGCCGCGGGCACGCCCGCCGAGGTGACGCGCCATGACCGCGTGGTCGAGGCCTATCTGGGCCACGGCACGGCTGCCCGCCTGCGCGCGCAGATGGACGCGCGCAGCGACCCGGGTGTTGCTGGCGCCGAGGTGCGCGCATGAAGCCGTTGCTGCAGATCGAGGGCTTGCGCGGCGGCTATGGCGCAGTGGAGGTGCTGCGCGGCATTGATTTGTCGGTGGGCGAGGGTGAGATCGTGGCGCTGCTGGGCAGCAACGGTGCGGGCAAATCCACACTCAACAACACGCTCTGTGGCCTGTACCCTGCATGGGCCGGCCGCGTCACCTTTGACGGCGCCGACCTGAGCCGCGCGCACACCCGCGACGTGGTCAAGGCCGGGCTGATCCAGGTGCCCGAGGGACGGCGCATTTTCCCCAACCTGTCGGTGCATGAAAACCTGGAGCTGGGCTCGTTCACACGCGCGCGCGCTCGGCGTGCCAGCAACCTGGAGCGGGTGTTCGGCATCTTTCCGCGCCTGAAGGAACGCACCCGGCAGCTGGCCGGCACCATGAGCGGCGGCGAGCAGCAGATGCTGGCGATCGGCCGCGGCCTGATGGCCGAGCCCCGGCTGTTGATCCTGGATGAACCCTCGCTCGGCCTCTCGCCGCTGCTGGTGGATGAGCTGTTCGCGCTGATTGGCCAACTGCACCGCGATGGCCTGGCGGTGCTGCTGGTGGAGCAAAACGTGGCGCAGTCGCTCGATCTGGCCCAGCGCGCCTATGTGCTGGAGAACGGTTCGGTGCGGTTCAGCGGCCTGCCGGCCGATCTGCTGGCCAGCGACGAGCTGCGCCGGGCCTATCTCGGCCTTTAGATGGTGCGACCCGTCCGGAGACCTTCCTGATGCCCAATTTCAAGCCAAATCGCCGTCACGTCCTTGTCGCTGGGTCATTGTTTGCTATTGATAAGGTAGCATCACAGGGGGTGCCGATCCGCATCCTCGTCGGTGCGCCGCCCGGCGGGTCGACCGACACGCTGGCGCGAACGCTGGCCACCGAGTGGGGGCGGCTGCTGGGCCGCACCGTGGTGGTCGAGAACCGGCCGGGCGCGGGTGGCAACATCGCCGCCGAACTGGTGGCCAAGGCTGCACCCGACGGCAACACCCTGCTCATGAGCTTCACCAGCCATGCGATCAATGCCTCGCTCTACCCGTCATTGCCGTTCGATCCGCTGCGCGATTTCACGCCGCTGACCTGCGTGGCCACCTCGCCGTCGATGCTGGTGGCCAACCCGTCGCTGCCGGTACGCGACGTGCGCGAACTGATTGCGCTGGCCAAATCGCGGCCCGGCAAGCTCAACTTTGCGATTGGTGCGGTCGGCTCGTCGCTGCACCTGGCGGGCGACGCCTTCAAGATGCAGTCGGGCACCTACATCGTGAACATTCCCTACCGCGGCACCGCACCTGCCATCCAGGATGTGCTCGCCGGGCAGGTGGAGCTGATGTTTGCGGCCGTGGGCAATGCGCAGGCGCAGGTGCGCGCCGGCAAGCTGCGCGCGCTGGGCGTGACCAGCCCGAAGCGCCTGCCGGCCTTCCCCGACGTGCCGGCGATTGCCGAGGTGCTGCCCGGCTACGAGTCGAGCGCCTGGTTTGGCCTGTTCGGCCCGGCGCGGCTGGACCCTGCGCTGGCGCGTCGGCTCAGCGACACGGCCCGCCAGGCCATCGCGTCGCCTGATGTACGACGCCGGCTTGAGGCCGAGGGCTCGGTGCCGGTTGGCAATGCGCCCGAGGAATTCGCGCGCTTCGTTGGCAGTGAAATCAGCCGCTGGGCCAAAGTGGTCAAGTTTTCGGGCGCGAAGCCGGAGTGAACATGCAGCAGCCCCTGAGCACCGCACGGCCGCCCGAAGGTGTGAACGCCACCCCGGTGGGGAGCGACCCACACTCCGTGGGGGAGCGTGGGGGCCAACAGTCACTGGCTCAAAAGCTGATCGCACGTGCTGCGGGGAAAACCGCAGTCAGCGTTGGCGACATCGTGACCTGCCGGGTCGATCTGGCGATGTTCCACGACTCATCCGGCCCAAGGCGGCTGGCGCCGATGCTGGCTGAACTCGGCGCGCATATTTGGGACAAGTCAAAAGTGGTGCTGGTGATGGACCACTACGTCCCAGAGCGCGATGAGGCGTCGCGCCAGATCGTGCACATCGCGCGCGAATGGGCGCGTGAACAGGCCTTGCCGCATGTGTACGACAGCCAGGGCATCTGCCACGTGGTGGTGCCGCAGCACGGCCACATCCGGCCGGGGATGTTTTGCGTCGGCGGCGACTCGCACTCGCCCACGAGCGGGGCATTCGGCGCCTACATGTTCGGCATCGGCAGTACCGAGATGCTGGGCGTGCTGGTGACCGGCGAAATCTGGCTGTGCGTGCCGCAGACCCTCGCCATGCACTGGTCGGGCGCGCTGGTCCCCGGGGTCTGTGCCAAGGACATGATGCTGGCCATGATCGCGCGCTTCGGCATGAATGGTGCCGAATACCAGGCGGTCGAGTTCACCGGCAGCGCGGTGCGTGCGTTGCCGATGCAGGAGCGCATGACCCTGTGCAACATGAGCGCCGAGCTGGGCGCGCAGACTGGGCTGGTGGCACCCGATGAGGTGACGTGGCAGTGGCTGGCCGACGCCACGCGGACATCGACCCGAGGCGATGCAGTGAAAGCCCTTCGACAGTCTCAGGCTGAAGGGCATGCACTCGCCTCCGACCCCGGCAGCTTCGACACCCAGCACGATTTCGACGCCACCCAGCTCAGCCCCCAACTCGCCGCGCCGCACAGCCCGGCGCAGGGCGTACCGATCGCCAGCCACGCCAACACCCGCATCGACGTGGCCTACATCGGCGCCTGCACCGGCGCCAAGCTTGAAGACCTGCGCTTTGCGGCCCAGGTACTCAAAGGGCATCGGGTCGCCAGTGGCGTGCAGTTGCTGGTGGCGCCCGCCAGCCTGCACGACCGCGCCCAAGCCGAAGCCGAAGGCACGATGCAGGCGCTGACCGACGCCGGCGCCACCGTGCTGCCCAGCGCCTGTGGCATTTGCGCGGGCTACGGCGACAGTTTTGCCGAGGGCCAGACGGTGATTTCCAGCACCGCGCGCAACTTCAAGGGCCGCATGGGGCCGGCCAGCACGCAGGTGTTTCTGGGCTCGGCCTACACGGTGGCGGCGTCCGCGCTGCGCGGCTGCATCACCGATCCGCGGGGGCTGCTCGCATGACGCCCGACACCGCCCTGCGCCGCATCTGGCACCTCGGTGACGACGTGGACACCGATGCGCTCGCACCCGGTGCGTGGATGCAGCACGGCGTAGACGTGATCGCGCGACACTGCCTGGAAAACCTGCGGCCCAATTTCGCCAGCGAGGTGCGCCCTGGTGATGTGGTGGTGGCCGGCCGCAACTTTGGCATCGGTTCCTCGCGCGAGCAGGCTGCTGCGGCGTTGGTGCACCTGGGCGTGGCGGCAGTGATTGCGCCCAGTTACGGCGGGCTTTTTTTCCGCAATGCCTTCAACCTCGGCCTGCTGCTGCTCACCTGCGCCGACGTGGCGGCCTTGCGCGCCGAACAACAACTGGCGCTGGACCTCGCGCAGCTGCAGCTCATCTTGCCCGGCGGCACGCGCATCGCCTGCGCGCCGGTGCCCGCGTTTTTGTTGCAGATGGCGCAGGCGGGCGGCCTGATGCCGCAGTTGCGCCAACGTCTGACTACGCCGCCGCAAGCCCCGGCTTGACACCCCCCACACAAGGAGAAAGCATGAGCAAACCCGAATTCGACCTGGTCATCAAGAACGTGCGCGTGGTGCGGCCGCATGGCAACGTGGTGCATGCAAGCGACGTTGCCATCGCCGACGGCAAGGTGGCACTGGTGGCGCCCGGCATCGACGTGACGCGCGCCAAGGCCGTGCACGACGGCGGCAACCGCCTGGCCTTTCCCGGCGTGGTTGACGCGCACATGCACAGCGGCATCTACTCGCCGCTGGCCGAGGATGCGGTGAGCGAGAGCAGGGCGGCGGCGATGGGTGGCGTCACCTCCAGCCTGAACTACTTTCGCACCGGCCAGTACTACCTGAACAAGGGCGGCCCCTACAAGAAGTTCTACCCTGAGGTGCTGAAGCTCGCCAAGGGCCGCTTCCATGTGGACTACGGTTTTCACCTGGCGCCGATGGACGGCACCCACATCAAGGAAATCCCGGAGCTGATCGAGAAGCACGGCGTATCGAGCTTCAAGATTTTCATGTTCTATGGCTCGCACGGTTTGCATGGCGCGTCGAACACGCAAAAAGACTTTCTGATGATCGGCGAGGAAGACCGCTACGACTACGCGCACTTCGAGTTCATCATGCGCGGCATCCAGGCGGCGCGCGAGCAATTTCCCGAGCGCGCGCGGCAGATTTCGCTGTCGCTGCACTGCGAGACGGCCGAGGTCATGACGGCCTACACCAAGATCGTCGAAAAAGACAAGTCGTTTCAGAAGCCGGGCATGGGCCTGGCCGCCTACAGCGCCTCGCGGCCGCAGCATTCCGAAGGGCTGGCGGTGTTTATCGCCAGTTACCTGGCGAATGAAACCGCGCTGCCCACCATCAACCTGCTGCACCTGTCGTCGCGCAAGGCCGTGCAGGCCGCGATGATGATGGCCGACGTGTTTCCGCACATCGATTTCAAGCGCGAGGTGACCATCGGCCACCTGATGCTCGACATCACCTCCAAGGCGGCCGAGCTGGCCAAGGTGAACCCGCCGATCCGCCCGCGCGAGGACGTCGAGTTTTTGTGGGACGCGCTGTTGGCCGGCGAGCTGGATTGGGTGGTGAGCGACCACGCCTGCTGCCGCCACGAGATGAAGATCCCCAAGCACTACTTCGGCAACATCTGGATGGCCAAGAGCGGCTTTGGCGGCACCGAGTACCTGCTGCCTGCGCTGGTGAGCGAAGGCACGCGGCGCGGCATGGGCTACAACCACATGGCCCGCGTCACCAGCTGGAACCCGGCGCAGCGCTACGGGTTGAACAGGAAGGGCGATATCGACGTCGGCTTTGACGCCGATATCGCGCTGGTGGACCCAGCGAAAACCTGGACCATCCACGCCAAGGATTCCCCGTCCACACAGGGCTACACGCCGTTCGAGGGGCTGGAACTGTCGGCGCGGGTGGACGCCACCTTCCTGCGCGGTCGCCTGATCTGTGAGAACGGCCAGGTGCTGGGCAAGCCGCGCGGCGAATACCTGTTCCGACCGACGGCTTGACTGGCATGCGCCACGAGCCCTGTGTCCGGCATGGCAGCCCGCCAGACAACGCACCGCAGGTGCCGGTGGCCATCGTGGGTGCGGGCGCGTGCGGGCTGGTGGCAGCGCTGACGCTGCGCGACGCGGGTGTTGGTTGCGTGCTGCTGGAGCGTGACGCGCAACCCTCGGGCTCGACGGCGCTGTCCTCGGGCTTCATCCCGGCGGCGGGCACTTCGATGCAACGCGAGGCCGGGATTGACGACAACGCCGAGCGGTTTGCAAGCGACATTCAGGCCAAGGCGCATGGCACGGCCGCGCCACATCTTGCGGAGGCGTTTTCAGTGCGTATTGGGCCGGTAGTCGACGCCCTGCGGTCAAAGCATGCTATTGATTTCATAGTGCTGGACGGTTTTCTGTACCCTGGCCACAGCGTGCGCCGCATGCACGCGGTGCCCGAGAAAACCGGTGCGGCGCTGGTGGCGCGGCTGGAGCGCGCGGCGGTAGCCGCCGGTGCCGATACCTTGACGCAGGCCACGGTGGTTGAACTCTGGGTGGATGCGGGGCAGCGGATCACCGGCGTCGGCTACCAGCGGCCCGATGGCACGCTGGAACACCTGCGCTGCGACGCGCTGATCCTGGCCTGCAACGGCTTTGGCGGCAACCCGGCCATGGTGCGCGAGCTGCTGCCCGAGATGCGTGATGCGCTGTTTGCCGGGCACACCGGCAACGATGGCAGTGCGATTGCCTGGGGCCGCGCGCTCGGTGCGCGGCTGGCCGATCTGGGGGGCTACCAGGGCCATGGCTCGTGGGCAGTGCCGCAGGGCGCGCTGATCAGCTGGGCGTTGATGATGGAAGGCGGCATCCAGCTCAACGCGCACGGCCAGCGCTTTCACGACGAGACGCAGGGCTATTCAGAGGCGGCGGTGCAGGTGTTGGCGCAGCCCGGCGGCGGGGCGTGGAACGTGTTTGACGGGCCGATCCTCGACCTGGCGCGCACCTTTCCCGATTTCTGCGCGGCGGAGGCGGCAGGCGCCGTGAAGACCTGCGCCGACGCGCGCGCGCTGGCGGGGTTGATCGGTTGTGATGCTACAAATGTAATAGCTACTCTTGACCAGCTGGCGAGGACAACCGGCCAAAATGACGCAAAAATGGGGCTTTCAGACGTTTCTCGGGCTGCACGCGTTTTCAAGCGCCCGCTGGTGCCCCCGCTGTACGCCGTCAAGGTCACTGGCGCGCTGTTTCATACCCAGGGCGGGCTGGATATTGACGCGCAATGCCGCGTGCTGCATGAAGACGGCACCCCGTTCCCCAACCTGCTGGCGGCCGGCGGTGCCGCGCGCGGGGTATCGGGCAACGCGGTCTGGGGCTACCTGTCGGGCAACGGGCTGCTGAGCGCGGTGGCGGGCGGTGCCATTGCGGCAACAACCGCAGCGGCTTTCACCCAAGGGGAGGTTTCATGAGCCTGCTAAAGAACAAGCTCGCCCAGCCCGGCGCGGTGCTGGCGCCCGGCGTCTATGACGCGCTGACGGCGCTGATCGCCGAGCAGGCGGGCTTCGAGACGCTGTACCTGTCGGGCGCGTCGATCGCCTACACGCGGCTGGCGCGGTCCGATGTGGGTCTGACCACCTACAGCGAGGTGCAGGACACGCTGGCGCGCATCACCGAACGCGTGGCCACGCCCGTGATCGTGGACGCCGACACCGGCTTTGGCAATGCCCTCAACGTGCAGCGCACCGTGCGCGGCTTCGAGCGCGCAGGCGCGGCCATGATCCAGCTGGAAGACCAGAGCTTTCCCAAGCGCTGCGGCCATCTGGATGGCAAATCACTGGTCAGTACGGCCGAGATGTGCGGCAAGCTGCGCGCCGCGATGGACGCGCGCCACAGCGCCGACACGCTGGTGCTGGCGCGCACCGACGCCGTGGCGGTGGAGGGTCTGGACGCCGCGCTGGACCGCGCCGAGGCTTACGTCGCCTGCGGCGTCGATGCGCTGTTCATCGAGGCCCTGCGCACGCCGCAGCAGATGGACGCCGCCTGCCAGCGTTTTGCGCTGAGGGTGCCGCTGCTGGCCAACATGGTCGAAGGCGGCAAGACGCCCGTGCAAAGCGCTGGTGAACTGGCGGCGCGCGGCTTCAGGATCGTGATCTTTCCCGGCGGTACGGCGCGCGCGGCGGCCCATGCGCTGCAGGGCTACTACGCAAGCCTGCGCGCCCACCAGACCACGGCACCGTGGTCTGACCGCATGCTCGATTTCGATGGCCTGAATGCCTTGATCGGCACGCCCGAGCTGCTGGCGGCGGCAAAGACGTACGAGTAGGGTGACGAATAGGGTTGCCACCCGCAACGCCGATCACCCTTGCGGGCTGCCGGCATGGCGCATGACGCGTAAGATTGGCAGGGCCTTCATGACCCATCAGGCCCCACAACGGTATTCAATGGAGTTTTGCCATGTCTGATTCCCTGCAAACCATCACCCTCGGCGGCGGTTGCTTCTGGTGCACCGAGGCGGTGTTCGTCAAGGTGCGCGGCGTCACCGACGTCGAATCCGGCTACAGCAATGGCCACGTGCAGCGGCCCAGCTACGAGCAGGTCTGCACCGGCAGCACCGGCCACAATGAAGTGGTCAAGCTTGAGTACGACCCGGCCCAGATCAGCCTGCGCGAGATCCTGGAAATCTTCTTCGTGGTCCATGACCCGACCACGCTGAACCGCCAGGGCAACGACACCGGCACCCAGTACCGAAGCGGCATCTACTTCACCACGCCCGAGCAGAAAACCGAGGCCGACGACATGATCCGCCAGATGAGCCAGGACAAGCTCTTCGGCAAGCCCATCGTGACCGAGGTGCTGCCCATGACCAACTACTGGCCCGCCGAGGAATACCACCAGGATTTCTTTGAGAAGAACCCGTTCCAGGGCTACTGCATGGCGGTGGCCGCGCCCAAGGTCGAGAAGTTCCGCAAGACGTTTCGCGACCGCGTCAAAGCTTAAATGGCCCCCACGCTCCCCGCTGCGCCTGGTTCGCTGCCCCTCGAAGGGGCGCCAGTCGCCTTGGGGTGGCCCGGCGGCGACTGAGGCCTGTTGTGCTGTCAACCCGCGCCCTGCGCTACCAGTACCCCAACGGCCCGTCGCTCGCCTTCCCCGATGCCGACGTGGGGCAGGGCGGCACGCTGGTGCTGCGCGGGGTGTCGGGCGCCGGCAAATCCAGCTGGCTGGCGCTGGCGGCGGGGTTGCTGACAGCGAGTTCTGGCGAGATCACCGTGGCCGGCCAGCCGCTGGCGGCGCTCACGCCGGCCGCGCGCGATGCCTGGCGCGCCCGCACGTTGGGCTTTCTGCCGCAGAAACTGCATCTGAGCGAGGCGCTCACCGTGGCCGGCAACCTGGGCCTGGCGTACTTTGCCGCCGGCATGCCGGAAGACCGCTCGGCGATTGCGCGCGCGCTCGACGCGCTGGGCGTGGGCGAGCTGGCCCAGCGCAAGCCGCGCCAGCTGTCGGGCGGGCAGGCGCAGCGCGTGGCGCTGGCACGCGCCGTGCTGCTGCGCCCGCGCGTGCTGCTGGCCGACGAACCCACGGCCAGCCTGGACGATGCAGCCGCCGAATCGGCGCTGGCCCTGCTGCGCAACACCGCCGCGGCCTGCGGCGCGACGCTCGTCATCGCCACCCATGACGCGCGGGTGATGACGGCGCTGGTGGCGGCTCAAATACTGCATTTATCAAGTCAAAACACCGTCTTGTCCGCATCCGCTGGTCATAGTACGCTATGAAAACAGTAGCATTGGCGTTTCGCTACCTGTGGTCCCGGCCGCTGTCGGCGGCGCTCAATCTGCTGCTGCTGACGCTTGGGCTGGCCTCCATCACCTTCGTGCTGCTGGTCAGCGAGCAGGTGGACCGCGCGTTCGAGCGTGATCTGGCCGGCATTGATCTGGTGGTCGGCGCCAAGGGCAGCCCGATGCAGCTGATCCTGGCTGGCGTGTTCCATATCGACGTGCCGCCAGGCAACATCCCGCTGGACGAGGTGCAGGAGTTGGCACAAAACCCGCAGGTCGCCCGGTTGATCCCGTTGAGCCTGGGTGACAGTTTTCGGGGTTATCGCATCGTCGGCACCACGCCCGACTACATCAGCCACTACCGCGCCGCGCTGGCGCAAGGTGCGCTCTGGGGCGCTGCGATGCAGGCGGTGGTCGGCGCCCAGGCGGCGCAGGCCACGGGTTTGCAGGCCGGCGGCAGCTTTATCGGCAACCACGGCCTGGGCGCGCGCGGCGAAGCGCATGGCGACACGCCGTACCGCGTGAGCGGCGTGCTCGCGCCGTGCGGCTGCGCGCTCGACCGGTTGATCCTCACCGCCACCGAATCGGTCTGGCAGGTGCACGAAAAAGCAACCGCCAACGACGAGGAAGACCGCAAGGCACTGGAGGCCGATCGCGAGGTGACGATGGCCCTCATCACCTACAAGAGCCCGCTGGCGGCCGTGACCTTTCCGCGCTTCGTCAACAGCACCACCAACTTGCAGGCGGCGGCGCCGGCGCTGGAGATCACGCGGCTGTTGCGCATGGTGGGTGTGGGCACCGAGGTGCTGAAGGGCTTTGGTGCCGTGTTGCTGGTGACGGCCGCCTTGAGCGTCTTTATTGCGCTGTGGAACGCGGTGCGCGAACGTCGGGCTGATCTGGCGATGCTGCGCATGCTCGGCGCCACGCCGGCCAAGGTGGCCGGGTTGCTGCTGGCCGAGGCGCTGTGGCTGGCGATGCTCGCGTCGGCCTTGGGGTTGTGGGCGGGACACGGCCTGACCGCTCTGGTAGGCTATTTGCTGCAGGCTGAAAAATCGCTGCCCATCAGCGGCTGGGTCTGGGTTGACACAGAATGGTGGGTGCCGGCGATGGCGGTGGTGGTGGCGGTGCTGGCGGCGCTGATCCCTGTGGCCAGCGCCTACCGCAGCGACGTGGCGCCCTTGCTCCAATCGAGGTGAATTTGATGCGAAAAGTAATGGTGGTCCTTGCCCTTGGGTCATTGTTTGCTATGAATGTTGTAGCGCAGCATTCGACAAAAGAAATTCAGGAGGACGTGTTGCGCCACCGCGCGATGGCCGCCGCGCACGAGGCTGCGGCCAAGTGCCTTGAATCCGGCAAGAAGCCCGATGTCTGCCAGAAGGAACTTCAGGCCGCCTGCAAGGGTCTGGCCATCGGTAAAACCTGCGGGATGAAACATGAACACTAAACTCATTGCTCTCTGGCTCGCCACCGCGGCTTTCGCGGCCCAAGCCCAGCTCAGTTCCCCCATGCCGGGCACCGTGCCGCAAGGCACCGGCCCGGGCGTGCACAGCCCCGACAGCCCGTTTGCACCGCTCAAGCCGCGCGCCGACGTGGTGCCGTGGTCGGTGCTGACCGATGTCAAGACCAAGAACGAAAAGAACCGCATCCTGCCGGTCTTTGGTGCCAGCCAGAGCGCGCTGCACCAGCGCACCCAGCGCATCCAGGGCTTCATGATGCCGCTGGAGCCCGGCGAGAAGCAGCGCCACTTTTTGCTGACCTCGGTGCCCATGACCTGCGGCTTCTGCGTGCCGGGCGGGCCGGAAAGCATGGTCGAGGTCAAGACCAGGACGCCGATCAAGTACAGCCTGGAGCCGGTGGTGGTGGAGGGGCGCTTTGCGGTGCTCAACGACGACCCGTACGGCCTGTACTACCGCATGACCGACGCCGAGAGTGTGAAGTAACCGCTGGCGCGCGCCAAGACGCGCTCAGGCGCCACGAAAGCAGCTCAGGCCGTGCGGCGTGAGCTTGACGGGCAGGTGGATGTGCTGCTCGGTGTCGGCCAGGCCGAAGCGAAACAACTGCACCGCCATGAAGGGTGGTTCGGCCAGCGCCGTGCCTAGCGTGCGGTAGTAGTTGGCCACGTGCAGGCGCACCTCGTACTCACCCACCACAAACATCGCTTCGTGGCCGGCGAGGCCGCTCACCACGCCGTTATCCGCGACAGTGCCCGTGACCAGCGGCTGCCACGCTGTGCCAGCACCGTCCGGTGCGGTGGCCGTGCGCCGCCACACCTCCACCTGCATGCCCCGCGCCACGACGCCATTGGCAATGTCAACCACGTGAACCGACAGACCTTTCATGGTGCCTCCTGACCGTGCACCGCCGATGGTAATCCCGCGCAGCCGGTACACTCAAAGTGCCCCCCGCCACACCGCCGTGACCGTTCGGCGCAACCCATCCTCCGCCTGTGAACAACCCCGTCCTGTCCGCGCTGATACCCGTGGTGCTGTTGATCGTCATCGGCTTCATCGCGGGCAAGCGCCGATGGATTCGCGGCGAGGCGGTGCGCGATTTGTCCAATCTGGTGTTCCTGGTGTTGATCCAAGCGCTGCTGTTTCGCACCATGAGCACGGTGCACCTGGAGCGGCTGGATTTCAAGCCCGTGGCGCTGTACTTCGCTGTGGCGGCAAGCCTCTTCATCGTGCTGGTGCTGATGCGCGGCAGCAGCAGCCGGGCGGCGGTCGAGGCGCTGGCCGCGATTTTCAGCAACACCGTGATGATTGGCGTGCCACTGGTCGGGCTGGCGTATGGGGAGGCCGGGCTGGTATTGCTGTTCACGCTGATCTCGCTGCACGCGCTGATCCTGCTCACGCTGGCGACCGTGGCGCTGGAGCTGCTGGTGGCGCGCGAAGAAGCGCAACGCCAGGCAGGTGGGCAAAGGCACATCCTCGCCACGGTGGGCCTGGCGGTGCGCAACGCGGTGATTCACCCGGTGCCGCTGCCCATCATCGCCGGCCTGCTGTTCGCACAGACCGGCCTGGTGCTGCCGGCCGTGATCGACCGCCCGCTGCAACTGCTGGCCACGGCCTTCGGCCCGGTGGCGCTGCTGCTGGTGGGCGTGACGCTGGCGCAATCGGGCGTGGGCCAGCACCTGCGCGGCGCGCTGGCGATCTCCGTCATCAAGACGGTGCTGCACCCGCTGCTGATGGCGGGCGTGGGCTGGCTGCTGGGCCTGCGCGGCGTGCCGCTGGCGGTGATGGTGGTGGCCGCCTCGCTGCCGATCGGCGCCAATGTGTTTTTGTTTTCGCAGCGCTACCAGGTCGCGCAGGAGCTGGTGACGGCCAGCGTGGCGGTATCTACCGCGATTGCGCTGGTCAGCGTGTCGATCGTGATGTGGCTTCTGGGCCACTTGCCGGTGTGACGGGCCGCCGGTTTGCCGCGATTTACGAGTGGCGCTTGAGCGCCCTCGCCAGGGCGTAGCATGCCGGCATGGCACCGTCCAGTGTGAGACCACCGCCCGCATGAACACCTTTCGCATCGGCTCAGGCGCCGGCTACTCTGGCGACCGGATCGACCCGGCGCAAGACCTGGCCGAACGCGGCCAGCTGCACGCGCTGGTGTTTGAGTGCCTGGCCGAGCGCACCATCGCGTTGGCCCAATTGCGTCGCAGCCTCGATCCGTCGCATGGGTATGACCCGCTGCTCCAGGAGCGCATGCGCGCGGTCCTGGCCGCCTGCGTGCAGCAGGGCACCACCCTCATCACCAACATGGGTGCCGCCAACCCGATGGCCGCCGGCGAGGCGGTGGTGGCCGTGGCGCGCGAGCTGAAGCTGCCGCGGCTGCGCGTGGCGGTGGTCGAGGGCGACGATGTGCTGGCGTGGATGCAGGCGCACGATGTGCCGCTGCTGGATTCCGACCAGACCGTGCGCAGCCTCGATGGCCAGCTGATCTCGGCCAACGCCTACCTCGGTGCCGAGGCACTGCTGCCCGCGCTGCAAAGCGGTGCTGACGTGGTGATCGCGGGCCGGGTGGCCGATCCAGCGCTGTTCCTGGCGCCACTGATGCACCGGTTCGGCTGGAAGCCTGACGACTGGCCCCAGCTCGGCCAAGGCGTGCTGGTGGGGCATCTGCTGGAATGCGCGGCCCAGGTGAGCGGCGGCTACATCGCCGATCCGGGCCATGTCGAGGTGCCGCGCCTGGCCGAAGTGGGCTTCCCGCTGGCCGAAGTGCAGGCCGACGGCAGTGCCGTGATCACCAAGCTCGACGGCACGGGCGGTCGGGTAGACCGCATCACCTGTACCGCGCAGCTGCTGTACGAACTGGAAGACCCGGCCCGCTACCTGCAGCCGGATGTGGTGGCCGATTTCTCGGGTGTGCAGCTGCGCGAGGTGGGGCCGAACCGGGTGCAGGTCGAGGGTGCCAGCGGCCACGCGCGGCCCGAGCAGCTGAAGGTCACGCTGGGCTACCGCGAAGGCTTTGTCGGCGAAGGGCAGATCTCGTACGCCGGCCCGGGTGCGCGGGCGCGTGGTGAACTGGCGCTGGCGATCCTGCAAAGCCGTTTGCAGCGCTTGGGATGGGCAGGTCTGGAGCACCGCGCCGAGCTGATCGGCGTCAACGCCATGCACGGCGCGTCGCTCGGCGCGGACCGCGAACCCTATGAAGTGCGGGTGCGGCTGGCGGTGCGCACCACCACCCGGGCACAGGCTGAGCGGGTAGCGCAGGAGGTGGAGGCGCTGTACCTGAACGGCCCGGCTGGCGGCGGCGGCGTGACCCAGTCGGTGCGCGAGGTGGTGGCGGCCGCCTCGGCGCTAATCCCGCGAGAAGCCGTCCGCACCACCTGCCGCGTTCTGGAGCGGTAGCATGAAGATTCGGGACATCGCGCTGGCCCGTTCGGGCGACAAGGGCAACCGCGCCACGCTGAGCGTGATCGCGCATGACCCGGCCGACTACCCGCTCCTGGAGCGCACCCTCACCGCCGAGCGCGTGAAGGCGCACTACCAGGGCACCGTGCGTGGCGCGGTCCAGCGTTACCCGCTGCCGCACCTGGGGGCCGTGCACTTTGTGATGCACGACGCGCTGGGCGGCGGTGTGACGCGCTCGCTGGCGCTGGACGCGCACGGCAAGACCCTGAGCTCGGCGATTCTGGACATCGATGTGGATGATCAGTTGCCCTAAACTTGGTTCACAACCCCTTGACGGAGACTCTCATGCGATTTGCTTACCGCTGGATGGCACTGGCTTGCGCCACTGCCCTGTTCAGTTCCGGCGCCATGGCGCAGGCTTGGCCCACCAAACAACCCATCAAGGCCATCGTGCCGTTTGCCGCGGGCAGCGCGACCGACCAGATTGGCCGCGCCTTCATGGCCAAGGTATCCGAAACGCTGGGCCAGACCATCGTGGTGGACAACAAGCCCGGCGTGAACGGCATGCTGGGCGCCGATGCAGTGGCCAAGGCCGCGCCTGATGGCTACACCATCCTCGTGGGCACCAACAGCACCAATGCGGCCCTCAAAAGCCTCATGAAGAAGCTGCCCTACGACCAGGACACGGCATTCGCGCCGGTGGCCTATCTCGGCTCGGTGCCGCTGATCGTGGCCGTCAACAACGACGTGCCCGCCAAGACGTTGAAAGAGTGGGTGGACATGGCCAAGGCCAAGCCCGGCCAGTTGACGTTTGCCAGCGCCAGCACCTCGCAACTGGTGTCCACCGAAATGCTGGCAAGCATGGCAGGCATCCAGATGAACAACATTCCCTACAAGAGCGGCCCGGCCGCGATGACCGACCTGATCGGTGGGCAGGTCATGATGTTCACGGCCGACTTCGCCGTCACGCTCCCGCAGGTCAAGGGCGGCAAGATTCGTGGGCTGGCGGTCACGTCCTCCAAACGCTCGGCCGCCATCCCGGAACTTCCCACCGTCAACGAGGCGCTGGGCTTGAAGGACTACGAGTTGATTGCGTATTTCGCCGTGTTTGCGCCCGCCGGCACGCCGCCCGATGTCGTGACGAAGCTCAACCAGGCCATCAACGCAGCGGCCGCCAGCAAGGACATCCAGGACAAGTTCGCGCCGATCGGCTTTGCGGTCGAGCCCGGTACGCCTGATGCCCTGGCCCAGCGCAGCAAGGCCGAAACCGCCAAATGGGCCAAGGCCATCCGCGACGCGAAGATCGAACCGCAGTAACGGCCGGATGCCGCAGGGCTGAACTCAGGGCGCCAGCCGCTCGCGCAGCCACTCGCCATCGCCCTGCAGGCTGTAGCGCAGCCGGTCATGCAGGCGGCTGCGGCGGCCTTGCCAGAACTGCCAGCTGTCCGGCTTCAGGCGGTAGCCGCCCCAATGTGGCGGGCGTGGCGGGTTCAACAGGAATTTGGCGCCGTACTTCGCGGCATTGGTGACCAGCACCGTGCGGCTTTCAATCACTTCGCTTTGCGGCGAGGCCCAGGCACCGATGCGTGTATCCAGCGGGCGGCTGTGGATGTTAGCGTCGCTGTCGGCGTCGCTCACTTTCTCCACCAGGCCCTCGATGCGCACCGTGCGCTCCAGTTCGACCCAGTGAAACTGCAGCGCCGCAAACGGATTGCCGGCCAGTTCGCGGCCCTTGCGGCTGTCGTAGTTGGTGTACCAGACGATGCCGCGTTCGTCATAGCCCTTGATCAGCACCACGCGCGTGCTCGGCCGCAGGTTGCCGGCCACGGTGGCCAGCGTCATGGCGTTGGGCTCGGGCACCTTGGCCGAGATGGCTTCGTCCAGCCACTGGCCAAACTGCTTCAACGGGTCGGCATGCGAGGCGTCTTCACTCAGTTCGGCGCGCTCATAGCTCTTGCGCAGGTCGGCGATGTCGGTGGATGCGGTCATGTCTGGATTCTAGGGATGTGGGCCTGACGCGATGTGCCGGCGCTGAATTCCCGGGGGCCCGCCCGGTGCGTTTGGGCTCCCGGAGCGGGCCACTGTATCAATTTGAAAATAGATGAAATTGACAAGGGTAAACCCTGTTAATAAATGCAGCTGTCCGAATACGCTCCGGTGTGCCGCTGCCCGGCGCGGGCGCGACTGATCCACGAGCTGATACACAAACCAGGAGACAACAGCATGAGCGTGAAATTCAACCTCAACGGCAAGGCCGTCTCGGCCAGTGCCGAGCCCGATACCCCGCTTTTGTGGGTGATACGGGATGAGCTGGGCCTGACCGGCACCAAGTTCGGTTGCGGCATGGCGCTGTGTGGTGCCTGTACCGTGCACGTCAATGGCAAGCCGGTGCGCTCATGCCAGACGCCGCTGTCGGCCGCTGCTGGCGCCAAGGTGGCCACCATCGAAAGCCTGGGCAAGAACAACACGCACCCGCTGCAGGTGGCGTGGATCAAGCACGACGTGCCGCAGTGCGGCTACTGCCAGTCTGGCCAACTCATGAGCGCGGCCGCCCTCTTGGCCAGCAACAAGAACCCGAGCGACGCCGATATCGACGCCGCCATGAGCGGCAACATTTGCCGTTGCGGTACCTATCCGCGCATCAAGGCCGCCATCAAGGATGCGGCTTCCACCATGCGCAAGGCCTGAGGAGCACCACCATGACCATCTATCAAGACTCCAAGGTCCAGACCTCCGGCACGGGTACCTCGCGTCGCAGCTTCCTCAAGACCACCGCCATCACCAGTGGCGGCCTGCTGATGGGCGTGTCCCTGCCGGGCCTGGTGGCGCACGCCGCTGGCACGCTGCACACGCCCAATGCCTGGGTGCACATTTCTGACGACAACACCATCACGCTGCTGTCAGCGCGCTCCGAGATGGGGCAGGGCGTCTACACCTCGATGCCGATGCTGATCGCCGAAGAACTCAATGTCGACATCCGCAAGATCAAGGTGGCGTTCGCGCCGCCCAATGCCAAGCTGTACGGCAACCCGCTGCTCGGCGGCCCGCAGCTCACCGGTGGTTCCACCTCGGTGCGCGACGGCTGGGACAAGCTGCGCGTGGCCGGCGCCCAGGTGCGCGAGATGCTGCTGAGCGCAGCTGCCACCAGATGGAACGTCGATAAATCCACGCTGACTGCCGAGAACGGCATGATCCTCGGCCCCAAGGGCAAGAAGGCGACCTACGGCTCGCTCGCCGCCGATGCATCCAAGCTGCCGGTGCCCGAGAAGCCGCCGATGAAAGACCCGAAGGACTTCCGCATCGTCGGCAAGGCCACCAAGCGTCTGGACACACCTGCCAAGACCAACGGCACCGCCGAGTTCGGTATCGACGTCAAGATGCCCGGCATGGTGTACGCCGCGCTTGAGCAAAGCCCCGTGATTGGCGGCACCGTCAAGAGCTTTGACGCCGCCAAGGCCAAGGCCATGCCTGGCGTGGTGGACGTGGTGCAGATTCCCGACGGCGTGGCCGTGGTCGCCAACACCTGGTGGCGCGCCAACCAGGCCCGCAAGGCGCTGAGCATCCAGTGGGACGAAGGCGCAGGCGCCTCGCTCAATGACAAGACCATGCTCGAAGGCATTCGCGCGGCGTCCAAGACCGGCAAGCCTTTGCCGCTCAAGGCCGTGGGCGACGCCGATGCTGAAATCGCCAAGTCTGACAAGGTGATCCGCGCCGAATACGTAAGCCAGCTGCTCTCGCACTCGCCGCTGGAGCCGATGAACTTCACCGCGCACGCGCACGGCGGCAAGGTCGATCTGGTCGGCCCCACGCAGTGGCAGGATGCGGCGCAGGGCACGGTGGCCAAGGCGCTGGGTGTGAAGCCCGAAGATGTGTCGCTGCGCACCACCTTCCTGGGGGGTGGTTTCGGGCGACGCATCGACCTGGATTTCATCATCCAGGCCGCGCAGATCTCCAAGGCCGTGAACAAACCGGTCAAGCTGGTCTGGAGCCGTGAAGACGACATGACGCACGATTTTTATCGTCCGCAGGGTGTCAACACCATGGCCGCCGCGATTGGGCCGGATGGCAAACCCACCGCCATGACCTTCCGCCTCACCTCGCAGTCGATCACCGGTCGGGTGTTTGGTCTGCCCGGCGAGGTGCAGGACCCGCTCATGACCGAGGCCGCGCTGGCGCCGTATGAAATCGCGGCCACCAAGCACGACATCGTCAAGCACGACGCGGGTCTGCGCGTGGGCTACTGGCGCTCGGTCAGCCACATCATCAACGCCTTCGCCAACGAGAGCTTCATCGACGAGTTGGCCAAGAACGCCGGCAAGGACCCGGTGGCCTACCGCCTGTCGATGCTGGAAAAGCATCCGCGCTTTGCCAATGTGCTCAAGCTCGCCGCCGAAAAATCGGGATGGGGCACGCCGCTGCCAGCGGGCCGCGCACGCGGCGTTGCGCTGATGGAAGGCTACGACACCTACATGGCGCAAGTGGCCGAGGTGAGTCTGGTCGATGGCGCTGTCAAGGTGCACCGAGTCACCGTGGCGGCCGATCTGGGCCGTATGGTCAACCCGGACACGGTGGAAGCGCAGATCCAGTCGAGCGTCATCTTCGGCCTGGGCGCGACGACGATGCAGGAGATCACCGTGGACAAGGGCCGTGTGCAGCAGACCAACTTCCACCAGTTCCCACTGCCGCGCATGAGCGATTCACCGCAGATCGACATCGTGCTGGTCAACAGTACCGAAAAGCCGGGCGGCATCGGCGAGCCCTCCACGGCGGTGATCGTGCCCGCGATCGCCAACGCCGTCGCCACGCTCACCGGCAAGCGCGTGCGCAAGCTGCCGATCACGGCGGAAGCGATCAAGACCGCCTGAGCGTTGTCGGCTCCGGCCTGAGAGGCGCGCATCCCTCCTAGGGCTGCGCGCCTTTTTCATGGGTGGGGCGGACCGGCGTATCCTCAGTGGCACCCACCACCACGCTCTGCCCCGATGCCTGATCCCGAGACCACGCCCGGCGCTGTGCCGTCGCCCGATTTTTCACCCGTCGTCATCGTGCTCGCCTCCGGGCGCGGTGAGCGCTTTCTGGCGTCCGGCGGTGCCAGCCACAAGTTGCGAGCGCTGCTCGGCGGCCAGCCGGTCATTGAACGAACCCTGGCAGCGGTTCGCGCCAGCGGCCTGCCCTGGCACGTGGAAGATGCGGGCCATCCGGGCATGGGCGATTCGATTGCCGCTGCGGTGCGCGCGACGGCGGATGCGCCTGGCTGGCTGATCCTGCCGGCGGATTTGCCGCTGATCCAACCCGAGACGCTGCGGCAGGTGGCGGCAGCGCTCGCCTCGCACCCGGTGGTGGTGCCGGTGTTTGAAGGTCAGCGCGGGCACCCGGTCGGCTTCGCAGCCGCGTGTGGCCCCTTGTTGCAAGATTTGAAGGGAAATAGCGGCGCGGTCGGCGTCATTCGGTCATTTGATGCTATTGAATTAATAGTCAACGACGAAGGCACCGTGACCGACATCGACACCGTGCAAGACCTGGCTCGCGCCGAACAGCTGCTGGCCGGTCGCGTCGGCGCAGCGCCCGCCAACTAGCGCCCATCAGCCTCCATGCGCCAGCAACCGGCGCAGTGCGGCATCGTCAATGCCCTGTTCGTGCAGGCTGTGCAGCGTGGCGCGCGCGTACTCCAGCGTGGTGCCGTAGCGCCCGCACGATTCCGAGAAGATCTGCCGGTACTGCGCCTCGGTCAGCTCGCCGGTGTAGTTGGGGCTGCTGCGTGACAGCGTGAAGGTCAGCGCCGACACCGGGCCGCCGTCGGTGCTGCAGTGCAGCCAGCGCGGGTCGTACACGCCGGTCACCATCTCGCGCGCCCACAGGCGGTCCAGCGCCTCGTGCGCATGGGGTTGAGCGATGCGGTACACCATGCCCTGGCAGCTGCCGCCCGACAGCAGCGCAAACACCAGGCCCGGGCATTCGGGCGTGCCGCGGTTGATGCGGCTCCACATCTTGAGCGCGCGGTGCCAGCCGTGCACGCGCGCCAGCCGCCGCTCGGCAAACTCGAAATCCGGCCGCCAGATCAGCGAGGCATAGCCAAACACCCACAGGTCGGAGCGCTCGCCCCATTCGCGCAGCACCTGCTGCTTCATGGGCGCGGGGTCGCGCAGGGCTTGCAGGGTCGGCGGCAATCCGGTCATGCCCACACTTTACAAGCAAGCCTGCTGGCCGGCGTGGCTGGCGGGCCCCGCGTTTCGTACCCGTCTTGTAACTGCAACGCGTGCCAGCTACCCTTTCAGGGAGTACGATCGGCGATGTAATTAAGTTACCAGTTTTTCATGAAACTCAGGACGAAAGCCTTGCGATGAAGATTCACTACGCCATCGAAGCCGTCACCGCGCGCATCCGCCAGCGCAGCGGGCCCACCCGCAGCGCTTACCTGCAGCGCGTGGAAGCCGCCGCCGCCCGACCGCCCGGCGCCGACCGCATGGGTTGCGCCAACGTGGCGCATGCCTTTGCCGCCATGCCGCCGCTCGACAAGGGCCACGCCGTGCCCGCGCTCGGCAAACTCAAGGTGGTGACGCAGCGCGCACCCAACATCGGCATCGTCACCGCCTACAACGACATGCTGTCGGCCCACGCGCCGCTACAGCACTACCCCGACCTGATCAAGACCGAAGCCCGGCTGCATGGCGCCACGGCGCAGGTGGCGGGCGGCGTGCCGGCCATGTGCGACGGCGTGACGCAGGGCACGCCGGGCATGGAGCTGAGCCTGTTCAGCCGCGACGTGATCGCCATGGCCACCGCCGTATCGCTCAGCCACGATGTGTTTGACGCCGCGCTGATGCTGGGCGTGTGCGACAAGATCGTGCCCGGCCTGTTGATCGGCGCGCTGCAGTTTGGCCACCTGCCCACGGTGTTCGTGCCCGCCGGGCCGATGACCTCGGGCCTGTCCAACACCGAAAAAGGCAAGGTGCGCGAGCGGGCTGCGCAGGGC
>JANOBJ010000070.1:0-12506 GCA_031411575.1 Betaproteobacteria bacterium | reverse complement strand
TTGACCTCGCCCGCCTCGGCCAGCGCCCGGCCCCAGCGCGTGAGTGCCGGGCCGGTGGTGCCGGCGTCGATGGCAAACGTCGGCGCGCCGTGCGAGATGAACAGCGAGGGGAGCGCGGTAGCGGATGTGGCGGCGGGTGTGGCGGTGGGGGCCTGGGGTGCCATGACAAACGTCCTGTTGGTGAACCAATCAGGACTGTAGCGGCGCGCAATCCGCAGATAAAGCGCTGGCTCAGAGATTGATTGTCTCTACAAGAGGAACAATATCGACGCGCGCTCGGCAACCAGCGACCGCCGCTGCGGGCTGGCCGGCCTGTGCCACCTCAAGCTGGCGCCGGTCAAGGCGTTGTCAGGCTCCGCTGCGGCCCTTGCCGGTTCTTTCGACCGGCCGCTTGGTCTGGCGCGGCGCGTGTACCGGGTATGCGGCCTCGCGAACCTGGTCACGGCCGGGAGTTGGCTCCAGCTGCGCGTGCTCGGGGCCGTGCTGCGGATCGGCGGGTTTGCCGGGCGTGCCGGATGGAATGGGGGTGGCGGGTTTTTTCATGGGGTATCCAGGGTGACGCCAGAGCGCGCTAGCACGGCCGGGAAATTTCTGACAGCGCCTGCGCGGCCGGCTTGATTTCGGAGCTTTCAACCGCAAAGTCGCCCAGCGCGACGATGCCAACCAGGCGCTTGTCGCGGTCCACCACGGGCAGGCGCCGCACCTGCCGCTCGCTCATGATCTTGGCGGCCTTTTCTACTGAGTCGTCCTCGTAGGCCCAGGCAATGCCGTCGGACATCACGTCACGCACCTTGGTGTCGGAATCCTTGCCCTCGGCAACGGCGCGGATGGCGATGTCGCGGTCGGAGATGGTGCCGATCATGCGATCGTTTTCGCCGACCGGCATCATGCCGAAATCGCCGTCGCGCATCTCCCCTGCCGCTTCCCCGATGGTCATGTCGGGGCTGATGACTTTGACGTCGCGGCTCATCAGATCCTTGAGTTGTTGCATCGTTTGTTCCTCGCAACGGGACACCCCGTCAATGGCTCACTGTCGGCCGTCCGGCGCATGCGGTCTGTGCGCTGGCCCACCCTGGACGCGTACCCGACCCACCAGCTTGCGCAGTTCGCTGAACCACAGCACCACGCTGCCCATCGCGGCACAGACCAGCCATTGGTCCAGCGTCAGCGGGACCGTGCCAAAGGCAACGTTGAGAAAAGGAAGGTTGACCACCGCCACCTGCAGCAGCGCCGAGAAGGCGATCGCGCCCCACAGCCACGGGTTGACGAACAGGTTCACAAAGGCGCTGGTGGTTTCCGAGCGGGCGTTGAAGCAGTTGAACAGGTGCGCGAACACCAGCACCGTGAAGCCCGCCGTACGGGCGTTGGCGAGGTCGTGCGTGCCTTCGATCAGCCCGCCCGGCAAGTACAGGTCCATGGTCAACAGCGTCACCACGGCCACCACGACGCCGATCTGGATCACGCCGGACCACATGCGGGCGTCGATGACGCGTTCATTGAGCCGGCGCGGCTGGCGCGCCATCACGTCGTCGGTGGGCGGGTCAATGCCCATGGCCAGCGCCGGCCACGAATCCGTGATCAGGTTGAGCCACAGGATTTGCGTGGCCAGCAGCGGCAGCACCACCACGCCACCGACGGCGGCCGCGCCGGGGTCGGCCAGCCCGATGACGCCAGCGCCCACCACGCCCCCAAACACCGTCAGCACCTCGCCCATGTTCGACGACAGCAGGTAGCGCAGGAACTTGCGGATGTTCTCGAAGATGCTGCGCCCCTCGCGCACCGCGTGGACGATGGTGGCAAAGTTGTCATCGGCCAGGATCATCCGGGCGGCTTCTTTCGTCACTTCGGTGCCGGTCACGCCCATGGCGATGCCGATGTCTGCAGCCTTGAGCGCCGGCGCGTCGTTGACGCCGTCGACCGTCATCGCCACGATATTGCCGTCGGCCTGCAGCGCGTCAACGATGCGCATCTTGTGCACCGGCGCGACCCTGGCGTAAACCGAGGTGGTGCGCACCGCCTCGGCAAAGGCCGCATCGTCCAGCGCGTCAATCTCAATGCCCGTCAGGGCGGTGGACCCGGCGGCCACGATACCCAGGTCGGCCGCGATGCGCGCGGCCGTACGCGGGTGATCGCCGGTGATCATGATGATGCGGATGCCGGCACGGCGCGCCTCGGCAATGGCAACAGCCGCCTCTTCGCGCGGTGGGTCGATCATGCCCACCGTACCGACAAACACCAGGTTGCGTTCCAGTGCCTCGGCATCGGCATGGCTTTCTGCGGCATCCAGCGGGCGATAGGCCACGGCCAGGGTGCGCAACGCGGCGTCCGACAGCGCATCAACGTCAGCGAGGATGCGGGCGCGCAGCGCGTCGTCCAGCGCCACCACATCCAGGCCCACCCGGGCGCGGTTGCACCGCCCCAGCAGCACGTCGGGCGCGCCCTTGGTCACGACCACCAGGGTGCCACCATGTTCATGGTCGCGTTCGATGCTCGACATCAGCTTGCGCTCTGACGTGAACGGGACTTCGCCCACGCGCTCGAAGCGCTTTTCGCGGCGCTCGGTCACGCCCAGCTTTCGCTCGGCCACCAAAAAAGCGGCTTCGGTCGGGTCGCCATGAATTTCCCACGCGCCGTCGGGGGTCTGGCGCAGGTCGGCGTTTCCGGCCAATGCGCCGCCACTGAGCACGACGATCTGTTCATGGCACAAGGCACCGGCCGCCAGCGCAGCGCCCTGGTGCTCTACACGTCCATCGGGCGTGTAGCCCACGCCCGTCACGCGGGTTTCGCCCGAGGCCGTGACGATGCGCTCGATGGTCATCTCCGACCGCGTCAGGGTGCCGGTCTTGTCCGAGCAGATGACCGAGGCGGCGCCCAGTGTCTCCACCGATGACAGGTTCTTGATGATCGCGTTGTGCCGGGCCATGCGCTGCACGCCCAGCGCCAGCACTACCGACAGGATGGCCGGCAGGCCCTCGGGAACGGCCGCCACCGCCAGCGCCACGCCGAGCAACAGCACCTCGATCACATCCGCCGCGCTGCGCAGATCCGAGATCAGCAAAATGGTGGCGACGACCACCACCGCAATGACGACGACGGCAATACCCAGCATCCGGCCGATGCGCGCCACTTCTTTTTGCAACGGTGTTGGCACCTCGGCTGTGGTGTCGAGCATCCGTGCAATGGCGCCCATCTGGGTGTCCATGCCAGTCGCGGTGACCACTGCGCGGCCCGTGCCTTGGGCCACGGCCGTGCCCTTGAACACCATGTTCAGCTGGTCGCCCAGCGCCAGCCCCGCAGGCAGCGTGGCGGCGTCCTTGAGGACAGCCTCACTTTCGCCGGTCAGCGAGGCTTCCTGCACGCGCAGCGCCGTGGCCTGCACCAGTCGCGCGTCGGCGCCCACGGCGTCGCCTTCACCCAGCACCAGCACGTCCCCGCGCACCAGCGAGGCGCTGGGCACGCGGTGCAAGGTGCCGTCACGCAGCACGGCCGATGTCGCTGCCGTCATCCGGGCCAGCGCGGCCACGGCATCCTGCGCCTTGGCTTGCTGCACAAAGCCCAGCACGCCATTGAGCACGACGATCGCTGCAATCACGATCGCATCCACCGGCCATCCCACCCGGCCGTCCATCACCCAGGCCAGCAGCGAGATGCCGATGGCTGCCAGCAACAGGTAAACCAGCGGATCCTGAAAGTGCGCCAGCACCCGACGCCATGTGGGCACCTGTGGCGCCGCGCGAAGCTCGTTGGGGCCGTGCTCGGCCAGTCGGCGCGCGGCTTCCGGCGTGGCGAGACCGTTGTCGAGGTCGGCGCCGACCGCGCTGGCCACTTCACCGGCACTCCGGACGCCGGTGTCAGCGAGCGTGGGCGCACTCACCGGCTTACACCGCTTTTGTCAAGTAACCCATCCACGGCCAGTAGGTCAGTGCAAAGACGACCAGCAGCGCCATTGCCGCCAGGGTGATCACCAACCCGGTGCGGATGAAGTCACGCGCATCGAAGGTGTCAGTGCCGTAGGCAATCATGTTTTGCGGCGCATTGACGGGCAGGATGAAGCCGAAGCTCACCACGAACTGGAGCAGCATGGTCATGCCGATCACGTTGAGGCCCGGCGTCTGCACCGCCATCAGCACGCTGATGATGATCGGGATCATGGTGGACGCCAGCGCGGTGGCACTGGCAAACCCGAGGTGGATCACGATCAGGAACAGCGACAGCAGCATCAGGATGGCAAAGGCGCTGGCCTGCTGCAGCCCGAGGTTCTGCACGATCAGCGTGGCCAGCCAGCCCGCGGCCTGGGTGCGCAGCAGCGCCGTGCCCACGCTGATGCCGATGGCAAACAGCACCACCGTGCCCCAGGGAAATCCTTTTTGCGATTCCTTCCAGTCCATCACGCCGAGCCGCGGCAACAGCATCAGCGCAATGGCGGCGATGGTGGTGGACGAGGTGTCGAAGTTGTGCAGCACCTTCTCGGTGGCCCAGAAACCCAGCAGCACCAGCACGATCGCCAACAGCTTCCATTCGCGCAAGGTCATGGCGCCGATGGCGTTGAGCTGCTGGCGGATGGTGGCTTGCCCGCCTTCGATTTCCTTCATCTCCGGCTTCATCATGCGCGTCATGATGAAGTACACCGCGACGCTCAGCAGCGCCGAGAACGGCGCGCCGGCAATAAACCATTCAGTCCAGCTGATGCTGGTGCCAAACTGCTTCTCGATAAAGCCAATCGCCACCATGTTCTGCGCCGCGGCCGTCTTGATACCGACGTTCCAGACGCTGGCGGTCTGCGCGGCGGTGATGACCAGCAGGCCCGCGAAGCGGCTGCGCCGGTCCACCTTGAAAGCCAGGATGAAGCCCATCATGATCGGCACCAGGCAGGCCACGCGCGCGGTGGTGCTGGGCACGATGAACGACAGCAAAAAACCCACCACCATGGCGCCGATCACAATGTGGTTGGTGCGCGCATCCACCTTGGACAGCACCACCAGCGCGATGCGCCGGTCCAGGCCGGTGGCCGTCATCGCCGCCGCGATGAAGCAGGCCGCCGCCACCAGCGTCACCGCGCTGTTTGAAAACCCCGACAGGGCCAGGCCGAGCGCCGCGCCGGTGCCCATGTCGGCGCCGGCGGGCTTGGCGGCATCGGGCACATAGGCCAGCAAAAACACCATCAGCACGCCGATCACCACCGCGCTGACGGCATAGTCCAGCGCCTCGGTCATCCACACGATCACGGCGAACGCGAGGATGGCCAGCATCACCTGGCCAGCGGCGGGCAAGCCCTGCACCGCCGGCATGAAGGTGATCGCGAGCAGCGCTGCCACGGCAAGCGCGAGGCCGGCGGTCTTGACCGCATCGCGGGCAGGCGCGACGGGCGCCGACGCGGCCGCGACAGGGTTCGGGACGGGGGAGGGTGTGGAATTCACGGAAACCTCTTTTGCCCTGCTCGCCTGAACACGTTCAGCGCCCGAACGTCGGAGCCTGCGCGGCGGCGGCTGGCGTCAGGCGCCCGCCATCTCAAGCACCACGCGGGCCGCCACGTCGCCACGCTGCAACCGCTCAAACACCTGGTTGATCGCCGACAGGGGCTGCAGTTCGACGTCGGCCTTGACCTTGCCCTGCGCGGCAAAGGCCAGTGCCTCGGCCATGTCGTGGCGCGTGCCGACCAGTGAGCCGCGCACGGTGATGCAGTTCAGCACCACATCAAACAGCGGGAACGGAAACTCCCCCGGCGGCAGCCCGGTCAACACGCAGGTGCCGCGCTTTCGGGTCATGGCGACGCCCTGCTTGAACGCCGCCAGCGACGGCGCCGTGATCAGCACCCCGTGCGCGCCGCCGTCGGTGGCCTTCTTCACCGCCTCGACCGGATCGCCGGTGGTCACGTTGACCACGGCGTCGGCGCCCAGGCGCGTGGCATGAGCCAGCTTGCCGTCATCAATATCCACCGCGCACACGTACAGGCCCATGGCCTTGGCGTACTGGATGGCCAGGTGCCCAAGACCGCCGGCACCCGAGACGACGACCCACTCCCCCGGCTTCGCGCGGGTTTCCTTCAGGCCCTTGTAGGTGGTGACGCCGGCGCAGATGATCGGCGCGGCCTGGATGGCAGAAAGGCCGGCCGGCACGTGCGCCACGTAGCTGGGGTCGGCCAGGATGTACTCGGCAAAACCACCATTTTTGGTGTAGCCGCCGAATTCGGCCTTGGCGCACACCGTCTCCCAGGCAGCGAGGCAGTGTTCGCAATGGCCGCAGGCTGAAAACAGCCAGGGCACGCCGACGCGGTCGCCCTCTTTCACCGCCGTCACGCCCGCGCCGATGGCCGCCACCAGGCCAATGCCCTCGTGACCCGGGATGAAGGGCAGTGAGGGCTTGACCGGCCAGTCGCCGTGCGCGGCATGCAGGTCGGTGTGGCAGACCCCGCAGGCTTCTGTTTTCACCAGAATCTGGCCAGGTCCCACATCAGGAATATCCCACTCCCTCAGTGAGAGGGGCTTGCCGAAGGCCTCGACAACGGCGGCTTGCATCTTGCGCGACATGATGGCTCCTGGGTTGACGGTGCGGCGCTTGCTGTGGCCCGCCACCGGATCGATGGGTTCAGCCTAGTGCGCGCGGCCACAATGCCGTTTGATCTTGCGCAAGGCAATGCGAATGACCGCCATGGCGTCTCGCGTGCGCCGCCGGCCAGCAGCACCCATGGCGCTCAGGCCGTTTGGACCACAATGTCCAGTACACGCAGTTTCTCCAGCAGCGCCTTGGCCGCCGGCCCGGACGATGCGGGGTTCTGCCCGGTGATCAGCACGCCGTCGCTGACCACATGGGGCTGCCAGTCCGCAGCCTTGGAGTAGCGCCCGCCCAGGCTTTTGAGCATGTCTTCGACCAGGAACGGCACCACATCGGTCAGCCCGGCCGCCTGCTCTTCGGTGTTGGTGAAGCCGGTGACGGCTTTGCCCCGCACAACGGACCGGCCCTCGGGCGTCTTGGCGTGCCGCAGCACGCCCGGTGCGTGGCAGACCACCGCCAATGGCTTGCCCCACGCCAGCGTGGTTTCGATCAGCAGGATGGACGATGCGTCTTCTGCAAGATCCCACAAGGGACCATGGCCGCCGGGGTAGAAAACGGCCGCGAAGCCGCCCACGGAGATGTCACTGAGCTTGAGCGTGCTGGCAAGCGCTGCCTGGGCGGCGGCATCGGCCTTGAAGCGGCGCGTGGCGTCGGTCTGTGCATCGGGCGTGTCGCTGCTCGGGTCCAGCGGCGGCTGGCCGCCCAGCGGCGAGGCCAGCGTGACGATGGCGCCCGCGTCCTTGAACACGTAGTACGGCGCGGCAAACTCTTCCAGCCAGAAACCGGTCTTCTTGCCGGTGTCGCCAAGGCGGTCGTGCGAGGTCAGAACCATCAGAATTTTCATGTGTGCTCCCTGAGGAGGGTGCCTGCACGTCCGGACGCCGGAACGTCGGAAACAACGCTGTACAGCCGGGGCGGGCAAGCCACCCGAAGCACTCGTTCTACGGCACTCGGCACAGAGCGTCTGTGCGCTGGCGAACCCAGGTGTCTGGCGGCTGGGCCGTCGCGCGGGCCTAAGCAGCGAGCCAGCCCGCCAGCTCAGCGCCCTGCAGCACGCGAATCTGGTTCTGGCTGGCGAAGCGGCGGGCCGGGTCGGACAGGTCGCCGAGCGCGAGGTACAGGCTCTCGCTGGCGTCGCGCGCGGCGGTGGCAGCGTGCAATTCGCGCAGCGGCTCGATGCCGTGGCTGGCCGCCTTCCAGCGCCGCGCGCTCACCAGCATGGTGCGCCCGCCCTGCACCACCGCAAAATCAGCGGCCGGGCCGTCGAGCCGCGTCACGGTGTGGCCGTCGCGGCGCAGCGCCTGCTCCACCGTGGCGGCAAACTCGCGCCAGGCCATGGCGCGTGCCTTGTCCAGCATCGCGGCCACCTGGCTGGCGCTGGGCGCCTTGAACTGGCGCCAGCCGGCCACGGCACCAATCACCAGGAACGGAAACCCCGCGAGCGCCCCGACGGTGAACAGGTTCTCGGGCAGCGCCGCGCGCGCCACCAGCGCTATCGCCGCGGCCAGGCCGATGCTCATCCACCACGGCGAGCGCAGCAGGATCGCGAACAGCGAGTTGGGCGCCATCTTGAATTTCATGCGTAAACCCGGCCAGGCCGGTCTTGTGTGTCGGGAGTTGGGGGGATTGCGGGTATGGCTGCGGGTACGGGTGTGCGGTCGAATGGCGCGCTCAGGCTTCGGCCGCAATGCGCCGCAGCGCCTGCTCGAACACCTCGACCGGCTGGCCGCCCGAGATCAAATGGCGGTCGTTGATGATGACGGCGGGCACGGAGTGGATGCCGGCGTCCAGGTAAAACTGCTCCTGTGCGCGCACCTCGGCGGCAAATTCGTCGCTGGCCAGGATCGCCTGCGCACGCGCCGCGTCCAGGCCCGCGGCCCGTACCGCGCCCAGCAGCACCGCGTGCGATTCGGGGCTCTGGCCCTGCGTGAAATAGGCTTCGAGCAGGGCTTTTTTCAGCGCGTGCTGGCGGCCCTCGCCCGCGCTTTCGGCCCAGTGCAGCAGGCGGTGCGCGTCGAAGGTGTTGTAGATGCGGCCGCGGCCCTCAGGGCGAAAGGTGAAGCCCACGTCGGCGCCGCGCTGGCGGATGGTCTCGCGAATCTGCGCCTGCTGTTCGGGCGTGGAGCCGTACTTTTGCGTCAGGTGCTCGGTCACGTCCTGCCCGCCGGGCGGCATCTGCGGGTTGAGCTCGAACGGTTGAAAGTGCAGCTGCGCGTGCACCTCGCCCTGCACCCGGGCCAGCGCCTGCTCCAGCGCGCTCAGGCCGATAGCGCACCACGGGCACGACACGTCGGACACAAAATCAATCTTCATCGGTGTAGGCTGGGGGGTGGTCATGGCGGTACGTCAGTTGGTGCCGGGGCGGCGCAAGGCATTATCGTTGGCGACGGGCACACGCGCGGACGCAGAAGCCGGCTCACCCGACGGTCCTGAGAGTTCAATTCTTAAGGTATTGAATGCTTTTGACTGATAAGTATTGTTGCCTTTTGACACGTATCTCACTCGAAAAGAGTTGGTTGTCTCTGTGAGATTGACAATAATCTGTGCCCATGGATCACCTGCGTCAGATAGAAACTTTTGTGGCCGTGGTCCAGCACGGCAGCTTTGTGAAGGCCGCCGAGCGGCTGGAAACCTCCAAGGCCGTGGTGTCGCGCCTGGTGCTCGAGCTGGAGTCGCGGCTCGGTTCGCGTCTGCTGAACCGCACCACGCGGCGGCTGTCGCTGACCGATGTGGGCGCCGATTACTTCGAGCGCTGCCGCCAGATCCTGGACGACATGGCCGAGGCCAATGCCAGCGCCAGCGCCTCGGCCGCCGCGCCGATGGGCCGGCTCAAGATCAACGCGCCCGTCACCTTTGGCAACTTGCATCTGGCGCCGCTGTGGGGCGAATTCCTCAAGGCCAACCCGAAGGTGGAACTCGACATCACCTTGACCGACCGCGTCGTCGATCTGGTGGATGAAGGGTTTGATCTGGCGGTGCGCATTGCCCGGCTGCAGGGCGCCACGCTGGTGTCGCGCCGGCTCGCCTCCAGCCGCATGCTGATGTGCGCGTCGCCCGCCTACCTGCAGGGCGCGCCGACCATCGCGCGGCTGGACGACCTGGCCACGCACAGCGTGATGGCGTATTCGTGGTGGTCGGGCGGCGATGAATGGACCTTTGACGGCCCGGACGGCGCGGCCAGCGTCACCACCCACCCGCGGCTGCGCGCCAACAGCGGCGACACCTGCCGCGCCGCCGCGCTGTCCGATCAGGGCATCATCCTGCAGCCGGCCTTTCTGGTCGGCCAGGACGTGAAGGACGGCCGCCTGCTGGAGGTGCTGCCGCAGAACCACGGCAGCACGATGGAAATCTGCGCCGTGTACCCGAGCCGCCGCCATGTGCCGGGCAAGGTGCGCGCAATGGTCGATTTTCTGGTGGCGGCGTTCCGGCAACCGGCCTGGACGTGATGTGCGGGGCGCAGGCGACAAAGGCCACGCATGTAGCATGCTATAATATTAATAGCAAACTATGACCAGCCGATGCGGACAACCGGCCTATTTGGCTTGTAAAATGCGTTAAAACACGCTGGCGCGCCGCCCGCCCGAAAGACACCGCCATGACCGCCCCCACCGCCGACCTGTATGCCGTGATCGGCAACCCCATCAGCCAGAGCAAGTCGCCACTCATCCACACCGCCTTCGCCAGGGCCACCGCGCAAAACCTGGTCTACACCACCGTCGAAGGGCCGCTGGACAGAAAGGACGGCGGCTTCGCCGGCGCGGTGGACGCGTTTCGCGCCCGCGGCGGCCGCGGCATGAACGTCACCGCGCCGTTCAAGCTGGACGCCTTTGCCTACGCCACCGACCGCTCCGGGCGCGCCGAGCTCGCAGGCGCCGCCAACGCGCTGAAGTTCGAGGGTGATCGCGTCTACGCTGAAAATTTTGATGGCGTGGGTTTGGTGCGCGACCTGACGCACAACCTGCGCTGCGCGCTGGCGGGCCAGCGCGTGCTGGTATTGGGCGCGGGGGGCGCCACCCGCGGCGCGCTGCTGCCCTTGCTGGAGGAGCGGCCCGCCCAACTGGTGATCGCCAACCGCACGCTGGACAAGGCCCAGGCGCTGGCGGCACCCTGGGCAAGCCAGCATCCGGTCACGGGCTGCGGCTACGCCGGTTTGACTGACCAGACCTTTGACGTGGTGCTCAACGCCACCTCAGCCAGCCTGCGCGCCGAGTTGCCGCCGGTGCCACCGACTGTGTTTGCGGCCGGTGCCCTGGCCTATGAAATGGCTTACGGCAAGGGGCTGACACCGTTTCTGCGGCTGGCGCAAAGCGCCGGCGTGCAGCGCCTGGCCGATGGCGTGGGCATGCTGGCCGAGCAGGCGGCCGAGGCCTTTGCCTGGTGGCGCGGCGTGCGGCCCGACACGCGCGCCGTCATCGACACCCTGACGGTGCCGCTGGCCTGAAATGCCGGCCGACGTAGACAAACGCAGGCAGATGCAGGCAGTCGGGTATCGCGGGAAAGGCCCGCGATGGCCGCTGAAACCCTATACTGCTGAAATGGACCAAACAGTACATTCATTGCGGGTTCGGCGAACCAAGCCCGCCGCGGCGGCGGGCGACACCACCCGCACCAACGACCCGGCCCGCACCATGGCCGACATCCTGGCAACGGCCACCAACGAGTTCGCCGAGAAGGGGTTGGCCGGCGCCCGGATCGACGAGATCGCCGCCGCCACCAGGACCAGCAAGCGGATGATCTACTACTACTTCGGCAGCAAGGAGGGCCTGTACCTGGCCGTGCTGGAAGAGTCGTATCGCCGCGTGCGCGGCACCGAATCCGAGCTGCACCTGGACGACCTGCAGCCCGAAGAGGCGCTGCGTCGGCTGGTGGGCTTCACCTTTGACCACCACAACAGCAACCAGGGCTACATCCGGCTGGTGATGTCGGAAAACATGCAGCGCGGCCAGTACCTGGCGCAGAGCAAGAACATCCAGCAGCTGAACGTGCCCGCCATCCAGGCCATCCGCAACCTGTACGACCGGGGTGTGGCCGAGGGCATCTTCCGTCCGGGGCTGGACCCGATCGACATCCATGCCTCGATCTCGGCGCTGTCGTTCTTCAATGTGTCCAACCAGCACACCTTTTCGCTGATTTTCAAGCGCGACACCCAGGCACCCAAGGCCATCGCGGCCCGGCGCCAGAGCATCATCGAGATGGTGGTGCGCTTCGTGCGCGCGCCCTGAGCGGGGCCGCTGGCGCCAGCCGCCAGGCAAGCGCCACGCCAACTGGCGCCGTCTGTCGGAGCAAAGCCCGGCGCTGCCTTGACTTGTGACTCACCGTGTAGAGACTCTGCGCAGGCGCGGATGGGTGTGCGGCAAACCAATACTTTTATCGTAGTGGTTTTCCCTATTTAATAAAACTAACCAGTTCGTACAAAATACCGGCCAAGGAGACAAACATGGTCCAAAAACTGATTGCCCAGTACTGCCGGCTGCTGTCGGTTCTGATGGCCGCCAGCCTTGCCCTGATGGTGGTGCTGGTGTTCACCAACGTCGTCCTGCGCTATGCCTTCAACTCCGGCATCGCGGTGTCCGAAGAGTTGTCGCGCTGGCTGTTCGTCTGGCTCACCTTCCTGGGCGCCATCGTGGCGCTGGGCGAACGCACCCACCTGGGCACCGACACGCTGGTGTCGCGCCTGCCGGTGCTGGGCAAGAAAATCTGCCTGGGCGCCGGCCACCTGCTGATGCTGTTCATCTGCTGGCTGCTGTTCAAGGGCGCCTGGGACCAGGTGAAGATCAACTGGGACTCGACCAGCGCGGCCATGGAAACCTCGATGGCGATTTTCTACGGCTGCGGGCTGGTGTTCGCCGTGTCCGGCGCGGTGATCTTGCTGAACAACCTGTGGCGTCTGCTCACCGGCCAGCTGTCGGAAGACGCGCTGATCGGCATCCGTGAGTCGGAAGAAGAGCCGGTTG
>JANOBJ010000069.1:0-5344 GCA_031411575.1 Betaproteobacteria bacterium | reverse complement strand
GCGGCTAAAATTCAGACATGAGCAGCACCACCGTCATCAAGGTTTCGTTCAAGGAGCAGATGCTCCAGGCCCGTGAAGAGGCCATCGTGCACACGGTTAACCGCCTGCTGGCCGAAAAAGGCTTTGACGCCATGACGGTCGATGAAGTGGCCGCTTCAGTGGGCATCGCCAAGGCCAGCCTGTACAAGCATTTCCCCAGCAAGGAAGACCTGGCCACCGCTGCCATGGCGCGCGTGATGCGCCGCGCCCAGGATTTCTTGAACACCCTGCCCGCCAACGACCCGCCGCACGACAAGTTGAAGGCCGTGGCGCGCTGGACCATGCAGGTCCAGCTGGCCGGCGAAATGCCGTCGCTGCCGAGCCAGAACTCCACCCTGCGCGCCACGCTGATGGCCAACCGCGACTACATCGACGGCCTGATGGAAATCAGCGACCTGCTGGGCGGCTGCATCGAAGCCGCCCAGCAGGACGGCAGCATCAACCCGGCGCTGCCCGCCATCGCCGTGCTCTACACCCTGTACGCGCGCGCCTGTGACCCGGTGCTTGGCTTCCTCAAGACCGGCGGCCTGTACACCGACGCGCAGATCGTGGAGATGGTGCTCAGCACCTGTTTTGATGGTCTAAACACCCGGTAGTGCGCATCAGCTGGTCATTGTTTGCTATGTAAAAGATAGCAGAAACGCCGCCGGCAACGGTTGTGCAAGCGCCTATGTGCGGGGCGCGCCGGGCCGCCTCAGCGCACCAGCAACACCGGTACGCCGCAGTGCGCCAGTACATGCGTCGTGACCGAACCCATCACCAGCCGCGCCAGCGCCCCGTGCCCGTGCGAGCCCATGATCAGCATGTCGAATTTGCCGCTGTCGGCCACCTTGGCGATGGTCTCGCCGGCATGGCCGACCTTCCAGCTGCTTTTGGCCGTCATGCCGTGGCGTTCCAGAAATTTGCAGACCGGGCCGAGTACCTTTTCGGCCTCGTCCAGGTAGTAGTCGTCCACTATTTCCTTGCCAACGGCGGCCCGCGCCCGGGGCGGCAACGCGGGCTGCGCGTTCAGGACGGTGTACTCGTTGTGGTTGCCGAACAGCTCGATGTGCGTGACCAGGTAGGCCAGCATTTTCTTGGTGTAGGCGCTGCCGTCAACGGCAAGCAGTATTTTCATGGCGGACTCCTCGATGGTGTGTCGGGAAAGTCTACCGCCCGCCAGGGCCGCCGGGTTGACCGGCGTCAATGCTGGGCAAGGCCCGCCCACAGCCCCGGGGAACCAGCGCCCGGGCGCCGCTCCGATGAGCAGCGCCCGGCCTGCCCGGCGTTTACTTGGGCATGATCACCGAGTCGATCACGTGGATCACGCCATTGCTGGCGGCCACGTCGGTCGCCGTGACCTTGGCGCCGTCCACCGTCACGCCACCGCTGGTGGCCACGGTCAGCTCGCTGCCCTGCACGGTCTTCACCTTGCCGGCCTTGACGTCCTTGGCCATCACCTTGCCCGGCACCACGTGGTAGGTCAGCACCTTGGTCAGCGCGGCCTTGTCAGCCAGCAGCTTGTCCAGGTCGGCCTTGGGGATCTTGGCGAAGGCCGCGTCGGTCGGCGCGAACACCGTGAACGGGCCCGGGCCCTTGAGCGTGTCCACCAGCCCGGCGGCCTGTACCGCGGTCACCAGCGTCTTGAAGCTGCCGGCCTTGACGGCCGTGTCCACGATGTCCTGGGCGAAGGCAGAGCTGGCGGCGGCAACGGTCAGTGCGAGAGAAATCAAAGTCTTTTTCATACGGAACTCCTGAAGGGTTGAAATGAGTCAGAGTGAGCAACGACGCAGGGCAGCAGCGCTGCGTGGCCGCATTTTATACCAATCAGTTCACTTAAATACCGTGTGGTTATCTTGTGACTGAATGGTAACTTTGAAGCGGAATGTAACCGCCTTCAACCCGTCAGCAGCCGCCTGGCGCGGCATCAAATGCCCGTGGACGGCCTCAGACCTCAATGCACCCGCGCGGCCGAAAGTGCACCTGCTCGCCCTTGCGCGCGTAGCCCAGCGGGTTGGCCACCACACGGCAGCGCGTCGCCGCGCCCCCGCGCTCGCCCGCCACCGTGTAGTCGCTCCGCGCGTGCAGATGGCCGTGCAGCCAGACGTCGGCAAGCGGCAGCAGGTCATCCAGCGCGTTGCAAAAACCGGCCGTGCCCGGCGTCATGCCATAGCGCGGATCGGCGCTTTTGAGGCTGGGCGCAAAGTGCGTCACCGCCACCGTGGTGCCCTCAAACGGGTCGGCCAAAGCCCTGCGCAGCCAGTCTTGCGAAAGAAGTGACAGCTCACGTACCGCATCGGCCAGCCAGGGCTTGCCATGGCGCGTGCTGCCGGTGGTGCGCAGGTAGAAGTTGGCCGCGCGAAACGCCTTGTCGCGCGCCTTGAGCTGCGCGGCCAGCGGCCCGCTGCGCGGCACCAGCGCCTCGAAATCCGACCAGAGTGTGGTGCCGACGAAGCGCACAGGGCTTGGTCTTGGGTCCCCGGCAGGCCGCGCCATCGTCACCCCCTCGCGCTCGAGCCAGGTGATGCCCAGCCGCGCGCAGGTCTCGCGCAGCCGTGCGTGCGCCTCGTCAATGTCGAGCGCGTCGAACTCGTGGTTGCCCGGCAGGTACAGCACCGGCGTCGGCCAGCCGTGGCGCGGTGAAAACCGCTCCAGCCCGAAATCCGCCCCCTGCAACAGCGAGCCGTACTGGTAGGAACCGATGTCGCCGGCCAGCACCAGCACATCGGCGCCCGGGGCCGGTTCGGGCTTGAAATGCGGGTGGGTTTCGAGGTGCAGGTCGGACAGGAGCTGGATGCGCATGGCCGGAGTTTAAAGCCGGATTTCGGGTGATTTTGGGGTGTTTTGTGCCCGTGGTCCGCGCCCCATGGTCATAGTTTGCTATCAATATTGCAGCGCGAGTGTGGAATGCCTGGCTGCGCGATTGGGCCCGGCGGCAACGCAGGTTGCGGCATTGGGGTCGGATTCCAATTCAGGACGGTCGGGTTGCCGGCGGCGGGGGTTTCCAACGAAATTGGACTCTGACCCCGCTACCGCAGCCTGCATCGTTTCCGGGGCACCGGACCCCAGCCCAACGCCCCCGCGCAATTGCTGCAAAATACATAGCAAACTATGACCAGTGGACGCCGACCACGGGCATAAAGCATCCAAAAATCACCCAAACACCGCCTGCCACACCCGCAGCACGGCGTCGCGCTCGGCCTGCAGTTCCGGCAGGTCAACCTGGGTTGGTTCTTCGTTCAGGCGCGCGCGGTGCTGGACCCTGCGCAGCTCGCGGTAGGCCGACGCCGCGGCCTCGCCCACGCCGGGCGGCAGCAGGCCGGCGGCCTGGGCGCGCTGCAGCAGGGCGATGTTGCCGACGTTGGCGCGCAGCTCGGGGTGGCGGCACGACTCGCTCAGCACCAGGTACTGAACGGCGAATTCGGCGTCCACCATGCCGCCGGGGCTGTGCTTCACGTCAAACCGGCCCGATTTGACAGGCCGCGCGGCGCGCACCTTGTCGCGCATGGCGACGATTTCGGTCTTCAACGCGGCAGGGTCGCGCGGTGCGGTGATAACGGCTTCGCGCACGGCGTCAAACCGATCGCGCAAGATCTCATTCCCCAGGACATAGCGCGCCCGCGTCATCGCCTGATGCTCCCACGTCCACGCGGTGTTGCTGCCGCGCTGCTGCTGGTACTTGGCGTAGGCCTCGAAGGTGGTGATGAGCAGGCCCTAGTTGCCGTTGGGGCGCAGCGCGGTGTCAATCTCGAACAGGTCGCCCTCAGCCGTCTTGACGGTGAGCCAGTTGATCAGCTTGCGCACGAACGCGGCGTAGGCTTCCGGGGCGCGTTCGTCGCTGTCTTCATAGACGAACACGATGTCCAGGTCGCTGCCGTAGCCCAGCTCCTTGCCGCCGAGCTTGCCGTAGCCAATGATGGCGAACTGCGGCGCAAAGTCGGGCTCGGTTCGGTGGCGGTTGCGCAGGCGCGCCCAGCACCAGCGCGCGGTGATGCGCAGCAGCGAATCGGCCAGCGCGCTCAGGTCGTCAGCCACCTGCTCCACCGTCAGGCGGCCTTCCACGTCGCGTGCCAGCGTGCGGAACACCTCGGCGTGGTGCGCGCGGCGCAGCAGGTTGAGCAGGTTCTCGTCGTCGTCCTCGCCGGTGGACTGGGTGGCCACGCGCCGGGCCTCCAGCTCGCGCTCGAAGTCGGCCGCCACAAAGCGTTCGGACAGCATGGCGTCGCTGGCCAGCTCGTCGATCACGCCCGGGTGCTGCAGCAGGTAGCGCGCTGGCCATTTGGCCGCGCCCAGCAGGCGCAGCAGCCGCTCGTGCACCACCGGGCGCTCCAGCAGCAAGGCCAGGTAGCTCTCGCGGCGCAGCAGCGGCTCGATCCAGTCGGCAATGCGCACCGCCGCGTCTTCGCTCACCCGGCCCTGCTTCAGCCAGGCCGCGGTGCGCTGCACCAGCCGCACCAGCCGGCTGCGTGCATCGTCGCGCAGCGCCAGCACGCGCGGGTGTTCGCGCCACAGCTGCACGCGCTCGCGAAACTTCTGCGGCAGTTCTTCCAGCAGCACATCGAGTTCGGGCACCACCGGCCGGCCGCCCTTGGGGCCGCTGCAGCCCCGGCAATCCTTCTCGGCCACGCCGCCCAGCAGCTTGTCAAACTCCTGCGCCACCAGCTCGCGGTGCGCATCCAGCTCGCTCAGGAACGCGCAGACGTTGGCATACCCCATGGTGTCGGCGATCCAGCCCAGGTCATCGTCGTGCGTGGGCAGCACATGGGTCTGCTGGTCGTCCAGGTACTGGATGCGGTGCTCAACCCGGCGCAAAAACCCATAGGCGCGCGCCAGTGCGTCGGCGGCGGCCTGCGTCATCAGGCCGGCCCGCGCCACCCGCTGCAGCGCATCCAGCGTGGGCCGGGTGCGCAGCTCGGGAAACTGGCCGCCGCGCACCACCTGCAGCAGCTGCACGGTGAATTCAATCTCGCGAATCCCGCCGCGCGACAGCTTGACGTCGTTGGCGCGCTCGGGGTGGCCGGCGCTGCGCCGGGCCGCATGCTCGCGGATCTGCCGGTGCAGGATGCGCAGCGAGTCAAACACGTTGTAGTCAAGGTAGCGGCGGAACACGAACGGCAGCACCGCACTGCGCAACGCCGCCGCCGAGCCGCTGTCCACGCAGGCCCGCGGCGCCACCACCCGGCTCTTGAGCCAGGCGAAGCGCTCCCATACGCGGCCCTGGACGACGAAGTATTCCTCCAGCGCGTCGAGCGAGACCACCGGCGGGCCCGAGTTGCCGTTCGGGCGCAGGGCCAGGTCGACCCGGAACACGAAGCCGTGCTCGGTG
>JANOBJ010000068.1:0-3640 GCA_031411575.1 Betaproteobacteria bacterium | reverse complement strand
CCTGCTGGCGTGAGGATCATTACCAGACTCAGCTGACTGAACGACTTATCCATAGCTGCTTTCCCAGCTTTCGCGGTGACGGGCCCTGGCCCTTCACCGCGTTTTTTATGGGGCAGTCAGATTGACTTCAGGAGTCGGCGGGAAGCGCTTCGCCGGTGAGGATGCGGTCGATCTCGGCAGAAACCTGCAGCCACTGGTCCTCGAAGCGGGCCAGGTCATCCTGGATGACCTTGAGCCGTTTGCCAGCATTGGCCAGGTTGCCGGCAGGAGCAGGGGTCAGCAATTGCTGTTCGATCGTCTTCTGTTCAGTTTGCAGGCCAGACATGGAGCGTTCGATCTGTTCCAGGCGCGTGCGGAGCGTTCGCGTCTGGTCTGCGAGCGCCTGCCGACGCTGTGCGTCTGACCGCCGTTGGTCACGCGATTTGAGAGCCTTTTCAGCACCAAATACCGCAGACGTCCCCGTCATCTGGTCATTCTTTGCTACTAAAACAGGAGTGTTCGCTGCTGGGGCAGATTCGGTGCGCGCCAGCTCGCGCAAGCGGCGTGACTCGTCCATCAGGTAGCGCTGGTAGTCATCCAGGTCGCCGTCAAACGGTGCAATGCCGCCGCGGCCCACCAGCCAGAACTCGTCGCACACGGCGCGCAGCAGAGCACGGTCGTGGCTGACCAGCATCACGGTGCCTTCAAACTCGTTGAGCGCCATCGACAAGGCTTCGCGCGTGGTCAGGTCCAGGTGGTTGGTGGGTTCGTCCAGCAGCAGCAGGTTGGGGCGCTGCCAGACCATCATGGCCAGCACCAGCCGCGCTTTCTCGCCGCCGCTCATGGTGCCCACCGCCTGCTTGACCATGTCGCCCGAAAAATTGAAGGTGCCAAGAAAGCTGCGCAGATCCTGCTCGCGACTGGCTCCCGGCGCGTTGGCGCCGAGGTCTCGGGCCAGCCGGATCATGTGCTCCAGCGGTGTGTCGCCGGCGCGCAGCACGTCGAGTTCCTGCTGGGCAAAATAGCCGATGCGCAGACCCTTGCCTTCGGTGAAGGTGCCGCCCAGAGCTGCGATCTCATGCGCGATGGTCTTCACCAGCGTCGATTTTCCCTGGCCGTTGGCACCCAGAATGCCGATGCGTTGACCGGCCAATACCGAGCGGTTGATGTCGCGGACGATAACCTTGGGCACACCGTCCACCACATACCCGACCGAGGCATCACGGATCGCCAGCATGGGGTTCGGGATGTTGCCCGGTTCCTTGAACTCAAAGGTGAAATCGGCGCTGGCCAGCATGGGCGCGATCTTCTCCATGCGCTCCAGCGCCTTCACCCGGCTTTGCGCCTGCTTGGCCTTGCTCGCCTTGGCCTTGAACCGGTCAATGAACTTCTGCAGATGGGCAATCTTGTCCTGCTGCTTCGAATACGACGCCTGCTGCAACTCCATCTGCTGCGAACGCAGCAGCTCAAAGGCGCTGTAGTTGCCGCCGTAGCGCGTAAGCTGTGCGGCGTCGATATGCAGCGTCACATTGGTCACCGCATCCAGAAACTCGCGGTCATGGCTGATGACGATCAGCGTCCCGGCGTACTTGCGCAGCCAGGCTTCCAGCCACACCAGCGCATCCAGGTCCAGGTGGTTGGTCGGCTCGTCCAGCAGCAGCAGGTCAGAAGGGCACATCAGAGCGCGCGCGAGCTGCAGGCGCATGCGCCAGCCGCCCGAGAAACTGTTGACAGGCAGCTCCAGTTCGGCCGTCTTGAACCCGAGACCCATGATCAGCGCCTGTGCTCGCGGCACGGCGTCGTGCTCGCCCGCATCAGCCAGATCGGTGTAGGCGTGCGCAATCGCCATGCCGTCGCCGCTGTCCTCGGCCTGCAGCAGCACCTCGCGCAAGGCGCACAGGCGTTCGTCACCGCCGAGCACAAAGTCGGTGGCCGACTCGGTGGTCTCGGGCATGTGCTGGGCGACCTGTCCCATGCGCCAGTGCGCGGGTACCGAGAAGTCGCCGCCATCCTCATGCAAGGTGCCGCTCAACAGCGCAAACAAGGTGGATTTGCCCGCGCCATTGCGGCCCACCAGGCCTACTTTTTCACCGGGATTGAGCGTGACCGAGACTTTGTCCAGCAGCACTTTGGTGCCGCGGCGCAGCACCACATTCTTCAGAGTGATCATGGTGCGTATCCCGCCCGCAGCAGTGCGTCGCGCGTCGTCAGCAGCACCTGGTCATCGCCGGCGCTGGTGGTGAGCCAAACCACCTCCAGCCACGGAAACGCGGCCTCGAAGTGGGCGCGCTCATTGCCAATCTCCAGCACCAGCACGCCAGGCTCGGTCAGGTAGGTCGGTGCATCACGCAGCAGCGGCCGGATGAAATCCATGCCATCAGCGCCGCCCGCCAGCGCCAGCGCAGGCTCGCTCTGGTACTCGGGTGGCAGGGCGGCCATGCTCTGGCTGTTGACGTAGGGCGGGTTGCACAGCACCAGGTCGTAGCGGGCGGTCACGCCTGCCCACCCATCGGATTCGATCAGTGCAATCCGGTCCTGAAGCTGGTGCTTGTTCACGTTGATCCTGGCCACCGCAAGCGCGTCAGATGAAATGTCAGCGGCATCCACCGTCACCTCGGGGTAGCCCATCGCCGCCAGCACCGCAAGGCTGCCGTTGCCGGTACACAGGTCGAGCACGCGCCGCGTGTGGTCGCCCAGCCAGGGATCGATGGACCCCCAGGCAAGTGGTTCAGCGATCAGGCTGCGCGGCACGATGGCGCGCTCGTCCACGTAAAACGGGATGCCCTGCAACCATGCTTCACGGGTCAGGTAGGCCGCAGGCTTGCGGGTTTCGATGCGCGCGACGATCAGCTCTGCAACGGCCGCGCGCAAGTCATGCTCCACTACTTGATGCGCCACAGAATCCGGATCAGTCAGGTCGGTGTTGAGTGGCAAGCCCAGTTTCCACAGCACCAGCCACGCCGCCTCGTCATAGGCATTGGCGGTGCCATGCCCAAACGCCACGCCGGCGGCAGCGAGACGCGCGGCGCCCGCTTCAATCAATTCAATCACGGTCATGCGGCTATCCAGCGGTCAGGGCTTCCAGCGTGCGCCGGTAGATGTTCTTGAGTGGCTCAATGTCGGCCACGTTCAGGTGCTCGTTGATCTTGTGGATGGTCGCGTTCGGGGGGCCAAGCTCAATCACTTCCGCGCAGATCTGCGCGATGAAGCGACCGTCGCTGGTGCCGCCGGTGGTGGACAGCTCGGTGGTGATACCCGTCTCGTCGTGAATGGCGGCGCGAACGGCGTTGACCAGCGCGCCCGGTCGGGTCAGAAAGGGCAAGCCGCCGACAGTCCAGGCAAGGTCGTATTCAAGACCGTGACGATCAAGAATCGCGTGCATACGCTGCTGCAGGCCGTCTGGCGTTGACTCCGTGGAATAGCGGAAGTTGAAATCCACCACCACGGCGCCCGGAATCACGTTGCTCGCGCCGGTTCCGCCATGGATGTTGCTCACCTGCCAGGATGTCGCGGGAAAGAACTCGTTGCCGGCGTCCCACTGGTGCGTCACCAGCTCAGCCAGCGCGGGGGCGACCTGGTGAATTGGGTTACGCGCCAGGTGCGGGTAGGCGATGTGACCCTGCACACCGCGCACCGTGAGCTTGCCCGACAGCGTGCCGCG
>JANOBJ010000067.1:0-12005 GCA_031411575.1 Betaproteobacteria bacterium | reverse complement strand
TTGCTGTCCACCAGCAGCCGCCCGATCAACGTGCTCTTGCCGTCGTCAACCGACCCGCAGGTGATGAAGCGCAGGGCCGCGCCGGTGTCATTTTCAGAGCCAGATTGGCCCTGAGTCCCCGTCAAATGGTCATTTTCAGCTATTAAAGTCATAGTGCTACACAACTCTTCAGTTCAAGGGACACCGTGGAACCGGCTTTGCCGGGCCACTGGTGTCGCCCCCTTGAGGGGGGATTCGGCTACACGCAGTGAGCAAGAAACGGGGGTGGGCTAAAAATACCCATCTTTCTTGCGCTTCTCCATCGATGCGTCGGAAGTCTTGTCGTCCATGCGCGTGGCGCCGCGCTCGCTCACGTCGGCGGCCAGCGTCTCGATCACCACATCGGCCGGCGTGGCGGCCAGGCTCTCCACCGGGCAGGTGCAGGTGATGTCGCCCACGGTGCGAAAACGCACGTCGCGCGTGACCACGGTTTCGCCATCCTTCGGCGGAGTGAGTTCAGTCACCGGCACCAGCAGGCCCTTGCGGTCGATCACTTCGCGGCGGTGGGTGTAGTAGATCGACGGCAGGGCGATCTGCTCGCGCTCGATGTACTGCCACACGTCCAGCTCGGTCCAGTTGCTGATCGGAAACACGCGAAAGTGCTCGCCAGGGTGCAGCCGGGTGTTGAACAGCGTCCACAGTTCGGGCCGCTGCGCCTTGGGCTGCCACTGACCGAAGCTGTCGCGGTGCGAAAAGATGCGTTCCTTGGCACGGGCCTTTTCTTCGTCACGCCGGGCGCCGCCGATCAGCGCGTCAAAGCGGAATTCCTCGATCGCTTCCAGCAGCGTCACCGACTGGTGCACGTTGCGGCTTTCGCCCGGATGCGCCAGGCGCACCGTGCCGCGCTTCATTGAATCCTCGACATTGCGAACGATCAGCTCGGCGCCCAGTTCCTTGGCGCGGAAGTCGCGGAAATCGGTGACTTCCGGGAAGTTGTGCCCGGTGTCGATCATCAGCAGCGGGTAGGGGATGCGCCCGCTACCGGAGGGGCCGTCCTTGCCGCCGAAGGCTTTTTCCGCGCACTTGAGCAGCACCAGCGAATCCTTGCCGCCCGAAAACAGCAGCGTGGGCCGCTCAAAGGCGGCGGCCACTTCGCGCAGGATGAAGATGGCTTCTTCTTCCAGCGCGTCCAGATGCGTGTTGCTCAGGTGGTGGCCGGCTGCCTGACCATGCAGGGTGTCGTGGGCGTCGGGGTGCAGGGCATCAAGCACGATGGGTTCAGCGCGCGCGTTCATGCGGACACTCCTTGCGTCTGTTGTTCTGATTTCACGTGCAGGTCGCCCTGCGCCACGTGCAGGCCACATTCCTTGGCGTTTTCGTCCTCCCACCACCAGCGGCCGGCGCGGAAATCTTCGCCCAGGCTGATCGCGCGGGTGCAGGGCGCGCAGCCGATGCTGGGGTAGAACTGGTCGTGCAGCGGGTTGTAGGAAACGTCGTTCTTCTGGATGTAGTGCCAGTCATCGCCCCAGGTCCAGTCGGCCAGCGGGTTGAGCTTGACGCGGTCTTTCCCGGAGACTTCGCCCTTGTCGATCAGCGGCACCTCGGCGCGCGCGCCGGATTGCTCGCGCCGCAGCCCGGTGATCCAGGCCTTCTTGCCCGCCAGCGCGCGCTCCAGCGGCTCGACCTTGCGGATGTGGCAGCAGTCCTTGCGCAGCGTCACGCTCTTGTACATCGCGTCCTTGCCCTCGCGGGCGACAAATTCAATCACCGCCTCGTTCCTGGGCTGGTACACCGTGACCGGCGCGCGGGAGGTGGCCTGGGTGCGCTCCAGCAGTTGCAACGTCTCGGCGTGCAGCATGCCGGTGTCGAGCACGAAGACCGGGATGTCCAGCCCCAGCGCGTTGATCAGGTCGGTGATCACCACGTCTTCGGCGCCCAGGCTGGAAGCCTGCGTCACCGGGCCAAATTTGGTTGCAGCGCGGCGCAGCAGGGCCATGGTTTCGGCCAGTTTGGCGTCGAAAGTTGCAGACGCACGGGCATTCAGATCGATGGCCGACATGCTCAGGCCGCCTTCGCAAAATGCGGCTGCGCGCTCACCACATCGCCCTGGTAGAAGCCGGGGTAGTGGGCCAGCAGCTTCTCGCCGATGGCCAGGCTCTGGTCGGCGCGCAGCACGGCTTCGGTGAAGCCGGTGCGCTGCATCTGCGCCAGCTGGTCCACCAGCACATCGCCGGTGGCGCGCAGGGTGCCGGCAAAACCCAGGCGACGGCGCAGCAGGTGCGCCTGGCTGAAGGCGCGGCCATCGGTGAACTTGGGGAAATGCAGCTCCACCACGTCCACACCATCGAGTTGCCCGGCCAGCGCCAGCGGATCGGCATCATTGGCGATTTTGATGACATTTAACGCCGGAGCCCCCGTCGCCTGGTCATTGTTTGCTATTAATTTCATAGTTCTCAGAGTTTCGGAATCAGGCGGCGTGCGCGTCGGCGAAGCGGGCGCTGTTGGCGGCGGTCTTGAACGGCTCGATGCCCACGCGCTTCAGGGTGTCGATGAAGGTCTCGGCCTTGCCGTCTTCAGTCGGGGCCGGCACGCGCTGCTTGCGGTACTCATCAAGCACGGCTTCGATTACCTCGGGCACCTCGGCTGCCGAGAACGACGGGCCGACCACCTTGCCGGCCACCGGAGCGCCCGACAGCGTGGAGCCGTCCGAGCCGCCCAGCGTGACCTGGTACCACTCCTTGCCGTCCTTGTCCACGCCCAGGATCCCGATGTGGCCGCTGTGGTGGTGGCCGCAGGAGTTGATGCAGCCGCTGATGTGCAGATCGATTTCGCCCAGGTCGTGCAGTTCGTCCAGGTCTTGATAACGCTCGGTGATGGCCTCGGCAATCGGGATCGAGCGCGCATTGGCCAGCGAGCAGAAATCGCCGCCGGGGCAGGCGATCATGTCGGTCAGCAGGCGGGTGTTGGGGCGCGCAAACCCGTTCTTGCGGGCCGCCAGCCAGAGCGCGGGCAGCTGGTCGCAGCGCACCCAGGGCAGCACGAGGTTCTGGTCGTGCGTGACGCGCAGCTCGCCAGCCGAAAACTGGTCGGCCAGGTTGGCGGCGGCGTCCATGTGCTGGGCGGTGGCGTCGCCGGGCGCGTAGCCCAGGCGCTTGAGCGAGAGCGTCACGATGCGCAGGTCACCGTTCTTGTGCGGCGCCACGTTCTGCTGCACCCAGCGGGTGAACTCGGTGTCGTCCTCGGCGGCGGCCTTCAGCACATTGGCCACGCGATTGGCCGAGCCCAGGATCGGTTCGGCCAGCGGTGGCGCCACAAAGCTCGCGGCCACCCGGTCGAACTCGGCCTGCGTGATGGTGTGCGGTGCGCCGTCTTTCTCGACGATGTCGCGGTATTCAGCCTCGACGTCGTCGATGTATTTCTGGCCTTCGGCCTTCACCAGGATCTTGATGCGCGCCTTGTACATGTTGTCGCGCCGGCCGTAGCGGTTGTACACGCGCACCACCGCTTCCAGATAGTTGAGGATCTGGTTCCACGGCAAAAACTCGCGGATCGTGGTGGCGATCACCGGTGTGCGGCCCATGCCGCCGCCCACCAGCACCTTGAAGCCCACCTCGCCAGCCGCGTTGATCACCACATGCAGGCCCACGTCATGCCAGGCGGTAGCCGCACGGTCTTCGCGCGCGCCGCTCACGGCAATCTTGAACTTGCGCGGCAAAAACGCGAACTCGGGGTGCAGCGTGCTCCACTGGCGCAGGATTTCACAGAACGGCCGCGGATCGACGATCTCGTCGGCCGCCACGCCAGCGCGCTCGTCGCTGGTGATGTTGCGGATGCAGTTGCCGCTGGTCTGGATGCCGTGCATGTCCACGCTGGCCAGCAGTTCCATCACCTCGGCGCTTTTCTCCAGCGGAATCCAGTTGTACTGCAGGTTCTGGCGGGTGGTGAAGTGGCCGTAGCCGCGGTCGAAATCGCGCGCGATTCTGGCCAGCACGCGCAGCTGGGCCGACGACAGCTCGCCATACGGCACGGCCACGCGCAGCATCGGCGCATGGCGCTGGATGTACCAGCCGTTTTGCAGGCGCAGCGGGCGAAAATCATCATCGGTCAGGGTGCCGGCCAGGTTGCGCTCCAGCTGGTCGCGGTACTGCGCGGCCCGCAACTGGACAAACTGGCGGTCAAATTCGGTGTACTGGTACATCGTGGAAGGTTCCGGAAAATCAGGTAGCGATACGTCAGATGGCAATGAGCTTGACGCCGGCATAGGCCAGCAGCAGTGACAGCAGCGAGCGGATCACGCGGTCCGGCGTTTTCAGCACCAGGCGCGAGCCGAGCCAGATGCCCGGCAGCGAGCCGGCCAGCAGCTTGGCCAACAGCGGCCAGTCTACCGAGCCGAGCGACGCGTGGCCCAGGCCCGCCACCAGCGTCAGCGGCACGGCGTAGGCAATGTCGGCCGCCACGATGCGCGGCAGCGGCAGCAGCGGGTACAGGATCATCAACACGGTGACGCCAATCGCGCCTGCGCCAACCGAGGTGAGCGTGACCAGCGTGCCGATCAGCGCGCCAAACAAAAGCGGCAGGCTCCAGTGGCGCGGTTGGGTGGCCAGCGCCAGCTGGTCGGCGGCCACCGAGCGCGGTGCCTGCTTGCCGCGAACGGCCTTGTACAGGGTGGCGGCAGCGGTCAGCAGCAGCGCGATGCCGAGCGTGGTGGTCATCACGCGCTGCACCGCCGGGTCGGCCGGGCCGACGCTGTGCAACACGTACAGCGTGACCAGCGCAGCCGGAATGCTGCCTGCGCTCAGGGTGCCCACGAGGCGCCAGGGCACGATGCGCTGGCGCGCCATGCTGACCGTGCCGCCCATTTTGGTGAACGCGGCAAACAGCAGGTCGGTGCCAATCGCCAGGTGCGGCTTGACGCCAAAAAAGAAGATCAGCAGCGGCGTCATGAGCGATCCGCCGCCCACGCCAGTGAGGCCGACGATAAAGCCGACCACAAGCCCTGCCAACACAAACACAACGTCATGCATGGGCGCGACTGTAGGGTGGCCCCTTATGGATCCCAACGATTTTTTAGTTCCCGTCTTATCCGGATAAGCATATTCACCAGCACTGGCGCGGGTTTGCGGGCGGTTTGGTGGCCGGGCTGGATAAGGGCCGAAAGGTCTTGGTCGTCCCCGGTAGCCCTTTTCACGTTATGGACCTGCCCGCACGACAGCCTGACCTGGTTACGCTGTTAGAGTGCGAGCTTCTTTGCTGGAGAGGTTCCATGAAAAAACTGCTGGTTGGGTCTTTGTCGCTGCTGGCGGCGCTGGCGTACGCACAAAGCGGCACGCCGATCCGCATCGGCGAGATCAACAGCTACTCGGCGATTCCGCAGTTCACCCAGCCCTACAAGCAGGGTTGGCAGCTCGCGGTGGAAGAGATCAACGCCAAGGGCGGCCTGCTGGGTCGCCCGGTGGAGGTGATCGCGCGCGACGACGCCGGCAAGCCCGAGGAAGCGCTGCGCCACGCCGTGGAACTCACCTCCAAGGAAAAAGTGGACGTGCTGGCCGGTGGTTTTCTGTCCAACGTGGGCCTGGCGTTGGCCGACCACGCGGCCAAGAACAAGCGCCTGTTCATCGCCAGCGAGCCGCTGACCGACGCCATCGTCTGGGACAAGGGCAACCGCTACACCTTCCGCCTGCGCCCGAGCACCTACATGCAGGCCGCCATGCTGGTGGAAGAGGCCGCCAAGCTGCCGGCCAGGCGCTGGGCCACCATCGCTCCGAATTACGAGTACGGCCAGAGCGCCGTGGCCAGCTTCAAGGAACTGCTCAAGGCCAAGCGGCCCGACGTGGAATTTGTCGGCGAGCAGTGGCCGGCGCAGGGCAAGCTGGAGGCGGGCAGCACGCTGTCGGCCATCATGAACACCAAGCCCGACGCGATCTTCAATGTCACCTTCGCGGCCGACCTGGCGCGCCTGGTGCGCGAAGGCAACCAGCGCGGCGTGTTCCCCAAGGTGCCCGTCGTCTCCATGCTGTCGGGCGAGCCCGAGTACCTGGACGTGCTGAAGGACGAAACGCCCAAGGGCTGGATCGTCACCGGCTACCCGTGGGACCAGATCGACGCCAAGGAACACGCCTCGTTCGTGGCCAGCTACTACAAGAAATTCAACGAGAACCCGAAGGTCGGCTCGGTGGTGGGCTACGCCACCATGCAGGCGATCTTCGAGGCCATCCGCAAGGCCAAGAGCACCGACAACGAGAAGCTGGTGGCAGCTTTTCGCGGCCTGAAGTTCAGCACCCCGTTCGGCCCGGCCGAGTTCCGCGCGGTGGACCACCAGTCCACCATGGGCGCCTACGTCGGCAAGCTCGATGTGCGCGGCGGCAAGGGCACGATGGTGCAGTGGCGCTACGCCGACGGCAAGGCCTATCTGCCGAGCGACGCGTATGTGAAGGCGCGGCGGCCGGCGGAAGCGATGAAGTGACCTGCCGGGGTGACGCGTTGAAATGACGCGTTGAAGGGGTGCGTTGAAGGGGTGCGTTGAAGCGGCGTGTTTTTCGCCGCGCGCCGCAGTGGCGCGTTGACCGACCGCTGGTTCGCAGAAACTGGTTTGCTATTATTTAAATAGCAAACTATGACCAATGGATGCGGACAACAGGCCTATTTAATGCCTAAATCAACGTTGGAGGCGGTTTTCAGCCCGGCCCGCCCACTGTCCAGCCGAAGCGCCAGCCGCCGCTCGATCGGCAGTGGCTCGCCGTGCAGCCGCGCGGCCAGCATCTCGCCGCACAGCAACGCAAACGTGAGCCCACGCGAGCCCATGCCGGTGCTCACCCACAGCCCCGGCGCGGCTGTGGGCCCGACCATCGGCAGCCGGTCGGGCGTGGCGCAGCGCACCCCGGCCCAGCCATGTACCTGGCCGGTCTCGAAATCGGTATCCAGCACGGCAGAGGCCGCCGGCAGCAGCGTGCGCAGCCGCTCGCGGTTGGCGGCGTGGTCAGCGTCGCGCAGCGCCGTATCGGCGTCGTCGCGCGCGTAGGTGGACGCGACTAGCCACGCCGGCTGCCCATCCAGCGGCACCCCCGCGATCAGGCTGCCGTGGCCGTTGACGGGGAAGGGCGGCAACGCCGTTTCGCGCCCGCGCGTGATGCCCCAGGAGATCTGGCCCCGCACGGGGCTGAGCGGCGTGCTGTCAGAAGCTTCGGCCCCAAGCCACTTGCGGCTCGCGTAACCCGCCGCCAGCACCACCAGTTCGGCTTCGGCCAGCACCACACCCCGCGCGTCGCGCACCGTCCAGCCGCCGCCCGGCAGCGGCTCAATCGATTCGACCACCACGCCACCCCGAAAGGCGACGCCCGGCTGCGCCAGCAATGTCGCCACCAGCCGCGCCGGCTTGATCCAGCCGCCCATCGCGTGCCAGCGCGCCACCGGTGCAGTTGCGGCGCCCAGGCGGCCCGTGCCAGGGCCCACACCGTTCGCGTCGCCGGCCGGGCCTGAGCCCGGCGCGGCCAGCCCGGCGCGCTGCCGCTCGTCGGCAGACGCTTCACGCGTCCAGTCCAGCCCCGCTTCGGGCCAATCGCGCGGCAAGGCCAGATCGCCGTCGAGCCGGTGCTCCAGCACGCCGCTGGGCTGCCAATCAACCCCCTCGCGCAGGTGCGTGTGCGCGAACTGGTGCGTCAGGCGCGCGCCCGCGCGCGACAGGCGCGACAGCGGGTTGTCGTCCGGCGAGAGCGGCGGCGCGAGCAGGCCCACCGGGAGGCCGGATGCGCCAGACGCCGGGGTTGGCGCCGAATCAAGCACCTGCACTCGCCAGCCGCGCCGTGCCAGGCTGGCGGCGGCGGCCGCGCCCGCCAGACCGGCCCCCACCACCACGCAGCGGGCCGGATGGGTACTGTGGCTGGTGGGCGGCGTGGCAAGGCCGTCGCGTTTGAGCACCCAGGCCGGGTCATACCGCCCCGCCAGCCGGTGCTTTTCAGGCGGCCGCCCGTCCGCAAGCTGCACCACAAAACCGCACTGCGTCAACGAATCGAGCAGGGTCGGCGCGGCGCACCCGCTGGCCAGCGTGGTGCCGCGCCGGCAGTGCCGCGCCACGGCTTTCAGCGTGGCGGCGCTCCACATCGCGGGGTTGCGCTCGGGTGTACATCCGTCGAGGAACACGCTGTCGGCCTGCATCGCCAGCTCACGCAGCGCGGCCTGTACATCGCCCACACACAGCGTCAGCAGCACCTGCCCACCATCCAGCGCCAGCCGGTGAAAGCCGGGCAGCAGCCCCCGCCACTGCGCGCACAGCGCCTCGGCCAGCGGAATGAGTTCGGGCCAGGCCAGCACGCTGCGCAGCAGGTCGGCCGCGCTCACCGGGTGCGCTTCGATCGACACCATGTGTAGCAGCCGTGGCCGCGCCGGGTCAGCGCGCCAGGCGTGCCAGGTGGCGAGGAAGTTCAGGCCCAGGCCGAAACCGGTTTCGAGCACGCGCCATTGCGGCTGGTGCTCCCACGCGGTTGGTGCGCCGGCGTCGGTCAGCAGCCCGCTACCCGCCAGAAACACGTGGCGTGCCTGTGCCAGCCCATCCGAGTGGCTGCGGGAGGCGTCATTGAAGCGCGGGTTGCGCGGTGTGCCGTCGGCGTCCCACAGCACCGGCTCGGTCATGGTGGGAAGCGAACGGACGCGGTCAGCGAACGATCAGGCGCTCGGTGGCACGTAACCCTGCGCCTGCTCGGCGCCGGCGCCAAAAAAGTGCGCCTCCATCTGCCGCGCCAGGTACTGGCGGGCGCGCGCGTCGGCCAGGTTGAGCCGGTTTTCGTTGACCAGCATGGTCTGGTGCTTGAGCCAAGCCGCCCAGGCCTCCTTGCTCACGCTCTCCCAGATGCGCTTGCCCAGCTCGCCGGGGTAGGGCGGAAAATCCAGCCCTTCGGCCTCTTTGCCGAGTTTGATACAGTTGACCATGCGTGCCATGTGGAGCCTCTTGGGAATGGGTTGGGTGGATTTTGAGGGTCACTGTAGCAAGATTCCCGGAGGCGCCTGTCGAATGTCGGTGGTTGGCACTGCCAAGTGGAGCAACCAGTCAAGTTGCACGTGTTCGCCACGACATCGGCAAAACCATCGTTTTCTTGCATATTGAGCACGCTCAAGCTTATTGGAGGATCGCTTGCATCCGCCGCTGAGAAATCTATAATGTGGTTATGCCAGTAAAACTAACATGCAGGTATAACCATCTTGCGCATCACGCTTGATACATCTGTCTTGGTGGCCGCAGCCCGCTCACGCCAGGGTGCCAGCTACCAAATGTTGTCGATGATGCCCAGCCGTGAATTCGAGATCGCTCTCACCGTGGCGCTGTACACCGAGTGGCAGGCGGTGTTGACACGAGTGGAGCACATGCCGCCGGGTGTGACCGTGGAAGCGACTTTGGGGTTTTTGCGCTACCTTGCATCGCTGGCGCATTTGCAGGATGTGCATTTTCTGTGGCGCCCCTTCCTCCGCGACCCAGACGATGACATGGTGCTGGAATGCGCCGTGGCGTCGGGTAGCCGGTTCATCGTGACGCACAACACGAAGGACTTCAAGCGCGCGCTGGAGCTGAAAGTGCAGGCCATCACGCCAGGTGATTTTTTGAAGCTGTTGAGGAGTCAACCATGACCGCATTGACCATTCGTCTACCCAACTCCGTCCACCAGAAGATCAAGGAACTGGCCGCGCGCGACGACATTTCGGTGAACCAGTTCATCGCCAGCGCCGCTGCCGAAAAGATGGCTTCGGTGATGACGCTCGACTTCCTGAAGGCGGAGGCCGCGAAGGGACAGCGCGGTGATTTTGAGCACTACCTGAACAGCGTTCCAGATGTGCCGGCGCAGCCGGGTGACGAGCTGGTTTGACGGTCGTCGGCGCAGGCTTGCGTAGCGCGCGCACCCTGCTTCACGGCGCTAAAACAAAAACCCGGCGCGAAGCCGGGTTTGCGGTTCATGGCAATGCGAAGTTCAAGCCGCCTTCACCGCCGTCGCTTCATTCGCCGCCTCGGTCGTCAGGACCAGGATATCAGCCTCGGCCCCGGCGATGGCCTGGGCCTTGGGTGCTTCGCCCATCGCCAGGCCTTCGGCGCGCACAAAGCGCACGTCGGTGATGCCGAAGAAGCCGAACACGGTCTGCAGGTAGCTTTCCTGGTGCTCCATCGCGCGGCCGCCTTCGGTCGTGCTGTAGACGCCGCCGCGGGTGGAGGCGACGATCACCGTCTTGCCGCCGGCCAGGCCTTTCGGGCCTTTGTCGGTGTAGGTGAAGGTGCGGCCGGCTTGCGCCACGCGGTCGATCCAGGCCTTCAGCTGGCTCGGGATCGAGAAGTTGTACAGCGGCGCACCCACCACGACCACGTCGGCCGCGAGGAACTGTGACACCAGTTTCTCGGAGATGGCGTTTTCGCGTTTTTGGGCGTCGGTCAGCGTGGTGGCGCTGGGCGGCAGCCGAAACCCGAGCGATTCAGCCGACAGGTGGCTGGGCGCGTCAACGGCCAGATCAAGGGTGTCCACCGTGGTGCCGGGGTGGTTGGCGCGCCATTGGGCGACGATGTTGGCTGTCAACTGGCGCGACACGGAATTGCCGCCCAGTACGCTGGAGTCAATGTGGAGCAGTTTCATGGCAAGGGTCCTTTGAAGTGAAGCCGCAACCGTGCAGCCATGGGAGTATTGTGGAATCTGAATCAATCTTTGATAAGTGAGCAAATTTGCGTTAGATTGTCCTGAATTTAGGACAATAAACGCTGCATTAACAGGACAGTTGCTGAACTCAGAGGCCACCATGCAAGACCTGAACGACATGCTGTACTTCGCCGAGGTGGTGGATCGCGGCGGCTTTGCGGCGGCGGGCCGAACGCTGGGGCTGCCCAAATCCAAGCTGTCGCGCCGCGTGGCCGAGCTCGAAGCTCAGCTCGGCGTGCGGCTGCTGCACCGCACCACTCGCAAGCTCTCGCTCACCGCCGTGGGCGAGCAATACCACCGGCACTGCGTGGCCATGCGCGAGGACGCCCAGGCCGCCGCCGACGCGGTGGCGCAGGCCCAGAGCGAGCCCAGCGGCACCATCCGCGTGGCCTGCCCGGTGACGCTGGCGCAGACCACGCTGGGGCCGCTGCTGCCGCAGTTTCTGGCGCGCTACCCGCGCGTGCGGGTCGACATGCGGGTCAGCAACCGCACGGTCGATCTGGTGGAAGAGGGGTTTGACGTGGCCCTGCGCGTGCGCCCCACGCTGGACGACAGCGGCAGCCTCGTGGTCAAGAACTTCGGCACCACCCAGACCCTGCTGGTGGCCAGCCCGTCGCAACTGGCGCGCCAGGGCCGCCCGGCCACGGTGGACGATCTGGCCCGGCTCGACACGGTAGCCATGTCGGCGGCAGACGGCCGCACCAGCTGGTCGCTGCTCGGCCCCGGCGGCGCCAGCCACGTGCTGCACCACACGCCGCGCCTGGTGGCCGACGACCTGCTGACGCTCAAATTTGCGGTGCTGCGCGGCACCGGCATCTGCGTGCTGCCCGACTACATGTGCAGCGACGAACTGCAGGGCCGCCTGCTGGTACCCGTGCTGCCCGGCTGGGCGCCGCGCCCCGGCATCTTCCACGCGGTGTTCCCGTCGCGGCGCGGGCTGGTGCCGGCAGTGCGGCGGTTTCTGGATTTTCTGGGGGAGAGCATCGTGCGTGAGGGTGGTGTGCGGGTGGAGCCGGCGTAGCGGCCGACAGACGCACCTGGTTTTCGGCCGCCTCAGGCTTTCGCGTCCAGCACCAGCTGCGTCTGCGTCACCACGGCGCAGAGCTTGCCGTCGGCGTTGCGGACGGACGTCTGCCACACCTGCGTGGTGCGGCCGCGGTGCAGGGCCACGCATTCGCCGGTGACCACCGTTCCCAGCTTGGCGCCCGCAATGAACTTGGTGCTGGAGTCGGTGGTGGTCGTCCACTGGCCCTTGGCCAGATTGCCCACGGTGCCCACCGCGCCCAGCGTGTCGGCAAACGCCATGTAGGCGCCGCCGTGCAGGATGCCGCCCGCCGTGCACAGGTCGGGCCGCACCGCCAT
>JANOBJ010000066.1:0-4884 GCA_031411575.1 Betaproteobacteria bacterium | reverse complement strand
GCCTTTTGCGAGCCGCGCGCATCCCGCCTCATCTAATAGGCCACCGGAAACCCGGCCGCAATGCACGTCAAGGTGACCAGCGTGGACATCACCAGGCTGCGCACGGCGACATCCAGGTTGGCGGGCGCGAAGATATCGCGGAAGTTCTGCAGACCCAGCTCGCGCACTACCTGCCCGGAAAAATCGTCAAGCCGGAAGAAACTGTTGGCCAAAAGGCTCAACAGTGAGCCGAGGTAGATCACCCCGAACCACAGGAGCGGCGGCACCAGCAGCAGCGCCATCAGCAGGCCGCGCCTGGTGTAGAGCAGGGTGGACAGGCGATCGAGCGCGCCGTCGCGCAGCGGGAGCGCGCGCGCGCCCGCAAGGGTGCTGGCGGCCGGGCTGCTCATGGTGCTGCAGTCCCGCGGATGGCGTGGACGGCGTCGGACGCCCAATGCAGGTGTACCGCCTCACCAATGGCGGGCATGACAGCGTCGGTCATGGCCACGTCCGCCAGCAGTGAGCTGCCCTGCGGACGGGCCACGCGCACCCGCCAGAATGAGCCGAAGTACTGCACCTCGCTCACCGTACCGGCCGCGCGCGCGCCGTCAGCTGGTCCCAGGCGCACACGCTCGGGACGGATCATCGCTGCGTCCTGGCCCGTGAGGCGATGCGCCTCCTCACCGTGAAACAGGTTGGCCGTGCCGACGAACTCGGCCACGAACCGGGTGCGCGGCACGTTGTACAGGTCGGCAGGCGTGGCGACCTGTTCGAGCCGCCCCTGGTTGAAGACGCCGATGCGGTCGCTCATTGACAGCGCTTCGTGCTGGTCGTGTGTGACAAAGATGAAGGTGATGCCGAGCTTGCGCTGCAGGCTCTTGAGCTCGCTTTGCATCTGTTCGCGCAGCTTCAGATCGAGTGCGCCCAGCGGCTCGTCCAGCAACAGCACTTTGGGTTCGCTGATCAGGGCGCGCGCCAACGCCACGCGCTGGCGCTGGCCGCCCGAGAGTTGCCCTGGCTTGCGCTGCGCCACGTCGGGCAACCGCACCACGTCCAGCAGCTCGTGCGCCCGGGCTTCGCGCACCGCACGCGGCACGCCGCGCACCATCAGGCTGTAGGCCACGTTGTCCGCGACGGTCATGTGCGGAAACAGCGCGTAGTCCTGGAACACGGTGTTGACCGGCCGCGCATAGGGCGGCTGCTGGCTCATCTCGACACCCTGGATGTGGATGGTGCCGGCCGTGGGTAGCGTGAAACCGCCAATCATGCGCAAGCAGGTGGTCTTGCCCGAGCCCGACGGACCCAGCAGCGTGAAGAACTCGCCGGGTTCGATGTCCAGGCTCACCCCGTCCATCGCGCGCACCGGCTTCCCGGCCGAGGTGAAGACGCAGGACACCTGGTTCAGGCTGACAGCGTGCGTCATGGGCAGCAAGTCCTTGGCGGTCGGAAGCTCACGGGACGGCGCGCCCATGCATCGCGCGCCGGTGCCAGTGATCGCGGCGCGTTTTCAGCGTCCGCCCAGCACAGCAATGTAGTCAGAAACCCACTTGTGGTACGGCACGCACTGGTTGTTCTGGGTCTTGCACTGCGAGGTCGGGGTGCGCCAGAACGAGATCTGCTCGAACGCGTTGTAGCCCTGACGCCCGCAACCCTCATCGGAGAGCAGCTTGTTGCCCTTGCACGCCGCCGGCACCGACGGTACCGAGCCGAACCACGCGGCCAGATCGCCCTGCAGTTTCGGATTGAGCGAGTGTTCCATCCACAGATAGGCACAGTTCGGGTTCTTGGCCTCGGCATGCATCATCGTCGAATCGGCCCAGCCCGTGGCGCCTTCGACCGGCACCACGGTGGCGACCGGCGCCTTCTTCGAGCCCAGGATGTTGGCCTGGAACTGCCATGAACTGGACGCCACCACGCCTTCGTTGGTGAAATCGTCGATTTGCACAAACGCATCGTGCCAGTACTTGCCGACCAGCTTGCGCTGTACGCGCAGCAGATCCAGCGCCGCCTTGTACTGAGCTTCGTTGAGTTCGTACGGGTCCTTGATGCCGAGCGCAGGGTTTTTCTTCATCAGGTACAGCGCGGCATCGGCGATGTAGATCGGGCCGTCGAAGGCCTGGATGCGGCCCTTGTTGGACTTGCCATCCGGCAGGTTTTGTTCCTCGAACACCACCGACCAGGAAGTCGGCTTCTTGTCGCCGAACACCTTGGTGTTGTACATGAGCACGTTCCAGCCCCACTGGTACGGCACGCCGTAGTGGGTGTTGTTCTCGTAGTGCCAGGGCGCTTTTTGCAGGCGCGGGTCGACGTTCTTGTAGCTGGGGATCAGGCCCACGTTGATCGGCTGGACTTTCTTGCCGCGGATCAGGCGCGTGCTGGCGTCGCCAGAGGCGGTCACCAGATCAAAGCCGCCTTCATTCATCAGGGCCACCATTTCGTCAGAGGTGCCGGCGGTTTTCACGTTGACCTTGCAGCCGGATTTTTTCTCGAAATCGGTGACCCAGTCGAAGTTCTTGTCGGTCGCGCCGCGCTCGATATAGCCCGGCCAGGCGACGATGTCGACCTTGCCTTCGGGCTTGCCCAACTGCTTCAGTGGCTGCTGGGCCAGGGCGAGGGTTCCGATGGCCGCCACGCCCATGGCCACGGCGGCGTTTTTCAGGATGTTCATGGGGAGTGCTCCAGTAGTGGTGGTGATTCAAGCGTGGGGCTGACGCTGCCAGGCCCCGGTGCTTGCGCCTGACAAGCCCGCGCAATGTAGCCTTGACCCGCTGCCCTGCACAGTTCAATATTCGGAGCCGCGGCTATCTGATTTCTAGATAGTCAGGGAAAACCCGGGATTTTTGAGAGAGCCGCTGGGCAGTTTTCAGGTGCAGCGCCACTTCACACTCAAGCAGTTTCGCTACTTTCTGGCAGTTTCCGAGACCGGGTCGGTGGCTGCGGCCGCGCGCATGATGAATATCGCGCAGTCGGCAATGACACGCGGCATCCATGAGCTGGAAGACACCTTGGGCATGCAGCTGTTTGAGCGCAGCCACACCGGCATGGTGTTGACGCAGGCTGGCCACCGGTTCCAGGCCAGCGCCCGCAAGGTGATTTCGGCCGTGGCCGAGGCCGGCATGATCGACCGTGGCCGTCAGGAAGCGCTGACCGGCAACCTCACCATCGGCGTCACCAGTCTGGTGGCGGGCTACTACCTGGCCGACCTGTTCGCCCGGTACCAGCGTTCGCACCCTTCGGTCCGCATCACGGTGGTGGAAGACGCGCCGCAGTTCCTGGAGCATCTGCTGATCAACGGCGAGGTGGACTTGGCCATCATGGTCTCCAACGCGTTGGGCGACCCCCAGGCTCTGGTGGTGGAGGTGCTGACGAGTTCGCCCAACCGTGTCTGGCTGGCATCCAGCCACCCGCTGGCCGAGCGCGCCGAACTCACGCTGGCCGATTGCGCGGGTGCGCCCCAGATCATTCTGGAGGCGGATCGGGTGGAAGGCGTGCTGCGTTCGGTCTGGTCGCGCTATGGCCTGCACCCCGACGTGGTGCTGCGCACCTCGTCGCTGGAGGCGGTGCGCTCGCTGGTGGGGGTGGGCGCGGGCATCACGATCCTGCCCGACTTTTTATACCGGCCGTGGACGCTGGATGCAGACCACATCGAGGTGCGTACGCTGCGTGACGCGGTTCCCAGCATCGATGTGGGCCTGGTCTGGCGGCGCGGCACGCGCACGCGCGAGGTCGTCACCGAGTTCATCGAAGTCGCACGCGAACAGTCGGCCGGGGCGCGCCGCAACTGAGCGCGCGGCTGCCCCCGGCACCAAGCCGGCGCGCGACTCCGGCATTGCGCCGACCGGCAGCGCCGGCGGGCTGCGCAATCCTATAATCAAAGGCTTGCCGATAGTCTGCCGCGAGCGCAGCTGTTGCGCCCATTCCGACTGGCTTTTTGATGCCTTGCCAAGGCCCGTTTCCCCTGCACACCATGAACGCAACCACCGTAGCACCCGTCCGTTTTACCGTCGCCGATATCCGCAAGACTTTTCTGGATTTCTTTGCGTCCAAGGGCCACACCGTGGTGGCATCCAGCCCGCTGGTGCCGGGCAACGACCCGACGCTGATGTTCACCAACTCGGGCATGGTGCAGTTCAAGGACGTGTTTCTCGGCGCCGACAAGCGCAGCTACGTGCGCGCCGCCTCGGTGCAGGCCTGCCTGCGCGCCGGCGGCAAGCACAACGATCTGGAGAACGTGGGCTACACCGCGCGCCACCACACCTTCTTCGAGATGCTGGGCAACTGGAGCTTTGGCGACTACTTCAAGCGCGACTCGCTCAAGTGGGGCTGGGAATTGCTGACGCAGGTGTACAAGCTGCCGGCCGACAAGCTCTGGGCCACGGTCTACATCGACGACGACGAGGCCTACGACATCTGGACCCAAGAGATCGGCCTGCCGCCCGAGCGCGTGGTGCGCATCGGCGACAACAAGGGCGCCAAGTACGCGTCTGACAACTTCTGGATGATGGCCGATACCGGTCCGTGCGGCCCCTGCAGCGAAATCTTCTACGACCACGGCCCCAGCATCCCTGGCGGCCCGCCCGGCAGCCCCGATGAAGACGGCGACCGTTTCATCGAAATCTGGAACCACGTCTTCATGCAGTTTGACATGCAGGCCGATGGCTCGCTCAACAAACTGCCCGCGCCGTGTGTCGACACCGGCATGGGCCTGGAGCGCCTGGCCGCCATCCTGCAACACGTGCACAGCAATTACGAGATCGATATTTTTGACGCGCTGATCAAGGCCGCCTCGCGCGAGACCGGCGAAAAAGACCTGGGCAACAAATCGCTGCGCGTGATTGCCGACCACATCCGGGCCACCGCGTTTCTGGTCAGCGACGGCGTCAATCCGTCCAACGAAGGGCGCGG
>JANOBJ010000065.1:0-3623 GCA_031411575.1 Betaproteobacteria bacterium | reverse complement strand
CAACGGCGGCAAGGAATACCGCGCCCGCCACATCCTGGTCGAGAAGGAAGACGACGCCAAGGCCATCATCGTGTCGCTGAAAAAAGGCGGCAAATTCGACGACATCGCCAAGAAACAGTCCAAGGACCCAGGCTCTGGCGCCAACGGCGGCGACCTGGATTGGGCCAGCGCCGGCAGTTACGTGAAAGAGTTCTCCGACGCCATGGTCAAGCTCAACAAGGGCCAGCTCACCGATGCCCCGGTCAAAAGCCAGTTCGGCTTCCACATCATCCGCCTGGACGACGTGCGCGAAGCGCAGCTGCCCAAGTTTGACGAAGTCAAACCCCAGATCGCCCAGCAGCTCCAGCAACAAAAACTCGCCAAGTTCCAGGACGATCTGCGCGCCACGGCCAAGATTGAGTGATCGCCTGAAAATCCAATAAAAACGCGGGCTTGCCCGCGTTTTTTAATGTAGTTTCACAACTGCGTTGGGTCGGTTTCAGCCTCAACGCCAGCCAGCTGATCCGGCGGCAGCTCATCGCGAGTCGGCCAAGATCAGGCCAGCCATGGGTAAATCGGCGGCGGCGGGCGCTTGGCGATGCCCGCTCACTTGAGCGCCGCCACCCCCATCAACACCCCGATCATCACCGGCTGGTGAACCATGTAGTAGGTCAGCGACCAGCGGCCGAGCCAGGCCAGCGGGGCGGCTTGGGGTAGCGGGGCGGTCAGCCAGCGCGGCGGGCGGCGCAGCAGCCACTGCCCGGCGGCCAGGCCCCACCACACCACGCCCAGCCACGGGATCACGGGCACGTAGTCTTCGGTGATGGGCTTTTTGGTGATCAGGCCGAGCCAGTTGAGGGTGCGGGCGTTAAAAATATCGGCAAATCCGGCCATGGTGCCCGTCAGCAGGACGTTTGCAGCTATGAATTTAGTAGCAATTGCCAGCGCACCCAGCAGCCACAGCCAGCGGCCCCAGCCGGCGGTCAGGCGCGCGATCAGCAGCATTGCGGCCAGGCCGTGCAGCACGCCGAAGTAAATGAAGCTTTGCGGGTACATCGCGTACGAGCCCGCTGTGACCAGCAGCGCGCAGCCGGCCACCTGCGCCCAGCGCCGCCAGAAGCGCTGCCAGCTTTGGCCCTGGTGCACGGCAATCGCCTGGCCAAAACCCGCGCAGAACAGGAACAGGCTGACGATGGCGGTGCGTTGCCAGGTCCAGAACGGGTCGGTGTAGAAGTTCTGGCGGATGTGGCCGAACTGGTTGAGGTCAAAAAACAGGTGGTACGCCGTCATCCAGACGATGGCCGCGCCGCGCAGGGCGTCGATGGCGTCAAAGCGGGGAGTGTGCACGGCGGTAGGCGCGTGGATGGGCATACAAGCGAGTGTAGAACCCCGCACCTTCCCGGTTGACGGGCGCGAGCGTGGCCCGTCCAATGTTGGCATACCAACCAGCTAACTGGACACTGCCATGCCTGCTTTCTCAGCCTTTGCCTCTGCCTTGGATGCCGCCCGGCCCGCCTTGCCTGCCCAAGCCACCCCGACCACCCGTTCCACGCTCCGCGCCCCTCCCGCCCGCCGCCTGCTGGCGCTGGGCCTGGCCGGCGTGCTGGCGGCGTGCGGCTCGGCACCGCCGTCCCCTGCCGTCGCTACGGCTACCCCTGCCCTGGTCGCCGAACTGGCGCCCACCGGCAAGCTGCGCGCCGCCATCAATTTCGGCAACCCGATCCTGGCCGCCAAGGACGCCGCCACAGGCAGTCCGCGCGGTGTTTCTGTGGATATGTCGCAAGAGCTGGCCCGCCGCCTCCGGGTGCCGGTCGAGCTGGTGGCGTTTGAATCGGCCGGCAAGGTGGTCGAGGCGGTCAAGGCGCAGCAGGTGGACATTGCCTTCGTCGCCATCGACCCCGCGCGCGGCGCCGACATGCTGCAGACGCCGCCCTACGTGGTGATCGAAGGCGCCTACCTGGTGCGCGCCGATTCGCCCATCCGCAGCAACGCCGAGGTGGACAAGCCCGGCCACCGCATCGCCGTGGGCAACGCCAGCGCGTACGACCTGTACCTGCGCCGTGAAGTCAAGGCCGCCACCCTGGTGCGCGCGCCCTCCTCACCCGCCGTGACCGACCTGTTTCTGGCCCAGGGCCTGGAAGTGGCGGCCGGCGTGAAGCAGCAGTTGCAAGCCGACGCCAAACGCCTGCCCGGCCTGCGCCTGCTGGACGGCCGCTTCATGGTCATCAACCAGGCCATGGGCCTGCCCCAAGGCCGCGACGCCGGCGCGCGCTACCTCACCGCGTTCGTGGAAGACATGAAGGCCTCAGGCTTCGTGGCCACGGCCTTGCAGCGGCACGGGATTGAGGGGGCGGCGGTGGCGCCGGCGGCGCGCTGATCGGGCACCGTCGGCCCAGACGCACGCCCCTCAGATATAGGCGCCGGTCAACGGCGGCAGGTGCCGCATGTGCAGCGACAGGCCCAGCGCGGCCAGGTGGTCGCTGTTGCGGCCGAGGATGGTGCGCGATAGCGGCAGGAACACCGCCTCCTCGTAGCCCGCGTGCTGGCCGTACAGGTCGATCAGGCGGTGGATGCCGGCGCTGTCCAGGCCGCCGTCCTCGCCCTTTGCCACTTTTTTCAGGCCGGGCTCCAGTTGCTTCCACAGGGCCTCGATCTCGCGGTGCTCACGGGTCAGGCGGTCGGTGATCAGCGTCACGTGGGCGCGCTCGGTGCCGGGCTGGGCGCTTTGGGCCACTGCCGGAAACAGCTCGCGCTCTTCCTCCTGGTGGTGCTCAAATACCGCCGCGCGGAAGAAATCCAGCGCCTGCTGCGCGATCAGCCGCGCCCGGGCGGCGGGCTCCAGCAGCGCGGGCAGATCGCCCAGCGCCTTCAGGTGGCCGAGGATGCCCACATGGCAATTGGAGAAATCGTCCAGCGGCGAGGCCTCGGCAGCGCCAGCCGGGTTCAGCGTTTCGGTCATCACGGTGCGTCCTCCAGACAAGACCCACAGGCCACCGCGGGAGGCGGCCGGGCGTTGGGTTCACTCTAGGCGCGGGGGCTGCTCCGGGCGTTGATTCAGGTCAAGCTGCAGTGAGTCGGCACGCCGCAAGCCAGCCGATGTTCAGCCCGCTGGTCGGTTCAACCCACCCACTTGCGCGCATTCCGCCAGATCCGCATCCACGGGCTCAGGGCGCTGGGGTCGCCGCTGGTCCAACTCATCTGGATGTTGCGCAAGACGCGTTCGGGGTGCGGCATCATGGCGGTGAAGCGGCCGTCGGCGGTGGTGACCGCCGTCAGGCCGCCGGGGCTGCCGTTGGGGTTGTAGGGGTAGGCTTCGGTGGCGGTGCCGTGGTTGTCGGTGAAGCGCATGGCGGCGATGGCGCGGGCGGGGTCGCCACGGTGGTGGAAGTTGGCGTAGCCCTCGCCGTGCGCCACCGCGATGGGCAGGCGGCTGCCGGCCATGCCGGCCAGGAACAGGCTGGGTGAATCGAGCACTTCCACCATCGACAGCCGGGCCTCGAAGCGCTCGCTCTGGTTGGTCGTGAAGCGCGGCCAGGCGTCGGCACCGGGGATGATGTCGGCCAGTTCGGCAAACATCTGGCAGCCGTTGCACACGCCCAGGCCAAAGGTATCGGCGCGGCCAAAAAAGCCCTGGAACTGCTCGG
>JANOBJ010000064.1:0-16010 GCA_031411575.1 Betaproteobacteria bacterium | reverse complement strand
ACGGCGTTGACCCGGCCCGAGCCGTCACCCAGCAGCTCCTGGGTTTGTGCGCCCATGAGGAACTTGAGGCCGCGCTCCTCTAGTGATTTCTGCAGCAGCCGGGCCGCCACGTCGTCCAGCTGCCGCTCCATCAGCCAGGGCATCACATGCACCACGGTCACGTCCATGCCGCGGCGCATGAGGCCGTTGGCGGCTTCCAGGCCCAGCAAGCCGCCGCCGATCACCACCGCATGCTTGTGGGTCCTGGCGGTTTCGATCATCACGTTGGTGTCGGCAATGTCGCGGTACGCGATCACGCCCGCCAGGTCTTTGCCGGGCACCGGCAGGATGAACGGGTTGGAGCCGGTGCACAGCAGCAGCCGGTCGTAGGGCGCCTCGGTGCCGTCGTCGGCGCGCACGATGCGTTTGACGCGGTCGACTTCGACCACCTTCTTGCCCGCGTGCAGCGTGATGTGGTTCTCGGCATACCACTCCCAGCTGTTGAGCACGATCTCCTCGACCGACTGCTCGCCTGCCAGCACCGGCGACAGCAGGATGCGGTTGTAGTTGGGGTGCGGCTCGGCGCCAAACACCGTGATGTCGTACAGCTCGGGCGCCAGCTTGATCAGCTCTTCCACCGCGCGAACGCCCGCCATCCCGTTGCCGACCAGTACCAGGTTCATTTTCTTCATGGTTGCATTCCGATTGAAAATACGGTCAGAAATGAAGGCACATCACCGCGGTGACGCGCCCCTGCGGCGCCACCGGGATCGCGATCATGGGTTCTGACACCGCCGGCACGCCGGAGGTAAACGCCGCGCCAATCACGCCGGCGCCCTCGCCCGAGATGGGTGTGGTGGGCGCGTCGTCCAGCGCGCCACGGGCCTCTGAAAAACCCAGGCTGCGCCGCAGGTGGGTGCCGGTCTCGTCGGGTTCCCAGGTTTTCACGCGGCGGGCGATCGGCGTGGCCAGGGCTGACAGGAAAGCCATCACGTAGTGGGTGCCGTCCAGCGTCGAGCAGGGGATGGCAAAGCCGCGGTTGATGCCCACCCTGACCGCGCCCTCGGAGCGCAGGAAGCCCGAGCCTTTGCCCAGGTTGGGCAGGAACACCGGTGTCTGGCGTTCCCATGCCACGCCGGGCAGGCCGGTGCCGCGGCGAAAGCTGGTGGCGCGCGAGATGAACTCAAAGGTGTCGCCGGTGGTGCCGTAATAGCCATCCACCAGCGTCATGTCCTTGGACGCGGCCGGGTCGTTGGCCCAGAGTTCGATGGCGCCCGCATGCTCTTCGTCGTCGCCGCAGAACAGCACCGCGACCGCACTGAGCTGCTCGCCCTTGAAGATGGGCACGGCGATGCCGCAGGTCAGCCCTGCCGCCTTGGCCGCGCCGGAGCGGCGGAAATACGAGCCTTCCAGATCCTTCAAGATGATCGGGTGGCCCGTGTCCCAGGCCTGCCCCGGCAGCCCTTCGCCACGGCCGAAACACATGTTCTGGCTGATGGCCGCAAACCGGTTGGCATCACCAAACAGCCCGCCCCCAAACTCAAGCAGGCTGCGGTCGGCGCTGGGTACCCAATACTCGATGACACGGATAAACGTTTTCATGTACTGCTTTGATCAACGTTGTGTGAAGGGTCACGCCGCTTGTTTTTCCACATGCCCCTGACGCGTGTAGAGGAAATCAATGACGGCCTTGCGGTAGTGCACGTAGTGGCGGTCTTCGGCCAGCTCAACCCGGTTGCGCGGGCGCGGCAGGTCCACCCGCAGCACCTCGCCGATCGTGGCGGCGGGGCCGTTGGTCATCATCACGATGCGGTCGGACAACAGCACCGCTTCGTCCACGTCGTGCGTCACCATCACCACGGTGCTTTGTGTCTTCTGCACGATGGCCAGCAATTCGTCCTGCAACCGCGCGCGCGTCAGTGCGTCCAGCGCGCCAAACGGCTCGTCCATCAGCAGCACCTTGGGCTCCATGGCCAGCGCCCGGGCGATGCCCACGCGCTGCTTCATGCCGCCAGAGATTTCGCCGGGGCGCTTTTGCGCGGCAGGCGTGAGGCCGACCAGCGCTAGCGCGGCATCGGTGCGCTGCTTCAGCTGGCTGCGGCCTTCGGTAGCCGAGAACACCCGCTCCACGCCCAGAAAGACGTTCTCATAGCAGGTGAGCCACGGCAGCAGCGAGTGGTTCTGGAACACCACCGCGCGCTCGGGGCCGGGGCCCTTGATCTCGCGGTTGGCGCACAGCAGCGTACCCTCGGTGGGCGACGTCAGGCCCGCGATCAGGTTGAGGAGCGTGGATTTGCCGCAGCCCGAATGGCCGATCAGCGCCACGAACTCGCCCTTGGCGACCGTGAGATCGATCTCGCGCAGCGCGACAAACGGCCCCTTCTTGGTCTTGAAGGTCTGGCCGACGTTCTGGATTTCGATGTACTTGGTGGTCAGGGAATCGCTCATGACTTCACTTCCTCGAAGGTAAAGGCGGTAGCCAGCTTGATCAAAGCGAACTCAAGTACCAGCCCGACAATGCCGATGACGAAGATGGCGATGATGATGTTCTTGACGTTCAGGTTGTTCCATTCGTCCCAGACCCAGAAGCCGATGCCCACGCCGCCAGTCAGCATTTCGGCGGCCACGATCACCAGCCAGGCGGTGCCCACGGCCAGGCGGACCCCGGTCAGCATGTAAGGCAGCACGGCGGGGAACAGGATCTTGGTGACAATCTTCCATTCGGACAGGTTGAGCACCTTGGCCACGTTCATGTAGTCACTGGGCACGCGCTGCACGCCCACCGCGGTGTTGATGACCATGGGCCAGATCGAGCAGATGAAGATGGTCCAGATGGCGGCCGGGTTGGCGCCTTTGAACACCAGCAGGCCGATCGGCAGCCAGGCCAGCGGCGAGACCGGGCGCAACAGGCTGATCAGCGGGTTGAACATGCGCGAGAGGAACTCAAACCGCCCGATCGCGAAACCCGCGGGAATGCCCACCAGCGCCGCCAGGCCAAAACCCAGCGCGACCCGCTGCAACGAACTCAGCACGTTCCAGCCCACGCCCTGGTCGTTCGGCCCCTTGTTGTAGAACGGATCGCTGAATACCACGACCGCCTGCTTGAAGGTTTCGAGCGGCGACGGGAAGCCCGACGTGCTGCGGATCGACACCATTTCCCAGATCAGCACCAGCAGGCCGAGGCCCGCGATCGGCGGCAGCACACGCATCCAGACGGTACGCCAGTCGATCGGCGTGCGGGATGGCCCCACAGCGTCTGCTTCGGCATCTTTTGTGCCGGAGGTCCCCGTCAATGGGACATTGTTTGCTACTAAAGTCATAGCATTTCTGGTGGTGGGGTTTGCCGGCGCGGGCAACCCGGGCGCGGGCGCCGCGGTATCCAGCGGACTGTGAAAAACGGCACTGACCATGGGGTTCTCCTTGAACAGTGGCGCTCAGGCCGCCGTCGCGTTGACCTTGAAGCTCTCGGCGTATTTCTTGGGGTCCTTGCCGTCCCAGACCACGCCGTCGATCATCTTGCTGCTGCGCATCGGGTCCTTGGGCACACTGGCCTTGGCGGCGGCGGCGGCCTGTTTGTAAATGTCGATCTGGTTGATCTGCTTGGCCACGGCCAGGTAGTCCGGGTGATCCTTCATCAGGCCCCAGCGTTTGTGCTGCGTCAGGAACCACATGCCGTCCGACAGGTAGGGGAAATTCACCGCACCGTCGCCGTGGAACTTCATGTAGTTGGGGTCGTCCCAGGTCTTGCCCATGCCGTTCTGGTAGCGACCCAGGATGCGCTGGTTGATGGCGTCGACGCTGGTGTTGACGTAGCTCTTGTCGGCAATGGTCTCGGCCATCTTGTTCTTGTTGGCCAGACCGGCGTCGATCCATTTGCCGGCCTCGATGATGGCGGCGGTCACGGCGCGCGCGGTATTGGGGTATTTCTTGACGAACTCGCCGGTGGTGCCCAGCACCTTCTCGGGGTGGTCTTTCCAGATGTCCTGGGTGGTCACGGCGGTGACGCCGATGCCGTCGATGATGGCGCGGTGGTTCCACGGCTCGCCCACGCAGAAACCGTCCATGTTGCCCACGCGCATGTTGGCCACCATCTGCGGCGGCGGCACGGTGATGACCTTGGCGTCCTTCATCGGGTTGATGCCGTTGGCCGCCAGCCAGTAGTACAGCCACATCGCGTGCGTGCCGGTGGGGAAAGTCTGGGCAAAGGTGTATTCACGCTTCTCGCTGGCCATCAGCTTGGCCAGGCCGGCGCCGTCCACCGCGCCTTTTTCGGCGAGCTTCTTGGACAGCGTGATGGCCTGACCGTTGTTGTTGAGGGTCATGAGGACGGCCATGTCTTTCTTGGGGCCGGCCGTGCCCATGTGCACGCCGTAGATCAGTCCGTACAGCACGTGGGCGAAGTCGAGTTCGCCATTGACCAGCTTGTCGCGCACGCCGGCCCAGCTGGCTTCCTTGCTGGGGATGATCTTGACGCCGTATTTCTGGTCGATGCCCAGCACCGAGGCCATCACCACGCTGGCGCAGTCGGTCAGCGGGATGAAGCCGATCTTGACTTCCTTTTTCTCGGGAGCGTCCGAGCCCTGGGCATGGACGACAGCGCGCAGCGCGGGGCTGATGCCCACGGCGCCAACGGCGGCGGTTTGCAGGACAGCGCGGCGGCTGAGGCGGGTTTTCAAGAGGTCGGTCATGGTGGGCACTCCAAAAAAACAGAAACAGGAACGAAAAAGGCGTCCTCACCTCGCACCAGCGCTGCCGTGTGCAGCCGCCGTGTGCGGATGGGGACGCCTTTGTCCGGATCGGACCGGCACAACCCGCCGTTGGGTTGCACCTGTCGCGTGACCACTACTGGTCTTGGGTTATCTGTTGCAAGCGTTGTGCCAGCCAATCGAGGCAACCAAAGCTATCAAAATAATAGCTGAAGATGACCAGAGGGTGCGGACGGGTGGGTGATTTGACCCACAAACCGGGTCGCGCACCGTATTTGTGCATCGCACCAATTGAACGCGGAAAATGCCCGGCCCGGGTCGGATGGATCAGCCGGTTGGGTCAGCCGGTGGGCTCAGCTCAGCAGATCGGCCACATCCAGCATGCGCTGGGCCACATCCACCAGCCGCAGGCCCTTGTCCATCGCGGTCTTGCGCAATTTCTCGTAGGCAGCCTGCTCGGTCAGGCGCTGCCGCTCCATCAGCAGGCCCTTGGCGCGGTCGATCACCTTGCGTTCCTGCAGTTCGGAGCGCGCGTCGGCGAGTTCGCGCCGCAGCGCCTGCTCGTGCTGGAAGCGCGCCATCGCCACCTCCAGGATCGGCTTGATGCGCTCGGGCGCCAGCCCCGCCACGATGTAGGCCGAAACGCCCGCGGCCACGGCCTGGCTCACATGCGAGGTATCGCTGTCATTGGTGAACATCACGATCGGGCGGCGTGCGTCACGCGTGGCCACCACCACATGCTCCAGAGCATCGCGCGCGCCGCTTTCGGCGTCCACAATGACCATGTCGGGCTGCAACTGGGCCAGCCGCTCGCCCAGAAAAGTGTCGGCCGGCAGCACGGCAATCAGGTTGTAGCCGTTCTCCAGCAGCCCGATGCGCAAAAAACGCGAACGATCGGCTTCGGCCAGCGCGTCTTCGTCACCCGGATCGGTGATCGCCAGATCGGGTGCCACCACCACAATTCGCAGGGCTTCAGTCATTTGGGTTCGGCTGCAAGAATCAAGCCAGAAAGCTGTCATTTTCGGGGTGCCGCACGCCAATTCACGAGGGAGCATCCCCTAAACTCGCCTCCATGCAGGTTCTCGGGTTTGAATCGTCGTGCGATGAAACGGGTGTGGCGCTGGTGGCGGCGCAGGGCTCGGGCGTGCCCGTGCTGCGGGCGCACGCGCTGCACAGCCAGATCGAGATGCACCAGGCCTATGGTGGCGTGGTGCCCGAACTGGCCAGCCGCGACCATATCCGCCGGGTGCTGCCGCTGACCGAACAGGTGCTGGCCGAGGCCGGTGCAAACCTCGCCGATGTCGATGTGGTGGCCTACACGCGCGGCCCGGGCCTGGCGGGCGCGCTGCTGGTGGGTGCGGGCGTGGCCTGCGCGCTGGGCGCTGCCCTGGGCAAACCGGTGCTGGGCGTGCACCATCTTGAAGGCCACCTGCTGTCGCCTTTTTTGAGTGCCGACCCGCCGCAATTTCCGTTTGTGGCGCTGCTGGTCTCAGGCGGGCATACCCAGCTGATGCGGGTGGACGGTGTCGGGCGCTATGAACTGCTCGGCGAAACCATCGACGACGCCGCAGGCGAGGCGTTTGACAAATCCGCCAAGCTGATGGGGCTGGGGTATCCGGGCGGGCCGGCTTTGTCGCGGCTGGCCGAACGCGGTGATCCGGCGGCCTTCAAGCTGCCACGGCCGCTGCTGCACAGCGGCAATCTGGATTTCTCGTTTGTGGGGCTCAAGACCGCGGTGCTGACGCAAGCCAAAAAGCTCGGCCCCGAGCTGGCGCCGCGCACAGCCGATCTGGCGGCTTCCACAGAGGCGGCGATTGTCGAGGTGCTGGTGAAAAAATCGCTGGCCGCGCTGGTGCAAACGGGGCTTGCGCGGCTGGTGGTGGCCGGCGGCGTGGGCGCCAACCGGCTGCTGCGTGCGCAACTCAACGGAGCCTGCGCCCGCAAAGGGGTGCGTGTGCACTACCCCGAACTGCACCTGTGCACCGACAACGGCGCCATGATCGCCATGGCGGGCGCCATGCGGCTGCAAGCCGGGCTGGAGCCGCCGAACACGGCCTACGCGTTTGACGTGCGGCCGCGCTGGCCACTGGCTGCGTTGTAACGCCGTCCCGGAAACGCTTCCCAGACGGTTTTTCAGGTCAAAAGTGCTCCACGTCCGCATCCAGTGGTCATATTTTGCTATTTAATTAATAGCAATCTGAATGACCTTGCTGACCGGCACCAGCTTGCCCAGCTTGAGCGTGAGCACGCCGTTGTCGAGCTTGGCCTCGCTCTGCGCCACGTCAATGTCCTGCGGCAGTTCGTAGGCCATCTTGTAGTGGCGCGGTGCGTCGGCCACGGTTTCGATGCGGACCACATTGGCCTCTACGCCGATGCTCAGCTGTTCGCGGGAAACGCCCGGCAGATCGAAGGTCAAGGTGACGGATTTCTCATCCTGTGTGATGGCGGGCTGGGTCGAGGGTTGGGTGTTGCGCGTGGAGCGCGGGGCGGCGTCGGCCAGCACGTCGTCCAGAAAGCGGTCAAAACCGCGGGGCGCGGCGGCGTAGGCCGAGCGGCGCAGAACGGTGGCGGGTGCAAAAAACATGGGGGCTCCTGGTTGATTGAAGCGGGGCGAAGCGGATGGCCTCGTCCCGTACACTGCGCGGCTTTCAACCGTGATCGCCGCATGCCTCCCATCTGTGTACGCGGCGTGTTTATTCAAGAGAAGTTTGCCCATGAAAAATGTTCGTCGCCGGGTCTTGAAATCGCTGGCAGCGGCTTGCATGTCGCCCGCCGCGCTGTGGGGCCAGACGCCCGCCCCAGCACCCAAACGCCAGCCGGTGCTGGCGCCGGTGAAGATCGCGATGATCGAAGGCCTGTCAGGCGCGTTCGCCAACACCGGCGAGGCCGTGTTCCGCAACCTGGTGTGGGCGGTGGAGCGCGTCAACGCACGCGGCGGCGTCAGGACCGCGCAGGGCGCGCGATTGCTGCAACTGGAGCGCTACGACAGCAAGGGCCAGAACGAAGAGGCGCTGTCGGCGCTGCGCGCGGCGATTGATGACGGCGCGCAGTTCGTGCTGCAGGGCAACAGCTCGGCCACGGCGGCGGCGCTGATCGACGCGATCAACAAGCACAACGAGCGCGAGCCAGGCAGGCGCGTGCTGTTCCTCAACTACTCGGCGGTGGACCCGATCCTCACCAACGAGAAGTGCAGCTTCTGGCACTTTCGCTTCGACGCGCACGCCGACATGCGCATCGCCGCGCTGATGGAGGTGCTCAAGGATGATCGCGCGGTCAAAAGCACCTACCTGGTTGGGCAGGACTACAGCTTTGGCCAGGCCGTGCTGCGCGAGGCCAGGCGCCAGCTCGCCGGCCAGCGGCCCGACGTGCAGGTGGTGGGCGACGAGCTGCACCCGCTGGGGCGCGTCAAAGACTTTCTGCCCTACGCCGCCAAGATCAAGGCCAGCGGCGCGCAGGCGGTGATCACCGGCAACTGGGGCAATGACCTCACGCTGTTGGTGAAGGCCGCGAAAGAGGTGGGCTTCGAGGGCAAGTTCTACACCTTCTACGGCAACGCACTGGGCGCACCGGCGGCGATGGGCGACGCCGGCATCGGCAAAGTGATTGCGGTGGCCGACTGGCTGCCCAATGTGGCCACGCCGCCGAGCGAGGCGTTCTACCAGGCCTTCCGCGCGCGCTACCCGAGGCCCGCCGACGACTACGTGCACATGCGCATGCAGCTCATGGTCGAAGCGCTCGTGCAGGCGATCGAGAAGGCGGATGCTACAGATTCAATAGCAGTTGCGAACCAGCTGGAGCGCACCAGCGTGAGTTTTCACGGTCAAACCGGCGCCATGCGCGCGCTTGACCACCAGTTCCAGTAACCGCTGGTGGTGGGCGTGATGGACCGGCTGGGCGCGCCGGGCGTGAAGTTCGACGTCGAAGGCTCGGGCTACGGGTTTCGCGTGATCAAGAGCATTTCCGCCGCGGCGGCCGAGCAGCCAACCGGCTGCCGGATGGTGCGGCCGGCGGCGGGCTGATTCGGGGGCGCAAGCCTCAGCTCCGCTTCAGGTGCCAGCCGGTTCACGCAGGAAGGCGAGGAAAGCCTGATTGCGCACGATGCGCATGCGCTCGGGCGTGGCCACTGCCGTGATCTGTGTGCCGAACCTGGTTTGTGGCAGCCAGCCCGGCAGCACGCGCACCAGCCGCCCGTCAGCCAGGGCGTCGTCGCACAGGTAGCCGGGCAGCATCGCGATACCCAGGCCGTGCAGTGCCGCGTCAGCCACCGCTTCCGGGTTGTCCACATGGTAGCGGCTGCGGGCGCGTACGGCCACCGCTTGCTTGCCGCGGGCCAGCGTCCAGGCGTCGTCTGCGTGCTCGCGCCAGTAGCACAGGCAGTCGTGGCGTTCCAGGTCGGCGGGCACGCGGGGCGCGGTGCGCGCGGCCAGGTAGGCTGGCGAGGCGGCGAGCGCCCAGGTGATGGCGGCCACGGTCACGCTGCTGAACGAGGCCGGCGTCTCGGCCGACCAGCGCAGCGCGATGTCGATCCGCTCGAACGCGAGGTCCATCTTGCGGTCGGCCAGCTGCAGGTCGATTTCGATGGCGGGGTGTTGGCGCAGGAACTCCGGCACCCGCTTGGCCAGCACCCGCTGCCCCCACGATACGGGCGCCGTGAGCCGGATGCGCCCAGTGAGATCGGTCCGAAGCGAGCGCAGCCGCTCCTCGCCCGCGCTCATTTCGGCGATGGCGCGGCGCGCGCAGTCCAGGTAGGCCTCGCCGGCCGGCGTGAGCACGATCTTGCGCGTGCTGCGGCTGAACAGGGTCGATTGCAGCGCTTCTTCGAGTTGCGCTACCCGTTTGCTGACCACGCTTTTGCCCACGCCAAGCTCGTCGGCCGCACGGCTCACGCTCAGGCCTTCGGCGACCTTGACGAACGTTGCCAGCATGTCGGTGGAGATGGTCACTGCGGTGCGATTGTGTCCAAATGGGAAACAAACGGTTTGCATTCGAGCAGATGCGCAACGGCAGGTCAATCCATAGACTCCCTGCCAACGGTGCAACCGCACCCATAACCCGGAGACATGCGATGAAGATTTATGCAGACCCGATCACCATCAACTGCCGCAAGGTACTGGCAGGGCTCGACCTGATTGGCGCTCCCTACGAGCTTGCCTACATCGACTACTTCAAGGGGGAGCAAAAGGGCGATGCGTATGTCGCGTTCAACCCCAACGCGTCGATTCCGGCGATGGCTGACGGCGACTTCGTCCTCTGGGAATCCAATGCCATCCTGCAATATGCTGCCGACAAGGCCGGCTCTGACGCTGCGTACCCGCGCGACCCGCAGCTGCGCGCCGACGTGAACCGATGGATGTTCTGGGAATCGGCCGCCTGGTTCCCCGCATGCTACGTGTTTCTGGTGGAGAACTGCGTGAAACCCCTGATGGGTGGCCAGCCTGACCCGGCGGTGCTGGCGGGTAACGATGCGCAGTTCCACAAGCTGGCCGGCATCCTTGACCAGCGGCTGCAGGGGCGGCGCTGGGTGGTTGGCTCCGGGCCAACCATTGCCGACATCGCGCTGGCTGCGCCGATGCACCTGCACGGCTGGCAAAAGCTGCCTCTGGGCGGATATGCCAACATCCGGCGCTGGCTGCACGACGGCGTGGAGCAACTGCCGAGTTGGGACAAGACCTGGGTCGGCGAAGGTTTCACCACCCAGCGCGCCTCCCAGAAAGTAGCTGCCTGACATGGACCTGTCCGCACCGACCCGCGCGCGGCCTGCTACCCAGTCGGTGCGCGCCACGCTGAACTACACCGTCGACAACGGCCGCCCGCCCGACTATTACTTTTACGAACCGGATGCATCGGTTGTCCTGAACCCGCCCGGCACCGACAGCCGTGAGGTACAGATTCATGATGCGTGGCCGCTGGTGCAGCAGTTGTCCGCAGACCGCGAAGGGTTTGAACTGCACGAATTTGGCGCGGCGTTCAGCGCGTTCGACGACGAGGCTGTGGTCAAGACCGCGTTCTATCCGCAGGTCGTCGATTTCGTGAAGCGGCATACCGGCGCGCGGCGCGTCGAGGTGTTTGACCACACCATCCGCAAGCGGCTGCCGGCCGACCTGAGGGTGCAGACCACGGTACAGCGCCCGGCGGTGCTGCTCGTGCACAGCGACTACACCGTGGCCAGCGGACCGCAGCGTGTACGCGATATCGTGCCCGAGAATGCCGACGCGCTGCTTCAGCGCCGGGTGGCGTTCTTCAATGTGTGGAAGCCGCTGTACCGGCGGGTGGAGGAGTTGCCGCTGGCGATGTGCGACGCGCAGACCCACGACGATGCGGACATGCTGCGCATGGACCTGAAATACCGCGAGCGCACCGGAGAGATCTATGTGATGCGCTACTCACCGCGCCACCGCTGGATGTACTTCCCGCAGATGGAGGCCGATCAGGCACTGCTGCTCAAGACGTACGATTCAGCCGCCGACGGCCGTGCGCGCTTCATGGGCCACACGGCGTTCGAAGACCCGACCACCTTGCCCGGCGCACCCAGGCGCGAGAGCATCGAGGTGCGGACCATGGCATTCTTCTGAAACGGGCCTTCGCCGGCGCAAGCGCCTCGTCAAGTGGCGTGGGATGCCATCAGCGGGCGTAGCCCGCGCAGGCGCCAGCGTTTGGGCGGCCCTGGCATTCGCGGTACAGGCGCCGTTCGCGCTCGGACACGGTTTCTTCCGAGCCCTTGTAGAACTTGACTTTGCCGGACTGCTTGGGCGCGGCCTGACCGGTGGCAGGGGTCTTCTTCTTTTTCTTGCGCTCAGCCGCGTCAGCCGGAGCCGCGATCAGCGCCAGCGCCATCAGCGCGCACAGAAAAACCAGTACCCGACCACGGGGTTGGGCTGGGCGCAATTTGTTGCTGGCGAGCATGGTGCTGTCTCCGGTGTAGTCGAAAACACCGAGCTTAGCCGCAGGTGGGCCAGGGATGGCCCGCCCCGAGCGGCAAGGGTTGGCGGCAGATAGCGCGGATGGACTTATTTGGCAGGCTCGTTGTCTGGCAGCACCAGATCGGCCGCGGCACCCACGGCCTTGCCCGTGATCTTGACCGCGCCGATCGTCGCGTCGGCGGCCAGGCCCACGGTTTTGACTGCAACGGTTCCCACCGTGTCGGCCACCGCCAGCACCACGCAGCCCGACAGCAGCAGACAGCCCGTCAACAGGACCAGTGGCGCGAGGCGGGAGGCGGCAATGTGCTTCAAAATACGGCTTTCTGTGCAAGGCGGGATGAACCCGTGACACCCAAAGTCTCGCATTGCTGCCGCCAGAGCGCGTGACGAGGTGTAAGCCGCCCGTTACGCCTGACCCCGATCCGTTCTCGATCCTTTTGACGCCTCAGCCCGATCACACCACCATGCGCCTTGCCATCCAGAACCTCGAAGAATCGAAAATCCGCGAAGTGGCCAATGCGGGCATGGGGCGCAGCGACGTGCTGGCGTTCTGGTTCGGCGAGAGCGACGAGGTTACGCCCGACTTCATCCGCCAGGCCGCGATCGACTCGCTGCAGCGCGGCGAAACCTTCTACGCCCACAACCTGGGCCTGCCCGAGTTGCGTGACGCGGTGGCGGCCTACACGCGCTCGCTCCACCCAGTGCAAGGCGCGCTGGATGCGGGGCGCATTGCCATAACCTCGGGCGGCGTTAACGCGCTGATGCTCGCGGTGCAGGCACTGGTGGATGCGAACGATGAGGTGGTGGCCGCCACCCCCGTCTGGCCCAACCTGACGGCTCAGCCCGCCATCCTGGGCGCGCGCGTGCGCTGCGTGCCGCTCAAGCCCATCAACGGCGCCTGGACGCTGGATCTGGCGGCGCTGCTGGAGGCCATCACCCCGGCCACCAAGCTGCTGATCGTCAACTCGCCGAACAACCCGACTGGCTGGACGCTGACCGCGGCCGAGCAGCAGGCCATCCTCGCGCACTGCCGCACAACCGGCACCTGGATACTGGCGGACGAGGTGTATGAGCGCCTGTATTTCCAGCCGAACGTGACCAGCTGCGCACCCAGTTTTCTGGACGTGGCTGCGCCCGATGACCGGCTGGTGGTAGCGCACAGTTTTTCCAAGAGCTTTCTCATGACCGGCTGGCGGCTGGGCTGGCTGGTGATGCCGGCCAGCCTGACGCCGCACATGGGCAAGTTGATCGAGTTCAACACCTCGTGCGCCAGTGTGTTCACGCAGCGCGCGGGCGTGGTGGCGGTACAACGCACGGCGGATGTGACGCCCCGCGTGGTGGCGCATTTGAAGGCCTGCCGTGACACCCTGGTGCCCCTTCTGCAGGCGGTGCCGGGGGTTGAGTTGGCCACGCCGCCGGGCGGCATGTACGCCTTTTTCCGGCTGGCCGGGCAGGGCGATTCGCTGGTCACAGCCAAGCGTCTGGTGCTGGAAGCAGGCCTGGGGCTGGCACCCGGCACCGCGTTCGCCCCCGAAGCGCAAGGCTGGCTGCGCTGGTGCTTCGCCTCCAAAGACCCGCAGCGCCTGGTGGCGGGCGTGGAGCGGCTGAAAACCTGGCTGGCCCGCCAGTAACAGGCAGCCACCCATTCCAGGGACGCCGCGGAACCGGCTTTGCCGCGCCGCTGGCGTCGCCCGTTTGGGTGGGGCGGCCGGAAAGGCCGCGTTCGGGGGGTGCTATACTCTCAGGGCTTTGCATGTCGCAGGGCGCACGTTGAAGGCAGTTCCAGCGCTCAACGCAAGTTGTAACCCATCACAACCCGATGGTTGTGAGCCCACCAGGAAATGAAGATGATTGCATCCTCCATCAAGGCCGAGGTCGTCAAGGCCAACGCGCGCAGCGCCGGCGACACGGGCAGCCCCGAAGTGCAAGTGGCACTGCTGACCGCCCGCATCAACGAACTCACCCCGCACTTCAAGACGCACGCCAAGGACCACCATGGTCGCCGCGGCCTGCTGCGCATGGTGAGCCGCCGCCGCAAGCTGCTCGACTACCTCAAGTCGAAAGACGCCCCCCGTTACACCGACCTGATCACCAAACTTGGCCTGCGCAAGTAACCATTGACGAAGACACAAGCGCCTGAGTTAGCCCGCTAGCTCAGGCGCTTTGCACTTCGGAGCACCCTCAACAGAGCGAAGCTGTGTCATTCCACAAGCAGGCACCCGCATGTTTATGGAATGGCATCGTGTTCTGGAAGGCGCTCCGGCCCTCGCGGATTGGGCTTAATCCGCTATCTTTCTAGGAGCACACATGAGCCTGTTCAACAAAGTCACCAAGTCGTTCCAATGGGGCGACAAAACAGTTGTGATGGAAACCGGCGAGATCGCACGCCAGTCCGGCGGCGCTGTCCTCGTGAACATTGACGACACCGTGGTGCTGGCCACCGTGGTGGCTTCCAAGTCGGCCAAGCCCGGCCAGGACTTCTTCCCGCTGACCGTGGACTACATCGAGAAGACCTACGCTGCCGGCAAGATCCCCGGCAGCTTCTTCAAGCGCGAAGCCAAGCCCAGCGAACACGAAACCCTGACCAGCCGCCTGATCGACCGACCGATCCGCCCGCTGTTCCCGGAAGGCTTCTTCAACGAAGTGCATGTGGTCATCCACACCCTGTCACTGAACCCTGAAGTTGACGCCGACATTGCCGCGCTGCTCGCGTCCAGCGCCGCGCTGGCCATCTCCGGCATCCCGTTTGCCGGCCCGGTGGGCGCCGCACGCGTGGGCTACATCAATGGCGAGTACGTGCTCAATCCCGGTCAGACCGCGCGCAAGGACAGCCAGATGGACCTGATCGTGGCGGGCACCGAAGCCGCCGTGCTGATGGTCGAGTCTGAAGCGCTGCAGCTGTCCGAAGAAATCATGCTGGGCGGCGTGGTGTTTGGTCACCAGCAGGCCGGCATTGCCATCAACGCCATCCATGAACTGGTGCGCGATGCCGGCAAGCCCGTGTGGGACTGGCAGGCCCCGGCCAAGGACGAGCCGCTGATCGCCAAGGTCAATGCCCTGGCCGAGGAAAAACTGCGCGCCGCCTACCAGCTGCGCAACAAGCAGCTGCGCACGCAAGCCCTGCGCGAAGCCACCGCCAACGTGATGGCCGGCCTGAAGGCCGAAGGCGCCGAGTTTGACGCCGTCAAGGTCGAAGGCATGCTGTTTGATATCGAAGCCAAGATCGTGCGCAGCCAGATTCTGGCCGGTGAGCCGCGCATCGACGGCCGCGACACGCGCACCGTGCGCCCCATCGAGATCCGCAACAGCGTGCTGCCGCGCACCCACGGCTCGGCCCTGTTCACGCGTGGCGAAACCCAGGCGATGGTGGTGACCACGCTGGGCACCGAGCGCGACGCGCAGCGCATCGACGCGCTGATGGGCGAGTACGAAGACCGCTTCATGTTCCACTACAACATGCCTCCCTTCGCCACTGGCGAAGTGGGCCGCATGGGCAGCACCAAGCGCCGCGAAATCGGCCACGGCCGGCTGGCCAAGCGCGCACTGGTCGCGGTACTGCCATCCAAGGAAGAGTTCCCCTACACGATGCGTGTGGTGTCCGAGATCACCGAGTCCAATGGCTCGTCGTCGATGGCATCGGTCTGCGGCGGCTGCCTGTCGCTGATGGACGCCGGTGTGCCGATGAAGGCCCATGTGGCCGGCCTCGCGATGGGCCTGATCAAGGACGGCAACCGGTTCGCCGTGCTGACCGACATCCTGGGTGACGAAGATCATCTGGGCGACATGGACTTCAAGGTGGCCGGTACCACCAACGGCATCACTGCGCTGCAGATGGACATCAAGATCCAGGGCATCACGCGCGAGATCATGCAGGTGGCACTGGCGCAGGCCAAGGAAGCGCGCATGCACATCCTGGGCAAGATGCAGGACGCCATGGGCGAGGCCAAGACCGAAGTTTCCACCTTCGCGCCCAAGCTCTACACCATGAAGATCAACCCCGAGAAGATCCGTGACGTGATCGGCAAGGGCGGCGCCGTGATTCGCGCGCTGACCGAAGAGACCGGCTGCCAGATCAACATCGAGGAAGACGGCACCATCACCATCGCTGCCACCGATGCCGCCAAGGCCGATGTCGCCAAGAAGCGCATCGAGCAGATCACCGCTGAAGTCGAAATCGGCAAGATCTACGAAGGCCCGATCACCAAGATCCTGGACTTCGGCGCGCTGGTCAACTTGCTGCCCGGCAAGGACGGCCTGCTGCACATCAGCCAGATCGCGCACCAGCGCGTCGAGAAGGTCACCGACTTCCTGAGCGAAGGCCAGATCGTGCGCGTCAAGGTGCTGGAGACTGATGAAAAAGGCCGCGTCAAGCTGTCGATGAAGGCGCTGCTGGACCGTCCGGCGC
>JANOBJ010000063.1:0-13554 GCA_031411575.1 Betaproteobacteria bacterium | reverse complement strand
ACAGCGTGAACACGATGACCAGGCCGGTGCGCGTATCCAGCAGGCCGCTGGTTTGCGCCATCACGTACACGGGCACCAGGGCGCCCACCGCGGGCATCATCTTGGTGGAGAGCATCCACATCAGAATGTCTTTGGTGTACTTGCCCTTGAAGAAGGCCATGGCGTAGGCCGCCGGAAACGCCAGTGCCAGCCCCAGAATGGTGGAGGCCACGCTGGTGATGAGCGAGTTGGTGGCGTAGAGCATGTAGTCGCTGCGTTCCTGCACGATCTCGAAGTTCTCCAGCGTGGGCGTGAAGAACAGCAGCGGCGGCACGGAGATCGCCTGCAGCTCGGTCTTGAACGCCGTCAGCACCAGCCAGCCGAGCGGGAAGAACAGGATCAGCGTCACCAGCCAGGCGACGAGGGTGCGCGCCGCCAGGGCGGGCGTGAAAGTGGAGGGTCGTGCCATGGTGTTTACTTGTCCAGGTTCTTGCCGACCATGCGGATCAAAAAGACCGCGGCAATATTGGCCAGCACCACCGCAAACAGGGCCCCGGCAGAGGCCACACCGGCGTCGAAGTTCAGCAGCGCCTGCTTGAAGATCAGGAACGCCACATTGGTGCTAGCGTCGCCAGGGCCTCCACCGGTGGTGGTGAAAATCTCGGCGAACACGCTGAGCAGGAAAATCATCTCGATCATCACCACCACCGCCATCGAGCGGCCCAGGTGCGGCAGGTACATGTAGCGGATCTGCTGCAGGTAGTTGGCGCCGTCCATGCGCGCCGCTTCCAGCTGTTCGCGGTTCATCGACTGCAGCGCCGTCATGAACACCAGCGTGGCAAAGGGCAACCATTGCCAGGCCACCATCACGATCACGCTGGCCAGCGGAAAGTCGGTCAGCCAGTCGACCGGTTCGGCGCCAAAGAACTGCCAGACCTGCGCCAGCACGCCGTAGATCGGGTTCATCATCATGTGCTTCCACATCAGCGCGTTCACCGTGGGCATCACGAAAAACGGAGAGATGAGCAGGATGCGCACCACGTTGCGGCCGGGAAAGGGTTCGTCGATCAGCAGCGCCAGGGCCACGCCCAGCACCACGGTGATGATGATCACGCTGCCCAGCAGCAAGAGTGTATTGATCACGGCCGTCGCGAACGACGGGTCGGTGACGAAGTACTCGAAATTGTCGAGCCCGATGAAGCCAGTGGCCTCGGGCTGCATGAGGTTGTAGCGAATGACGGAGAAGTACAGCGTCATCACCAGCGGCACGATCATCCACAGGAACAGCGAGATGACCGCAGGCGCCATCAGGGCGCGGGGAATCAGTCGGTTCATGGTGTGTGCCGGGTTGGGGGTTGGGGGCGCCGCCCAACGCTGCCCGCCCTGAAAGGGCAGCCAGGCCGGGGCGGGTCTGCAGGGCTTACTTGTAGTAGCCGGCCTTCTTCATTTCACGGTCAGCCGACACCTGGCTGGCCTTCAGGGCCGCGTCCACGCTGGTCTTGCCGGCCAGCGCAGAGCTCATCTGCTGGCCCACCGCAATGCCGATGGCCTGGAACTCGGGAATGGCAGCGAACTGCACGCCCACATACGGGCTCTTGGGCAGCGTGCTGTCATTCGGGTTGGCTGAGTCGATCGCCATTTTCTCGGCGGCCGCGAACTTGGCGGCTTTCACGAAATCAGCGTTGGCATAGGTGCTCTTGCGCGTGCCGGTCGGAACGCTGGCCCAGCCATTGGTCTTGGCGACCAGCTGGATGTATTCCTTGGAAGTGGACCAGGCGATGAACTTCTGCGCGGCATCCAGCTTCTTGGTGCCGGCCGGAATGGCCAGGGCCCAGGCCCACAGCCAGTTGGCGCCCTTGGGCGTCACCATGGTGGGCGCCTGCGCGAAGGCTACCTTGTCGGCGACCTTCGATTGCTTGGGGTCGCTGATGAACGACGCGGCGATGGTGGCGTCGATCCACATGCCGCACTTGCCTTCGTTGTACAGCGCCAGGATTTCATTGAAGCTGTTGCCGGCCGAACCGGGCGGGCCGTAGTTCTTGAGCAGGTCCACGTAGAAGGTGATCGCGTCTTTCCAGGGCTTGGATTCCAGTTGCGGCTTCCAGTTCATGTCGAACCACTGGCCGCCGTGGGTGTTGACCAGCGTGGTCAGGAAGGCCATGTTGTCGCCCCAGCCCGGCTTGCCGCGCAGGCAGATGCCGTACACGCCGTCTTTCGGGTTATGGATCTTGGCAGCCAGGTCTTTCACCTGCGCCCAGGTGGGACGATCGGGTACCTGCATGCCAGCCTTGTCGGCCAGGTCCTTGCGGTACATCAGCATCGAGCTTTCGCCATAGAACGGCGCGGCGAAGAGCTTGCCGTCCACCGACAGGCCATTGCGCATGGCCGGCAGCAGGTCATCCACATCGTAGGCGGCGTCGGGCTTCAGTTCCTGCAGCCAGCCTTTCTTGCCCCAGATCGGGGTTTCGTACATGCCGATGGTCATCACGTCGAACTGGCCGCCTTTGGTGGCGATGTCGGTGGTGACGCGCTGGCGCAGCACGCCTTCTTCGAGCGTCACCCATTTCAGCTTGATGCTGGGGTTGGCAGCCTCGAAGTTCTTTCCGAGCTTCTGCATTTCGATCATGTGGCCGTTGTTCACGGTGGCGATGACCAGCTCGGTCTGCGCGTGTGCAGCGCCGGCGAGCAGGGCCAGCGCCGTGGCAACGGCGGCAAAAGTCGCTCCTGGTTTCATGTGCGATGTCTCCAATAGTTGAATGGCAGGGTCTACGGCACGTACCCGGTGTCGCGCCTAGGTGGCAACGATAGAAGATGGGGCTTCAGCGGTTGATACGGAAATGAATGGGGGATGTACTTATTTTCGTTCGTTGGGGAGGGATTTCACTGATTTGAAGCGAAAACGTACTACACATGACCTCAAATGCCCCCATCAAATCGAATTTTCGGGCCGCTCATACGCGTAAAAAGGCCGGCCCGCTATCCTTGTGACCAGCCGAAACCGCGCAAGGATCGCCCATGTCTGACGCCGCCACCCTGGAAGCCTGTATCGCAACCGTCGAGCGTGGCGAGCATGTCGGGGCGATTGAAAATTTCTACACGCCCGACGCGACCATGCAGGAGAACCTGGCGCCGCCGCGCGTGGGCCGCGAGGTGCTGGCTGCGCACGAGCGCCGCGCGCTCGCCCGTGCCACTTCGGTCGATTTAGCCTGCATCCGCCCGGTGCTGGTCGATGGTGACCATGTGGTGACCATGTGGTGATCCGGTGGGTGTTTGTGTTCCACCGTCCCGACGGCAGCCGCACCCGGATCGAAGAACTGGCCTGGCAGCGCTGGGCGGGCAACCAGATCGCGCAGGAGCAGTTTTTCTACGATCCGGTGCAGTTCCAACAACCGGCGGACTGACACGCCACAGAAAATGATTCTCGCGTGCTGTCGATCCAGCCCCAGGCGGCGCATCAACAGTTCAGGAACGGCACGGTGCCGGACCACAACGCTCCAAGGAATCCGCCATGCAATACATGCTCATCTTCCACGAACCGACGTCCGAATTTGCCAAGCGTGCCGACCCGGCCGCAGCTCCCACTTACTGGGGCGCCTGGGGCACCTACGTGGGCGCACTGCACCAGTCCGGCATGGTGGTGAGCGGCGCCGGCCTGCAGCCCCCGGAAATGGGCACCACCGTGCGCCTGCGCAACGGCAAGCGCCAGGTGCAGGACGGCCCGTTTGCCGACACCAAGGAGCACCTGGGCGGCTTTTTCGTGATCGAGGCGCCGTCGCTGGACACCGCGCTGGAATGGGCGGCCCGCGCGCCCTGCGCCGAGGCCGGCAGCATTGAAGTGCGCCCGGTGCTGCCACCGCCGCCCGCCGCCTGAGGTGGCGTTGTCGCCGCCCGATACCGCCACTGCCGCTGCGGCCGAGGCCGCAGCACGCCAGTCCTACGGGCGGCTGCTGGCCTACCTGGCCTACCGCTGGCGCGACATCGCCGCCGCCGAGGACGCACTGGCCGAAGCCTTCGCCGCGGCGCTGGAGAGCTGGCCGCGCACCGGTGTGCCGCGTTCGCCCGACGCCTGGCTCATGACCGCGGCCCGGCGCAACCTGCTGCAGATGGCACGGCACAACCGGGTGGTGGACGACCCGGCTGCCACCATCCTGCTGCCCGACGAGAACACCCCTGCGCCCGATCTGACCGCATCGCCGTTCCCTGATGACCGGCTCAAGCTGCTGTTCGTCTGCGCCCACCCGGCCATTGACCCGGCGGTGCGCACGCCGCTGATGCTGCAGACCGTGCTGGGGCTGGACGCGCAGCGGATCGCCTCGGCCTTTTTGGTGTCGCCCGGCGCGATGGCGCAGCGGCTGGTGCGCGCCAAGACCAAGATCACGCAGGCCGGCATCCGCTTTGAAGAACCCGAGGCCAGCGAACTGCCCGGGCGCACGCAAGCCGTGCTGGAGGCGATCTATGCCGCCTACACGCTGGGCAGCGACGGCGCGCCCGCCCCCGACAGCGCCGCCACCGAGCTGACCGACGAAGCCATCTACCTGGCCGACCTAGCCGCCAGCTTGCTGCCCGAACAGGCCGAGGCCGCCGGCCTGCTGGCCCTGCTGCTGCTGTGTGAGGCCCGACGCGGCGCGCGCTTCGATGCCGATGGCGCCTTTGTACCGCTGCACGCGCAGGACGCGGCGCGCTGGAACAAACCGCTGATCCAGCGCGCCGACCAGATCCTGTGGATGGCCGCCGCGCGCCACACGCCCGGGCCGTTCCAGCTGGAGGCGGCGATCCAGGCCGCGCACTGCCACCGCGCCTTCACCGGCGCCGCCGTGCCGTGGGCCGGCATTGCCCAGCTCTACGGCCAGCTGGTGGCGCTGTCGCCGACCGTGGGCGCCATGGTCAGCCACGCCGTGGCGGTGGGCGAAGCGGCGTCAGCGCGCGAAGGCCTGGCGCTGCTGGACGCGCTGGCGGCGCGGGTCGGCCGCCCACCGCTGGAGAGTTACCAGCCATGGTGGGTGGCGCGCGCCTACCTGCTGGCGCGCGCCGGGAGCGCCACTGAGCTGACTGACGCGCGCGCCTGCTACACCCGCGCCATCGGCCTGACCAGCTTGCCCGCCGTGCGAAGCCACTTGCAGAAGCAATTGTTGTTGCTACAAAATAAATAGCAAACAATGACCATTTGATGGGGACAACAGGCAGTTTTGATCCAAAAATGAGTCGGTACGACGGCTGGCGGCTGGCACGCAAGCAACGGGCACCGGGCTCGATGCGCAGGTGCCCCCGCTCACGAAACTCCTGGCACAAAACCCGGCGTTCAGCCCATCTTCGACAGTATCCCGTTCATCTCGTCACGCGTGAAGGCGCGTAGCGTCTGCGTGCGCACATTGCCCGCCATGCCGATGGACAGGGCAAACGCCGTGGCAGACGTATCGTCGGGCGCCTCGATCACGGCCACCAGGTCGTGGTGGCCCAGCGTCCAGTAAATCTGCGTCATCTTGGCGCCGAACTTGCCGGCGGCCTCCTTGACGAGCTCTGCGCGCTTGACGCTGTCCTTGACGTTGCGAATACCCTGTTCCGTGAAGTTGGAAAGTGCGATGTAGGTCGCCATGCCGGTTCTCCTTTGGTTGCAGGGGCCTCACACACCGAAACGGCCAGCGGCGGCCCCGAAGCGCTGGCGCGATTCAGGCCTTCAAGACAAGGAGTTCGGGGCCGATGCTAGACCTCTGCCACGGGTTTGGCAAAGGCGAACTTTCGGCCGTCAGGCCGCTTGGCCAAAACGAGCGGTCCAGTCGGCCATGTCGTCGCGGATGGCGTCGCGCAGTGCCGCCAGTGTGGGCTGGCGCAGCCGCAACTTGGTGGTGGTGAACGATTCGGCGTGTAACTTGACCAGCCGTTCAGCGCGCGCCTGCACCGTCGCCGCCAGCGATGCCGCCGGCACCGCCTCGTCCAGAAAACCCGCCACCACGGCTTGCTGCGGCGTGTACGGCTCGGCCATGACAGCGGCCAGGTGCAGGTGGGCCGGCGCCAGGCGCTGACGGCTGACTTCGATCGCAAAGCGCGGCAGCGTCATGCCGATCTGCACCTCGTTCATCTGAAAGCGCGCACCCTGGTCCACGCCGATGCGCACGTCGGCACTCAGCAGCACAAACACGCCCATCGCAATCGCGTGCCCGGTGCACGCGGCGATCACGGGCCGTGGAAACGACAGCAGCCGTTCACTCAGGCGCGCACCTGCCTCCAGCATGCGCAAGGTTTCAGCGGCGTCCCCGCTCTTGAACACCGACAAATCAAAGCCGCCCGAGAACATGCCAGCGCGCCCGGCCAGCACCACCACCGCCTGGTCGGCCTGCGCCCGGTCGAGCGCGGCGTTGATCGACTGCAGCATGCGCACGCTCATCGCGTTGGCCTTGCCGTCATCCATCGTGAGGGTGGCGATGCCGCCCTCGAGCTGGTAGCTCACCAGGTTGTCCATGAGAGTGTCCTTGGCGGGGGAGAGTCCCCGGAACGCACTTTAGCGCCCGTCACCGGGGCGCGGCAAGCCAGCGATGTCGCCAACGGTTCACAACTCGACCATGGCCTTGAAGCCGCCCCAGATCATGCGTTTGCCGTCAAACGGCAGCGCCTTCGGGTCCATCATGGGTTTCATGCGCGGGTCGGCCATGACCTTGGCGTTGACGCTGTCGCGGTGCTTGCGCGACTTGTAGGTGATCCACGAGAACCAGACCACCTCGTCGTCCTTGAGCTTGACGGCCTGCGGGAACGACGTCCGCTTGCCCGGCTTCACGTCATCGGCGATGCATTCCACGTACTGCAGCGCACCATGTTCGCGCCAGAGCTTGCCGCACTTGCGCGACATGCGGCGGTAGGCGTCCAGGTTTTTCTTGGGGATAGGCAATACAAAACCGTCTACATACGTTGCCATGTGAAAACTCCTTATGAAGTTGGGGCGCCCGGCCCAGTGCACACAATCGGCGCCGGCAACCGGGTGCTGTTGTCACGCCGAACGGCGCGACGTCGAATCGACAGCGCTGCCTTGTATTTTTGAGGCGAGATTCAAGGCTCAGGAGTCCCGGTATCGCGCAGCCCATGGACCAGCTGCTCGCGCGCGGCACTGGCCAGCGCCTGGTATTTGGTCCGAAACGCATCCAGCACTTCTTCTTCCAGTTCTTCCAGATCCAGCAGGGCGTTGTGGGCGCCCTGGGTCGCGCGGATCAGCTCGTCCAGCTTCACCTGGATCGCCTCGGTGTCGCGGTTCTGGGTGTTCTGGATCAAAAAAACCATCAGGAACGTGATGATGGTGGTGCCGGTGTTGATCACCAGTTGCCAGGTGTCACTGAACCTGAAGATCGGGCCCGTCACCAGCCAGAGCGCAATCACGCCGACCGCCATCGAGAACACCCGCGGGCGACCGCAGAAGTGCGCCGCAGCCTTGGCAAACCGGGAATACCAGGAAGAATTTCGCATGGGGCACCTTTGGGAGTACCCCCGCATTCGACACCAGCCGTGCCGCTGGGGCAAGGCGTGGCGTTCAGCGCGCGACGGCGGTCTCGGCCAGCCCGGCCAGGGCTTTGCGCAGGCCTTCCACCGCCGGGCAAGACGCAGCGCCATGGCGCTGGGCCAGCCAGGCCGGGTCGTTGTAGCCCAGCCAGACCTCCGCCGAGGCGTCCTCCCAGACCAGCGCCTTGAGCGGCAGGTCAATGCCCACCGACTGCGCGCACTCCATGAACGGCGTGCCGCCCTGCGGGTTGCCGAAAATCAGCACCTCGGTGGGCCGCAGTGTCTTGCCCACCCTGGCCGCGCCGGCGGCGTGATCGACCCGCGCAAACACCGTCAGGCCGCGCTGTCTGGCGATGTCTTCCAGCCGGTTCATCGTGTCTTTGGCACTGTGCGGGCTTTTGACGGCCACCAGCCCGTCAGCTGCCGCCGCGAGCGCACTCACCGTCACCAGAGCCACCAGCAGCATCGCGCGAAGCATCGTCATGACCGTCTCCTTGGGGTAATGCCAAAGGACTCAGTATGACGCCGGGGGCCGATTCTTACGCGGCAACGCCCATCCGCGTCAGGTTTCTGCCCGCGACAGCGCCACGGCCCGCACCAACTCGCTGGCCGGCGCGACAAGCGTGTGCAAGTCGCCGGCGCGGTCGGTTTCGATGGCGCTCAGGATCAGCTCGTTGATGCCGCCGACCACGGCCAGGGCCATGTCGTTGGTGAGGCGCAGCGAGGCCATCTGCCCGTCGGGCTGGGGGCCGTTGATGACTTCGAGCATCAGGTCGGCGATGGCGTCGTTGACGCGGCGGCGCGCGGCCAGGCCGGGTGCGCCCAGGCCGAGGATGTCGATGAACAGGCTGCGCAGCAGCGCCGGGCTTTGGCCGAGCACCGCAAAGTAGGCGCCCAGCGCGCGCTCGACCTGCGTGGCCCAGGGCTGCGCGGGCTGCACCGCTCCGCGCAGCACCTTGAGCGCGTTGTGGCTGGACGCCTCATACAGCGCCACCAGGCAATCGGCCTTGGTGGCAAAGTGTTCGTAGAAGGTGCGGCGTGATACGGCGGCCTCGCGCACGATGTCGGCGATGGTGGTGTCGGCGTAGCCGCGCGTGGCCACGGCGGTTGCCATGCCTTCGAGCAGGCGGTGGCGGTGCTCGGTGCGGGCTTGGGCGGCGATGTCGGCAGTGGTGCTGGCGGCCGAGCTGGCCGCGGACGGTGGCTCGCCTTCGCGGCCGGGTTCGGCGGCGTGGTCAGCGGTCGATTCAGGGGTTGTTGGGGTCACGGTACAAGCCTCGGCAACAGCCATTTCAGCCTTGCAAAGCAAATTGGTACTTGACAGTACCACAAAGCTTGTGCATTATCCAGCCTGTTGGTACGAAGTCGTACCAGTTCCATTCCAACCCTTGCCGCCCAGCGATTGGCGGCCTTCTGGAGCACCCCATGACCGACCTCGTTGTACGCCGCCTGCTGATTGATCTGGAAGCGCCTATTGCGCGCCACTGGTGCGGCGGTGACGCGTTTCGCACCGCGCTGTTCAACGCGCTGTCGATGAGCTTTCCGGTCGGCGAGCAGTTCTTCATCGACGCGGTGCGCAACGGCCACAAGGCGCTGCCGGCCGATAAACAGGCCGAGTTCAAGGCCGAGGTGCAGGGCTTCATCGGCCAGGAGGCCACGCACCGCCGCATCCACGCGCTGTTCAACGGCCATCTGGAAAAGCAGGGCCTGGTCAACGACTGGGCGCCGCGCGCCGCCGAACGCATGAAGCTGATGGAGGGCCTGGACCCGCGCCACGCACTGGGCGTGACGGCCGCCAATGAGCACTTCACCGCCATCATGGCCGAGTGGATGCTGGGCAATCCTGACCTCTTGGCCGGCACCGACACGCGCCTGCAGACCTTGTGGCTGTGGCATAGCGCCGAAGAGGCCGAGCACAAGAGCACCGCGTTTGATATTTACCAGGCGCTGGGCGGCAGCCATGAGTGGCGCATCACCTGGTTCAAGCGCATCACCACGGTGTTTTTGACCGACACGCTGCGCCAAACCGTCAACAACCTGCGGCGCGATGGCACGCTGTGGCGCTGGAGCACCCTTACAAGCGCGGCCAGTACCCTGTTTGGCCGGCGCGGCATGATCCGCACCGCCGTGAAGCCGTGGCGCGACTACATGCGCAAAGACTTTCACCCCACGCAACAGACCAGCGACCTGTCGGTGAACTGGCTGCGCGACAACGCCACCGCCTACACGCCGGTCGGTCAGGCGGCCTGAGCGCGCCGCCGCCACGCCAGCCCACCCATCGCCAGCACGCAAAACACCGCCCCGGCGCTGAAGGTGGCAGCGGCGCCAAAGCCCTGCCACAGCAGCCCGGCCAGCACGCTGGCCACCAGCATCGCCAGGCCGCTGACCAGATTGAAAAACCCGTAGGCCGTGCCGCGCAGGTCGGCCGGCGCCACATCGGCCACCATCGCGGCCAACAGGCCCTGCGTCATGCCCATGTGTACGCCCCACAGCGCCACACCCACCAGCATGACGGCCCAGTGCGTGCTGAGCGCCAGCACCACGTCAGCCAGGACCAGCACCCCCAGTCCCCACAGCAGCAGCCGGGTGTGCGAGAGGCTGTCGGACAGCTTGCCAAACGGGTAGGCGCTCGCCGCGTACACCACATTCATCGCCACCATCACCAGCGGCACCAGCGCCACGGCCACACCGGTCTGCTCGGCGCGCAGCACCAGAAAAGCCTCGGAGAACCGCGCCAGCGTGAACACTGCGCCGATGCCCACCACCCACCAGTAGCGGGCCGACAGGCGCTTGAGGTTGGCGCGCGAGATCGGGTTGACGCGCGGCTGACCGGCCGGCGCGTCGGGTTCGCGCACGCCAAACACCAGCAGCACCACCGCCAGCACAGCGGGAATGACGGCCACCGCAAACACCGCCCGGAAATCATTGGCCCACAGCAGCATCAGCCCCACCGCCAGCAACGGGCCGACAAAGGCGCCCACCGTGTCCAGCGACTGGCGCAACCCGAAGGCGGCGCCGCGCATGTCGGGCGGCGCGATATCGGCCACCAGCGCATCGCGCGGCGCGCCGCGAATGCCCTTGCCGACGCGGTCGAGCATGCGCGCGGTGAACACCAGCCCGGCGCCCGGCGCCAGCGCAAACAGCGGCTTGGTCAGCGCGCCCAGTGCGTAACCCAGCACAGCCAGTGGCTTGCGCTTGCCAAAATAATCGCTGATGACGCCCGAGAACACCTTGACGATCAGCGCCGTAGCCTCCGCCAGGCCCTCGATCAGCCCCACCACCACCACGCTGACCCCCAGCGTGCCCACCATGAACAGCGGCAGCAGGCTGTGGATCATCTCGGACGAGATGTCCATCAGCAAACTGACAAAACCCAACACCCATATGCCGGCCGGCAGCTGGCGCAGGGTATTGGTGGGCGAGGTCGGGCGTGAGGCCGAAAGCGGGGGTGGCTGGTTCATGCGGGGGTGCGGCGGAGGGTGCGGCGCGGGGCCGACCCGATTGTCGCCGCAGTGCGTGGCACCACGTTGATCTGTCGCAAGCGACCGGTCGCGGCAACCCCGCCTGCAAGGCTGCCGACTGACATCAAGCCCTCACGCCGAGGCGGTCTCGCGCAGGCGGACCTTGCCGACGCGTGCCTCGATGGCGGCCTGCACCTCGGGGCGCAGGTGCATCGCAAACGCGGCTTCGGCGGCCAGAAACAGCGGCCCCACCAGCAGGCCCACCAGGTCGTCCACGAAGGCCGGCTTCTTGCCTTCGTAGTGGTGCCCGATGAACTGGATGATCCAGCCGACCACGAACAGCCCGCCGCCCACCAGCAGCCACGGCGTGGTGCCCTGCGCCGAGAACCATTGGCCGACCAGCACCACGGCGGCGAGCACCGGCGCCATGGCCAAGCCAAAGCGCAGGTCGAGCCTGAAGTAAAAGAGCCCGGTGCCCAGCGCCGCCAGCAGCGCCAGGCTCACCGGCACACCGCCCACCTCCAGCGCGGGTCGGGCCAGCAGCGTGGCCACCGCCAGCACGATCATGGGCACGCCGACGAAATGCGTGGCGATGTTGCGCGGGTCGCGGTGGTAGGCGCCGTACTGGGCGAGGTGGTCAACAAGGGTTTTCATTCGAGCCTCCTGGCGCGGTAATGACAGGTGATCGGTGTGTTCTGACACAGCCAGCTTGCTGAAGGCCATTTTCTGCCTCCCGCCGCTTGGCGTCCATGCGACTTTCCCCACCCTCACCCGCTTGGCCCCAGCCCGACAGGTGTTGCCGGTTCAGCACGGCGAGGTCGAGATCCTGAACCCGGCGGCGCTGCGGGACCGCTGCCGGTGAACACCGGACGCTATAAATAATATAGCAAACTATGTTCATTCGACAAGGACTCTCGGCCGATTTGACTTGAAAATCAGCGTCCGGACCGGTTTGGAGCAAAATTGCGGGCATGCAGCTCAACTACATCGCCAACGCCTCGGTTCCCTCGACTTCGGGGAACCGGATTCCCGTGATCGACCCGTCCGACGGCAAGCCGTTTGACGAGATCCAACGCAGCAACGCGCACGACATCGACACCGCCGTGCGCGCCGCGCACCAGTGCCTGGACGCGGTGTGGAGCAAGCTCTCGGCCGCCGAGCGCGGGCGCCTGTTGATGCGCCTGTCGGTCAAGGTGGCCGAGCACGCCGAACAACTGGCCGCCATCGAGCAACGCGACTGCGGCAAACCCACCAAACAGGCCCGCGCCGACGCGCTGGCGCTGGTGCGCTACTTTGAGTTCTACGCCGGCGCGTGCGACAAGCTGACCGGCGACACCATCCCCTACCTGGACGGCTACAGCGTGCTCACCTGGCGCGAGCCGCACGGCGTGACCGGCCACATCATCCCGTGGAACTACCCGATGCAGATCTTCGGGCGCAGCGTGGGCGGCGCGCTGGCGGCGGGCAATGTATGCGTGGTGAAACCGGCCGAAGACGCCTGCCTGAGCCTGATCCGCGTGGCGCAACTCGCAGCCGAGGTGGGCTTTCCGGCTGGCGCCATCAACATCGTCACCGGCTACGGCCATGAGGTGGGCGATGCGCTCGCGCGCCACCCGGGCATTGACCACATCAGTTTCACCGGCAGCCCCACAGTGGGCACGGTCATCCAGCAGGTGGCGGCCGAGCGGCACTGCCCGGTGACGCTGGAGCTCGGCGGCAAGAGCCCGCAGATCATCTTTGCCGACGCCGATCTGGACGCCGCGCTGCCGATGGTGATCAACGCCATCGTGCAAAACGCCGGACAGACCTGCAGCGCCGGCTCGCGCCTGCTGGTGGACCAGGCCATTTACGAGCCGCTGCTGGAGCGGCTGGGCCAGGCGTTTGAGAACCTGCGCGTCGGCCCAGCCACCATGGATCTGGACGTCGGCCCGCTGATCCGCCAGAGCCAGCAGCAGCGTGTCTGGGATTTTTTGAGCGATGCCCACGTGGCCAACATCCCGATGGTGGCGCAGGGCCAGATCGTCGATGAGGCGCCCGAAACCGGCTACTACCAGGCCCCCACCCTGCTGCGCGACGTGCCCGTGATGCACCGGCTGGCGCAGGACGAGGTGTTCGGCCCGGTGCTCTGCGCCATGAGCTTCTCGGACGAAGACCACGCCGTCGAGCTGGCCAACGCCACCCAGTTCGGCCTGGTGGCCGGCATCTGGACCCGCGACGGCGCCCGCCAGTTCCGCATGGCCAAACGCGTCAAGAGCGGCCAGGTTTTCATCAACAACTATGGCGCCGGCGGCGGCGTCGAGCTGCCCTTCGGTGGCGTCAAGTCATCGGGCTACGGGCGCGAGAAGGGGTTTGAGGCGCTGTACGGGTTTACGACGTTGAAGACAGTGGCGATCAGGCACGGGTAGCCGAGCCGGCCACCGAGCTGCTTGTTCGCTGTTTTTCAAGCCAATTACGCCTCTCGTCCTCATCCCCCGGTCATAGTTTGCTATTAATTTAGTAGTACTCGAAAAGGAGACATCCATGCGCGTCAAAGACAAATCCATCATCGTCACCGGCTCGGGTGGCGGCATTGGCGAGGGCATCGCCCGGCGGCTGGCGGCTGAAGGCGCCAAAGTCATCGTCAACGACATCA